>CAKMZE010000067.1:4928-14311 GCA_929200295.1 uncultured Alphaproteobacteria bacterium
TCGATAATCAGGCCTGATAACCCGGCGGATATCGCAGCCTTTACAGTGTTTGGACCGATCACAGGCAGATCAGCACGGCGATCTTGCTCAGGTTTTGGCGCTTTAAAGAGTGCAGCACCTGTGCACCCAAATGCAGCGATCATCGCATCGGTTCCGTCTTGCGTTTCTTGGGCGATGACCTGCCCATCTTTGACAAGGCAGGCCTGACCCTGATCACGTTTCCCCATTTCGGAAAGACAGGATTCGGCTGTGTCTGCATCGTTCTTATGGGCTGTACTCGGTTGAGCCTGTGTCAAAACCCCGGATGGGGGTAATAAATCAGGCGCGATCTCATGTGCGGCTTTGAGAGTGATGCCATGATCCTCGATCACGCGCATAATGATACGCAATGCCCCATCATCACCTTGGGCAATCGCTTGTTGTATCTGCGGCACAAGCGGCAGGGTCTCAGGATCAATTTCTGCTGGGTCAACCTGCGGTCTGCGCACGGCACCAGCAAGACAAAGCTCAGTGATGCCGCGTTCTTGTAATTGTTTTAGGAAAGATCCCAAATGCTCTATACGGAAATGCAGATCGACCGGGATATCAGGTTGAAACCCCATCATTGCGCAGACCAAAGGCGGGGTTTGGAGCCGCTCTAACAGCGCGCTAGGTAGCCCGCCCGTGCCTGCAATGAGCGCGAGCATTATTTCGGCGTGAGAAAGCCCCGGTCGCTTTCCCCAAAAATGAAATCGACCATTTGCTGAACATAAGCACTGTCGCTTTCTGCCTTGATCCGCTCAGCACGGTCGTGGAATGTCCCCTCGCCGTCTTTGAGCGCTTGCAGGGCAGCACGCAAGGCGGTGATATCAGCGCGGTCAACGCCTGCGCGTTTAAGCCCGACGATGTTCAGACCATCAAGCTCACCCCGAGGGCCCATAACCAGCCCATAAGGCACGACATCGTTTGTCACCATCGAGAGCGCGCCAATGATTGCACCCTGCCCGATCCGCACAAACTGATGGACACCGCATAAGCCGCCAACGATGACGTCGTCTTCGATAATACAATGGCCCGCGATTGCGGTCGAGTTAACAATAATTACCCGGTTACCCAGCTGCGCATCATGGGCGATATGACTGCCTGCCATCAGCAAGCAATCATCGCCAATGCGGGTTTCGCCGCCGCCGCCCTTTGTGCCGGTATTGATTGTGACGTGTTCACGAATGCGGGTGTTCTTGCCAATGCGTAACCGCGTCTTTTCACCATCGAACTTGAGATCTTGTGGAATTTCGCCGATCACAGCAAAGGCGTAGACGGTGCTGCCCTCCCCAATCTGCGTATCGCCATCAATCACCACATGGCTTTTTATGGTGACATTTGCGCCAAGCACCACATCAGGGCCAATCACGCAGAACGGTCCAACTTTGCACCCCTGCCCGAGCACAGCGCCATCTGAAATGATGGCTGAGGGATGGATATCGCTCACTCTTGCAAATCCATCATCGCCGTGAATGAGGCTTCTGCCGCCATATCACCATCAACCGTGGCAACGCCCTTGAATTTCCAGACCTTTCCGCCCGGTTTGCCGCGCACAGTCTCCACATGCATCAAGAGCTGGTCACCGGGCACAACCTTGCGCCGGAACTTACAGCCATCAATGGCCATGAAATAAATCAGCATATTACCATCAACGAGGTTCATCGTCGTGCCAACCATCACAGCCGCTGTTTGTGCCATTGCCTCAACAATGGTGACGCCTGGCATGATCGGATTGCCCGGGAAATGCCCTTGGAAATGGGGTTCGTTCATTGAGACGTTTTTAATACCGACAGCAGATTGCACGCCATCAATGTCACGTACACGGTCAACCAGTAGGAACGGGTAACGGTGCGGTAAAATACGCTGGATAAGGTCAATATCCGCAGTTGTTTGTGTCACAGTATCGGACATCGCATCTTCCTTGTTTGTATGGTGAGCTAGTCCGGTATTGCTAGGTCATCCCTGTCACAATTGATTAGCAATTTGCGCAGGCATGGGCAAGCGGCCCTAGTTATCGGTGCTTGGTGTATTTTCCGTACCACCGTCTCGCACGGATGGGCTCGGGTCTGCTGGTGGGGCATTCCCCTCACCAATCATGCGGTCAATCAGTATGATTGCATCCGCAGTGATATCGACGGTGTCGATGTTGAGAAAGACCGATTTCTGTGTACGGTCTATGACCACAGATGCGCCCCGTTCGATCATCAAACGAGCAATGATCGGAGTCACACGTTGCAAGAATTCAGTTCGCGCGGATGAACTTTTGCTGCGCAGGGCTGTCTTTGCAGCATCGCGCTCTTGTCGAAATGCTTGGGCCTTTGCATCAAATGCGGCGGCAGCAGCACGAAATTCTTCGGCATCCATCGTCGGGCGCTGCTGCGTCAATGCGCTTTCTTCGGCCAAAAGATCTGCGATAATCCGTTGGTTTTCGGATTGGATCAACCGTGCCTCGGCATCAAGATCAGACAATAGCCGCTGTCCAAAGAGTGTTTTGGTAAACACGTCTTCGTTGTCGATAATTAGGACCGATGATTGGCGTTGTATTTGTTGGCGCGGCGCTTCTTGCGCTATGATTGGCTGAGCAAAGCAAATCAAAAGTGCAATAAGCGCGCGCATCAGAACCCAGTCGAGATCGTGATATCAAACCACTTGGGGTTATCAAACGTTTCGCTGTCCAAAGCTTCGGTAAAGTTGAACCGCAGTGGACCTAATGGCGTTTTCCAAAAGAGCGATACACCAGCAACTGTACGTGGCGTGAAATCATTATAGATCACGTCTTCACCAAATGTATTGCCGACATCCCAAACTGACCCGTAATCAACAAAAACACCGCCGGAAATGCCATATTCCTCTGGTAGGCCGAGCGGGAACTCGGCCTCTAACCGCGCCACTGCAAAGGCATTACCGCCCAATGCATCATCCGTTGCGGCATCACGTGGGCCAATCCCGCCGGGTTCAAACCCGCGCATAATGCGGCTGCCCATAAAGTGACGGTCCGTCACGCGGCTGTCGTTACCAGCATAATCCAAAATCCCACCTTCGAGCGTTGCACGCAAGGTGACCTCTTCGTTCAGCACTTTGTTTTCCGCCGAGATTAACGCAGATGTTTTGATAAAGTCGTTATCGCCAAAACCGAACTCCTGACCGAAACGCAACAAGATACCAGCGTTCGGATCAAGCCCCGTACGCCGCGTGTCGTAGGTATAGGTATAGCCTACAGCATTGGTCCAAATACCACCTGCCGTGGCTTCTTGTTGGATCACGTTGCTTGCGTTTGATGAGACATCAAAGAGATCGGTAAATTCGGCCGTGTAAAACAGCGATAACCGCCCGTTTTCTGATACAGGGAAATTAAACGACGGGCTAAGCCGGAATGTTTCCGTATCATAGAGCGCGTTTTCATTATCTGTCAGACGGTATGACAGGTTAAGCCCAAAGCGCAGATCGCGATCCAAAAACTGAGGCTCAGAGAATGTGAAATCAAGTACGCGGTTGGTTTCGGCTGTGGACAGTTCAAAGCTTAGCGTCTGACCACGGCCCAAGAAATTGCGCTCCTTGTAGCTTGCGATTAATCCCAAACCGACGTCGGTGTTAAAGTTCGCACCGAATGACAGTGACCCTGTTGATTGCTCAACAACATCAACATCGATGATCACCTGATCAGAAGATGTCCCCTGTCGTGCATTAACCTGTGCATCAGCAAAAAAGCCAAGTGCACGAATACGCTCAGCACTTTGGCGGATTTCGCGTGGATTAAACGGGTCACCTTCTACGACGCGGAATTGATTGCGGACAACACGATCAAGCGTTGTGCTATTGCCCTCAATATCAATGCGCTCAACAAAGATCTTTGGTCCCGGCACTAGCGCGTATTCAACATTCAAACGCAAGTTGCGGTCATCGCGTGTGATACGTGGTTCAATTTTGACAAACCGCAGACCCTGTTGAATAGCGAGACGTTCCAATCGTTCAATATCGGTTTCAATTACTGTTGGATTATAGGTGTCACCTGTGTCAGTGCGCAGCGCAGACCGAAACAGTGGAATATCGGTGCCCTCAACTGTGCTGGTCAGCGTGACATCTCCAAAGGTAAAGCGCTGACCCTCTTGGACATTGAATGTCACAAGGTACGCATCGCGCTCGCGCGTCAAAGACACATCGACGTTTTTGACAACAAAATCCGCATAGCCGCGGGATTTGTAAAAATCGCTGAGGACTTGTTGGTCAAAGGCAATGCGATCTTCGGCAAAGGTATCGCGGGTGATGATGCTGCGCAAAATACCGGCTTGTTTTGTTTCCAAAACACGGCGCAGGCGCCATTCAGAATAAGTACGGTTGCCGACAAAGCTGATCCGCTCAATCTCAGTCACGCCGGCCTCATCGACAACAAAGACCAAATCGACCCGGTTTTCAGATCGTTGGATGATTTGCGGTGTTACCTGCGCGTTAATACGGCCTTGGTTTGCATAGATCTCAGAAATAGCGGCTGCATCGCGCTCTGCCTGGGTTGGGTTGAACACGCGTCTTGGCTGGGATGTCACAACATCAAGAAGACGGGCATCGCTAACATCGCTGTTTCCTTCGATGTTGATGCGGTTAATTGTGGGATACTCAACAACAGTGATGTTGAGCGTGCGGCCGTTTGGCGTGACATCAACAGATTGAAAGAGCCCGCTTGCCCGAATGCGTTGTGCCGCATCGTTCAGCTCACCCGCACTGGTCGGTTCATTACGGCTGATTCCCGCAAAAGACAGGATTGTCCCGTTCTCAACCCGCTGGTTTCCCGTGATATTTACAGCAGAAAACTGAAACGTTTGTGCCGCAGCGCTGTGCATTAAGCCGCTGATAATTATCATAAATGTAGCAATTGTAAAAACGCGCCACTGCGGTTTGTTCCAATAGCTTAATGTGCCTGATTTTTTGGCCATATTATTAATCCGCTTCACATCCCCGTTGGTAACGGGAATATAATCAGATTATGCGGAAGTCAAAAGCAAGAACCGCCGAAATCGGCGGTTCATAGCAAATTATCATAATGTGGAAAATAACTTAGGACAGGATGATAAACGTGCTCACGTAAAGTGAGCCGATAATCACAGCCGTTGTTACAAGCCGATCCCAGTTGATCGTAAACAAAAAGGATAAGCTACGATAACTCTGTGCTATTGTATGCATTTCTCAAAACCTCATTACCCAAAAACCGTAAATCTGGGAAATGTGGCGCAAAGATGGCGATAATGGTTAATATTTGTGTTGTATGTTATGGGCAGAGAATAAGATCATTTAAAATTGCAAAGATCATCAAACTACCAATCATCATGATCCCAACACCCATGAGGATGCGCAAAGCACGGTCAGACGGTTTCTTACGGGCGACCGCCTCATAGGCATAAAACACCAGATGCCCACCATCGAGCATCGGTATTGGGAAAAGGTTTAGCAATCCCACAGCCGCCGATAGCATCCCGATAAAGAGAACAAAGCTATCCGTGCCTTGGCTTGCCATGGATGCCGAAGCTTGTGCTATCCCGACAGGCCCTGAAATATTGCAGCTCGAGATCGCACCAGACAGGATCTGCCAGAGACCATTCAGAGACGTCGTAATCCGCCACCAAAGCTGGCGAGAGCCTTGCTTTAACGCTGTCCAAAGCCCAACAGGCTCTGTTGCTGTATCAAAGAAAAGTTCACCGGTGACACCAATCAGATAGAGAGTTTCAAATTGCCCTTCTGCATTGGGGATATCAACTGGACGCGGCGCAACTTCGATCGTCAGCTCTTCATCACCCCGTAAAATAAGGAGTGACATAACGCCCTCGCCAACGGCATCTTTGGCGGCGACGATTTCATGAAATGCCGTGACTGGATTTCCGTCAATGGCCCTGACCAGATCGCCAACGCGCAACCCTGCATCATCGGCAGCCGACCTTGGCTGGATTGAGGATACTAATGGAATAATAGGATACGGCCCTTCGACCTCAATCTCATTGCCATCTCGCCTTATGCCATATGTGACGCGCGAAACGTCAGGCAGTTGGGAAATCGCACTTGGCTCGTCTGCTTCAGTCCGAACTGGAAAGCCTCCGATGGTGATGATCTCATCACCCTTTTGCAGACCATGTGTAAATTGATCTTGTGCACCAGCTGGAATGCTATGGGCCTTATCAAATGTGAGGGGGTCACGCGGTGTTCCCTCATACATGATATAGCCTGCAAAAATAGCGATTGCTAAAATGAAATTGAACACAGGGCCTGCTGCGACAGTGGCGGTGCGCGCCCAAAGCGGTGCGCCATGCATTGTACGCCGTGGATCGATGACAACCGCATCGTCGTCAGTACCGACACTCGCTGCATTCGCGTCACCTAGAAACTTGACGTATCCCCCAAACGGGTAAAGCGCAATTTGCCAACGCGTGCCATGGCGATCAACCCGGCTTCCGATGATGGGGCCAAAGCCGATGGAAAAAACCTCGGCATGTATGCCAGACCAACGGCCAACTATGTAATGCCCATATTCATGGATCGCGACGATAACGGAGAGCGCCAAGACAAAGAAAAACAACGTAAATGCTGTATTGCCAAGTGCTGAAAAGATCTGAGCAAGTTCCACTGTGTTATCCTAATGAATAAAGGGCCTGAGCGGCTTCGATGCGCGCGCGGTGATCTGTGTCGAAGACTGTATCGAGAGTAAATGGGGCATTTTGCAGACTGTGATCGGCTAATATTTTGGTCAAGGTCATGTCTACCACACGCGCCATATCAAGAAACCCAATTTTACCTGCAATAAACCCATCTAGGGCCGTTTCTTTGGCGGCGTTATAGATCGTACCAGCAAAACCGCCCTCTTCCATGACGGTACGTGCTAATGAAATCGCGGGATAGCGGGCCACATCAATCGGGCGGAATGTGAGTGATTGGTCTTGTGTGAAATCCAAACGCTTAAGAGGCAGAGCCTCGCGTTTGGGCCAATGTAAAGCATATCCAATGGCGTGGCGCATATCGGGCGCGCCCATATGGGCCATCAAACAGCCGTCATGAAACGCCACCATCGCATGTACAGTGCTTTCAGGGTGTAGAACGGCATCGATATGGCTTGAGGAAACACCAAAAAATTCTTTAGTTTCTATCAGTTCCATGCCCTTGTTGAACATCGAGGCGCTATCAATTGTGATCCGTTGCCCCATATTCCATATGGGGTGCGATGTGGCCTCGGCCACAGTGGCCTTTGCCAAATCTGCGATTGGCCAATCACGAAACGCACCACCTGAAGCGGTGATGATAATCCGTTCAACGCTGTTGATATCCTCGCCCACGAGCGCCTGAAACACGGCTGAGTGTTCGCTGTCCACAGGCAGAACCGTTGCACCATAGGTTTTCGCGGTTTCCAATAATATAGGCCCCGCAGTGACAAGGGATTCCTTGTTCGCGAGCGCGAGTATCCCCCCATGCGCAAGTGCCGCGATGCCCGGTTTTAACCCAGCCGCACCCACAATAGCCGACATCGTCCAATCACAGGGGTGCGATGCCGCTTCAATGATTGCGGCCTCACCTGATGCTGTCTCAATATCTGTATGAGACAAGAGATCGCGCAACTCACCGGCGCAATCGTCATAACAGGTCACAGCGATTTGTGCATTGAGATCAATCGCATCCTGGGCCAATAGCGCTACATTGCGACCGCCAGTTAAGGCCACGACGTCATGGTCGTCAGGCGCGCGTTTGATCAAATCAATCGTATTTTGGCCAATTGATCCTGTTGCGCCAAGGATCGTCACCCGTTTCAAAAGCTGATCCCTTGTAGCGGATAATACATCTGGAGCAGAAATAGGCACAATGCTGCGGCCAAGAGCGCATCAAAGCGATCAAAAAGCCCACCATGCCCAGGTATCAGATCAGAGCTGTCTTTGATCCCCACGCGGCGCTTGATGGCGCTTTGTGCAATGTCGCCCATTTGTCCCGCAAAGCTGAGAGCTATGGATATGAGGATTAATGCGCTGCTCGCCTCAGTCATCGCGATTAAGATAAGGGCTACACATGCCGCAGCGATCCATCCTGCGATTGTCCCGCTCCATGTCTTCTTGGGGCTAATTGCGGGCCAAAATTTAGGACCGCCGATCATACGCCCACCGAAATAGCCCGCGATATCCGTCGCCACGACCACACCAATGAGCCAAAGTACCCACATCAGCCCCGCACCATTGCGCAGTTCAACCAAGCTCCAGCCAGCGGTAAGAATAGCGATGGCAAAAACGATGAATATCCCGCGCTCTTTGGGCAATTGCGTTGCTGCAAGAATAGGAATTGCCAATAATAACGTGCATATAAGATAGTCTTGGCTATTTGCGAAAACGGCTGACATAACTGTGGCTAGTACGACGGCGATCAGCATACCCGCGCTTGGTGCCTTGGGGTGGATCATCATCCACAGCTCCCAGACCATCACAGCACAGGCGAAAACAACAAGCATTTGGAACCAGATGCCGCCGGCAATAACCCCAAAGCACCCTAAGACGACCATCACAAGCGCAGACAAGAGCCGCGCCTTCAGATCACCCCAGCGTGCTGTATCAGTTTTAGGCATCAGGTTTAGACCGCAACGGCGCCAAATCGGCGTTCGCGCGTCCCAAAGCGTGCGACAATCTCGGCAAACTCCTCAGCGGTGAAGTCGGGCCAAAGCGTATCGACAAATTCATATTCGGCATAAGCGGATTGCCAGAGTAGAAAGTTCGAGATGCGCGCCTCACCACTTGTGCGGATGACAAGATCAGGATCAGGCAAAACATGCGTATCGAGAAACTTTGCAAGCGTTTCAGCATCAACGTCTTTGTAGCTCAGGCGCCCCTGCTCGACCTCATAGGCGAGCCTTTGTGCGGCACGCGTGACCTCGTCACGGCCGCCGTAATTCAGGGCAATCGTGAGATGAACACGGGTATTATGCGCGGTTGAAAGCTCAAGATTATCCATCATCGTGACGAGCTTACTATCCAGCTTGACACGGTCCCCGATGAAACGGACACAAACGCCATTATCTAGCAAATCTTGCGCTTCACGTTGGATATAGCGCTGAAACAGACGCATGAGGCCCGCGACCTCAGTTTGGGTGCGTTTCCAATTTTCAGTCGAAAAGGCAAAGATTGTCACGTACTTTACGCCAATTTCAGGACAGGCGCTGACGATTTCTCGGACACGCTTTGCACCAGCATGATGACCAAACAGCCGCGGACGGCCGCGCTGTTGCGCCCATCTGCCATTGCCATCCATAATGATGGCAACATGCTCAGGGGATTGTTTTTCAGCAACGTCTTTAGCCATGCAATCGCGCCTTGTATTTTGGAAACCGAGTTTGTGAAGCTTCGGTCTAAACC
>CAKMZE010000068.1:0-4509 GCA_929200295.1 uncultured Alphaproteobacteria bacterium
GCGACATTCACCTACTCCCACTTATTGTTTTGCAGGAATTGAATCACAAGATCATATGTTTGAACAGAAATTAATGGGTGTACTGCCTAGTTGATTATGCAGCATACTCGCCGTGACGCAGTTAACGTTCCAGAATCACGTTTACCGACAAGCTGATGATCCCTACCTCTCTGTTTTTACAATAGTCACATGGAACGAGTTGTCATTCTCCTTAGCGAACCCGCTTGTAGCCCAAACAGAAACCATACCATTGACAGGAACCGGCAAATCATTCTTGAACATCGATATTGGAACCAATCCAATACCTGAAGGGTCCGCACAGTTATACTGTTGAATTGCGTCCAAAATACTCAGCGCTGTAAATTGGCTCTTATAGGTGCCGCCTTCATAGTCCACAATAAATGTCCACGTCTTATCATCTTCTTTGGGTGTTGGTCTCATGTGTTTTGGACCTCCTTCTTATTTGCCTCTAAAACGATCAGGGCGGAATGATGCCAAGAGGGTGTTGGTTTGATTTGTTGGGCCTGAGAGCATTTCTATGGCCATAAGCTCTGCCGTGATGGCAGCGAGCGTGAGGCCCGAATGCATGACCGCGACATAGAGCCCCTCTTGCGCGTAGCCTATGACTGGCAGTTCATCTGCAGGCACGGGGCGGTCGGCCCGTAAAACCTGTGACCAATGGATATCCTCATTTGAAAACAAGGTTCTGGCCCGGTCTATCGTTGCATCTGCGGCCGCAGCGGCGCTTTGCGTCAAATGATCTGTATCATCGGCTTGATGAGAAACTGCTGCCGGAATGATCAGACGACCATCGCGTCTTTGTCTGATCTCACCAATCGGTGAGGCCAGCACGTGATCCAAAAATGGCGGCAAGGGATTGGTCTCAACAACATAGGCCGGGCGTTTGAGCATTGGTAAAGGGATATCAAGGCTTTCGCAAAGCTTTGCACTGCCTGTGCCCGCCGCAAGCAAGACCGCATCGGCTGTCATATCCCCAGCATCGGTTGCGACCTGCACACCGCCATTCGCTTGCCAATCGACCCCGCTCACCCGCACGCCGCCAATTACCTGTGCGCCCAGCGCCTGTGCGGCTGCAAGCAGCGTGTGTGTCAGTAATGTTGGGTTTGCGACGGCTTCTTCAGAAAAGCGCAGGCTTTGATCCGGCGGCGCGGAAACAGATGGCTCATATGCATGGAACCCTTTGGCGTCCAGCGCTTGGACTTTATAGCCGAAATCGTGCAGTTGATCATGGCATTGGCGCAAAGCATCGCCTGATAGATCCCACATCAAACATCCTGCGCGCCGCAGAGGAATGGACAAGGATTGCGCCAAGCGTTGATAGGCCGCGATCCCCTCAGCACGGAGACGGAAATGATCCGCGTTGAGAAAAAAGCTCGCGTTGATCCAGCCAAATGAGGCATCCGTGGCACGCGCCATCCCGGCATCCACAACCGTCACAGAGGCACCACACTTTTGCAGCTGATAGGCCGCTGTGCTTCCGATAATGCCTGCGCCAATGATGATGATCTTTTGTGCCACTTGCGCCCCTTTGCTTTCCCTCAGGTGATACCCGATCACATCATCACCAACACTAATTGACAAGCCCGCCTCGCTGCGAGAATGGTTGCATAAGGGAGAGCCGTCATTTTTCAATTCTGCACTGATCCGACCACATTAGACAGGGGCTCTTGGCTGGCCTGCTATCTGACGACAAATAAGCACATGGGGCTTTATACGGCTGTGGGCACGGTGTTGTTGTTGCTGGCGATCACCGCACCCACGGCGCTTGCCTTTGGGTTTGGTGGGGCAAGCGCTGCGCGCAGTCGCATTGCACCCTTACGGTGGTTTGGGAAAACTTACATCGCGATTGTCCGTGGCATCCCTGATATTGCGTTCTTTTTGTTCTTTGTTATCGCGCTTGATCAGGCAATTGAATATGTGCGCCATCAGGTCAAATGCCCCGAATGGACTGAGGCCATCTGGCAAGGCAATGATTTTGTCGTTTGTACTGCCGCGAAGATGCCGCTGGGGAATGCGCCGCAATGGCTGCATGAAACCTATGGGTTTTTCCTCGCTGTGCTGACCTTTGCCATTGTTTTTGGGGCTTTTGCGGCTAATGTGCTCTTTGGTGCGATGCAGGCAGTGCCGAAACCGCAAATCGAAACGGCGGCGGCTTATGGGTTATCACAAAGACAGACATTCTGGCGGATCATCGTGCCGCAGATGTGGGTCTATGCGCTGCCGGGGCTTTCGAATTTGTGGATGGTCTTGATCAAAGCCACGCCGCTTCTATTCCTGTTAGGTGTTGAAGATATCGTCTATTGGGCACGCGAGCTGGGTGGGGCAAAAACCCCTAAGTTCACCGATTACCCGCATGGAGACTGGCGCATGTGGTATTTCCTGGCTCTCTTGGTGTTTTATCTCGCCTTTACCCGTGTGTCTGAGATCGTTTTAGATCGCATAATGGCGCGATTAAGTTTCGGCCAAGCAACGGCCGCCGGAGAAGCCCAGAGAAGGGCCACCCAATGAGCTGCTGGGCAACCGTGATGGATTACGGCCTGCGCTCAATCGGTATGGGTGAGCGGCTGCTCCCACGATCAGATTTTACCCTGTGTCAGCAGTTTACGCTAATCGGCTCTGGCATGATCTGGAATATCTACTTTGGTGTATTTGCACTACTGATTGGCTTTGGCATTGCAACCGTGATTGCATTGGGCAAAGCCTCTCATACGTGGTGGCTCAAGAAACCGAGCGTTTGGTTTATCTTTATCTTTCGCGGCTCTCCGCTGTTTATCCAATTCTTTTTCGCCTATTTCGTGTTTCTGTCGCTTAAAGGCGTGGCCCCAATCATCAGCCCGCTGACATCTGCAACATTTGGCGCGCTGACGGTTCTTATCCTCAATACCGCCGCATATTCAGCCGAGATTTTCTATGGTGCGCTTCTCTCTATTCCCAAGGGGGATACAGAGGCCGCAGATGCATATGGGCTGTCAGGCTGGTCGCGGTTTAAGCGCGTGATCTGGCCCACGATGCTGCGGCTGGCCTGGCCCGCATATACCAATGAGGCGATCTTTTTGTTTCATGCGACGACGCTGGTGTTCTTTGCAGGGTTTCCTGCGTTTCAGCAAAAGGGCGATGCGCTCTATTACGCCAACTACTTTGCGGATAAAACGTTCAACCCGTTTATCCCCTACCCTATTCTAGCGTTTTATTTCATTCTCCTGACACTCTGTATCATTGGCCTGTTTGGGCTGATCAACCGACGCCTAAACCGTCATTTGCCGCAAGACGCCCGCCCTAAATTGCGTGTGCGTCCCCAAATCATAAGGTAATCACACCCGATGCGTTGGCTCGAAGAACATCCCGACATACGTGACATCCGTTGTGGTGCTGTTGATCTCAATGGGCAAGCCCGTGGCAAACGCATCCCACTGCGATTTGCAGAAAAGATCGAGCGTGGTGGTTTGCGGTTCCCGCTCTCTTTTTTGAACTTAGATATCTGGGGTGCAGATATCGATGGCAGCCCGCTTGTGTTTGAAACAGGCGATCCCGATGGCACGTTACGCGCGACAGAGCGCGGTTATGTCCCCATGCCGTGGCTCGCGCAGCCTACAGCGCTTTTGCCCGTCTGGATGTTCACCCCGGATGGTGCGCCTTTTGCGGGTGACCCCCGCCATGCGCTGGCAAAGGTCGTTGATCGCTATGCCGCGCGCGGTTTATGCCCGGTTGTCGCCACTGAAATGGAATTTACGCTGGTTGATGACAGCGGCCCGACGTTGCAGCCCCCGCGTGATCCGCGCTCAGGCCACCGCGACGCTGGGCCTGAGATCTTATCGCTCAAAACCTTGGATGCCTATGATGGGTTTTTCAGTGATCTATATGCGGCCTGTGAGGCGATGAATATCCCCGCTGAGGCTGCGATTTCAGAGGCCGGGTTAGGCCAGTTTGAGATCACGCTTGAGCATGTCGCAGATGCGCTAAAAGCCGCCGATGATGCGTGGCTCTTTAAAATGCTCGTGCGCGGCATTGCCCGCAATCACGGCATGGCCGCGAGCTTTATAGCAAAACCTTATGCGGATCAGGCCGGGAATGGCATGCATACGCATTTTTCCCTGATCGATAGCGGGGGGCGCAACGTGATGGCCAATGATAGCTTTGAGGGTGCGCCATTATTGCAAAACGCAATCGCGGGCTGCCTTGCAGGGATCACCGATCTAACGTTGATCTTTGCCCCGCATAAAACCTCATACGACCGGCTCGTTCCCAATAGCCATGCGCCCACGTCGATCTGTTGGGCCTATGATAACCGCACCGCGAGCCTCAGGGTGCCTGACAGCAGCTATGCGGCACGCCGCCTTGAACACCGGGTCGCAGGCGGAGATGTGAACCCATACCTCTTTCTTGCCGCCGTACTGGGGTCGGCTCTTGTTGGGATTGAGGGCGAGCTAACACCACCACCACCCATCACGGGCAGCGCTTATGGCCAGGACCTGCCCCAAATCCCTGGCA
>CAKMZE010000068.1:4519-8946 GCA_929200295.1 uncultured Alphaproteobacteria bacterium
AAAATAGTGCATTCGCGGCACGGGTATTCGACCAAATATTGATCGATAATCTGGTCATGACCAAACGCCAAGAGCTGCGCGAAACCGCTGATCTTAGCCCCAAGGCATTATGCGATCTCTATCTTGAAAGGGTCTAAGGCTTGCTTGCCTTTATGGCGCGTGCTTTTAATATATACGTGAGCAACAAAATTGGTGATTTATGAAAATCGGCATCTTGCAAACCGGTCATGCCCCGGATGAAATGCGCCCTGAGCTTGGCGATTATTCTGATCTGTTTGAAAAATTCCTCGACGGCCACGGCTTTACCTTTGCGGTATATAACGTGGTGGATATGCAGTTTCCTGACACTGTCTCAGACTGTGATGGATGGCTTATCACCGGCTCAAAGCATGGCGCATATGAAGATCATCCGTTTATTCCGCCACTCGAAGACTTCATCCGTGATGTTTATGCATCTGATCTCCCGCTTGTTGGGGTTTGTTTTGGTCACCAGATCATCGCCCAAGCATTGGGCGGTAAGGTTGAAAAATTCAAAGACGGCTGGGCGGTTGGACGGCAAACCTATGATTGGGACGGGCAATCTGTGTCATTAAACGCATGGCATCAGGATCAGGTGGTCGCGCTCCCCGATGATGCGACGGTCTGTGCAGGTAATGACTTTTGCACAAATGCCGCACTGATCTACGGCAAAAAGGCCTTTACCGTGCAGCCACACCCCGAGTTCCAATCAGACTTTATTGAAGGTCTCGCCGATTACCGGGCAAAGGGGGTCGTGCCAGATGCGCTCGTGCAAAATGCCCGTGACCAACTGCCCGCACCCGTAGATAACGCAAGGCTCGCCATGCAGGTCGCAACCTTTTTCAAAAGCCGTAGCATCGCATGAGCTGGGTCAATGATATTCCCAAAGCCGCACGTCTCTATCTTGAGAACAATCGGTTAGACGAGGTCGAATGTATCATCTCGGATATCCCGGGCATCGCCCGTGGCAAGGCCGTTCCTGCTACCAAATGGGAACGGCAAAGCCATTTCCATCTGCCCAACTCGATCTATTTTCAAACAATCACAGGCGGCTGGGGCGAGGCCGCAGGCCCTGATGGCTTTACCGAGCCTGACATGGTTCTCAAACCTGACATGAGCACCGCAACAGCGGCACCCTGGGCCGAAGACGGAACGTTGCAGGTGATCCATGATGCCTTTGACCAAAAAGGCGACCCGGTGGAATTTGCCCCGCGCAATGTGCTCAAACGTGTAGTCGCTCTTTATGAGGCACAAGGCTGGACCCCTGTGGTGGCCCCTGAAATGGAGTTTTATCTGGTTGGCCGCAATGTTGACCCGGCCAAACCGATTGAGCCGATGATGGGCCGCACAGGACGGCCTGCCGCCGGGCGGCAAGCCTATTCAATGACCGCCGTAGATGATTACGGCCCAGTGATTGACGACATTTATGAATACGCCGAAATCCAAGGGTTTGAGATCGACGGCATCACCCAAGAGGGCGGCGCTGGGCAGCTTGAGATCAACCTGCTGCATGGCGATCCGGTCAAGCTCGCTGATGAGGTGTTTTATTTCAAACGTCTGATCCGTGAGGCAGCGCTGAAACATAACTGCTTTGCGACCTTCATGGCCAAACCGATTGAGGGTGAGCCGGGAAGTGCGATGCATATCCACCATTCTGTGCTGAATGCAGAAGGGCAAAACATCTTTACCGGGCCGCAAGGCGGGGAAACCGATGCGTTCTTCCATTTCATTGGCGGTTTACAAGAGCATTTGCCAAGTGTGATTGGAATACTTGCGCCATACGTCAACAGCTTTCGCCGTTATGTGCGTGATCATGCAGCGCCGATCAATCTTGAATGGGGGCGCGACAACCGCACAACCGGCATCCGCATCCCTGTGTCTGATCCCAGCGCACGCCGGATTGAAAACCGGCTCGCTGGGATGGATTGCAACCCTTATCTGTGCATCGCCGCATCACTGGCCTGCGGATATCTTGGCCTTATCAACGACATCCGCCCGGACAAGCGTTACCACGGCGAGGCTTATGAAGGTGAGGATGATCTACCCGATGGCCCCTACGGAGCCCTTGATCTATTCGATGCAGCCACAACATTACATGATGTGCTGGGGCACGATTTTGCGCGAGTCTTTTCGATCGTCAAACGCGCTGAATATGATGAGTTCTTACAAGTCATCAGCCCATGGGAGCGCGAACACCTGCTCTTAAATGTATAAGCTTTGCAATCGAAAGGTATCTTATGGCACTTATCACTGACATTCTTATCGCACTGATTGCCCTCTTGCACCTCTACATTTGTTGGTTCGAAATGTTCGCATGGGAAAGCCGCGGCCCTAAAATATTCAGCAGTTTCCCTGCTAAGCTTTTCGCCCCGACCAAGGCCATGGCCGCGAACCAAGGGCTGTATAACGCGTTTCTTGGTGCAGGCCTCATCTGGGCGTTGCTGATCAGTGATCCTCTTTGGGCGCGGAATGTTGCACTCTTCTTCTTAACTTGTGTCGGGGTAGCGGGGTTATACGGCGCTGTGACAGTGACACGCAAAATTCTCTATATTCAAACCGTACCTGCCTGTCTGGCCATTGCATCGCTTTGCCTGCCATACGCTCTATGACCACGCTTTACCGTAACGACATCGCGGGGGAATTCCCTGATAGCTGGTATGCGGCAACGGTTGATGCCCCTGCTTTGCGCGCGCCCTTGGACGCAGATAAAATGGTTGATGTCTGTGTGGTTGGCGCAGGCTACACCGGACTGAACGCAGCATTGCATCTCGCACGGGCCGGGCTGTCTGTGATCGTGCTTGAGGCGCATCGCGCAGGGTTCGGCGCATCCGGGCGCAATGGCGGGCAGGTTGGCTCTGGTTATAATCAATCGCAACGCTGGCTGGCCCAACGCCTAGGTCATGACACGGCCCGCCATCTTTGGGATATCTCACAAGAGGCCAAGGCAGATATACGCGCCGCCTCAGATCAGCACCCAGATATCATGTTCAAACCCGGCGTCGCCCATGGCGCCTATAGCCTGTCCGAGGCCAAGCATGAATGGGAGGATGCCGCCTATCTACGCGACACCTATGGCTATGATTTGATCGACACATTGGACCGAGATGCAATGCAGGCCTTGGTCAAGACACCCAGCTATAAGGGCGGGATCCTTGATCGTGGTGCAGGTCACATTCACCCACTGCGCTATGCGCTCGCGCTTGCCCAAATGGCCGAGACCGCAGGGGTAGACATCTATGAACAAACCGAAGTAACCCAGATCACCAAAGGCGATCCCGTCACCCTGCACACACCCAAAGCCCAGGTCAAAGCCCGGCATGTGATCCTAGCTGGAAACGGTTATTTGCCTCTGCTCGAGGATCAGGTGTCAGCCCATGTGATGCCAATCAACAGCTTTATCTGTGCAACAGAACCGCTTGGTGATCTGGCCTCACAGGTTTTGGCACAGGATATTGCGGTTGCCGATAGTAAGTTTGTGGTGAACTACTTTCGCCTATCCGAAGACAAAAGACTGCTCTTTGGCGGACGTGAAAGCTATAGCATCGGTTTTCCAAGCAATATCTCATCCGCTTTGATCGCCCGGATGACCTCGCTTTTTCCGCAGCTCAAAGACAGCCGGGTTGATTATGTCTGGGGCGGGACACTCGGGATCACAATGTCGCGGCTACCTGCGATCCAGCGCGTTGCGCCTAATATCATCTCAGGTGCAGGGTTTTCAGGCCATGGCGTTGCTTTGTCGGGTATGACAGGCAAGGTAATGGCTAAGGCAATCTCGGGCCAAGCCGGGCAGTTTGACACGCTGTCGCAGCTGCCTACATCGCGGTTTCCGGGCGGCAGCACATTACGCGCGCCGCTTCTTGCGCTTGCAATGACGTGGTATGCTTTGCGTGATCGTTTGGGCGCTTAGGGCGACTTGCGCGTTTGCGTTAACCTTTCAGCAACCACCCACACGTTAACCATTTCATAAGCAAGAAATGGGGACCAAATGGTTGCACGTGCCTATACAGTGGCTTTCGATGGGATTGAGGCCAAGCTGGTCGAGGTGCAATGCGCAATCTCTCCCGGCATGCCGTCGTTCTCAATCGTGGGACTGCCTGATAAAGCCGTGTCCGAGGCAAAGGAGCGGGTGCGCGCCGCCCTCACCGCCATGGCAATCGCGCTGCCATCAAAACGCATCACCGTGAACCTCTCGCCTGCGGATATGCCAAAGGCAGGCTCGCATTACGATCTGCCTATCGCCTTATCCGTCTTATCTGCGATGGAACTGGTCCCCGCTGATGATGTGGTTGAAACCATTGCACTGGGCGAGCTTTCGCTTGATGGATCCCTTGTGCCTGTGGTTGGCGCGCTGCCTGCTGCCATGGCCGCCGCTGAAACCGAGCGCACGTTGTTTTGCCCCCATAGCTGCG
>CAKMZE010000068.1:8956-14277 GCA_929200295.1 uncultured Alphaproteobacteria bacterium
CGCTGAGGCCGCTTGGGTCACAAGCGCCAATGTCATCGCGCCACAAACCTTGGCCGCGCTTCTTCAGCATCTCAATGGGCAAAGCATCCTCGCCCCTGCCACGCCGGGTGAAGTAAGTGAAGCTTCTTCTGTCAGGGATTTATCCGAGGTCAAGGGCCAAGAGCGCGCCAAACGCGCGCTTGAGATCGCCGCCGCCGGGCGGCACCATCTGATGTTCATTGGCACGCCCGGCTCTGGCAAATCCATGCTCGCGTCGCGATTATTAGGCATCTTACCACCGCTTTCCGCAGCAGAGGCGCTTGAAACATCGATGATCCACTCGCTCTGCGGTCTCTTAGACGAGGGCGGCATACACCGCAGCCGTCCATTTCGCGAACCACATCACACGGCCTCAATGGCGGCAATTGTGGGCGGCGGACGTCATGCGAAACCCGGTGAAGTTTCTCTGGCGCATAATGGCGTTTTATTCATGGATGAATTTCCAGAATTTCCACGCACGGTGCTCGAAACGCTGCGGCAACCGATTGAAACGGGTGAGGTGGTGATCGCACGCGCCAATGCCCACGTGAAATACCCTTGCAAATTTATGCTGATCGCAGCGGCAAATCCCTGCAAATGTGGCTATCTCACTGACCCTGCCCGGGCCTGCACCCGTGCGCCGCTTTGTGGTGAGGATTACATGGGCCGGATATCTGGGCCGCTGATGGACCGATTTGATTTGCGTGTCGAAGTGCCCCCTGTCGCCTTTACCGATCTTGATATGCCCAGCGCAGGTGAGAGCACAGCGTCAGTCGCGGCGCGCGTCGCGGCGGCGCGCAGCATACAAGATCACCGCTTTGCAGACATTGTGGGCGCAGGTCTAAATGCCGATGCCCAAGGCGATCTCTTAAACGAGATCGCAGCGCCCGACAAAGAGGGCCGCGCGATTTTAGGCAAAATCGCTGAGCGGTTCCATCTATCAGCCCGTGGCTACCATCGGATTTTACGGGTCTCACGCACAATCGCCGATCTGGAAGGGGCTGCAACAGTTGCAGCGCATCACATTGCTGAGGCCGCAGGTTTTCGTCTGATCACCGCGCGAGAAGGCTAAGCACGCTTTGCCTCAATCGCCTCCCAAATCTTTGATGTGACGTTCACATTATCAAAGGCTTCGAGCTCTTGTAAGCCAGTGGGTGAAGTCACGTTGATCTCAGTGAGCCATTGCCCAATCACGTCAATGCCCACGAAGATCTGCCCCTTCTCACGTAACAACGGCCCAATACGCGCACAGATCTCACGATCACGCTCAGAAAGACCAATTGGTTCAGGCTTGCCGCCCACATGCATGTTTGACCGTGTCTCACCTGCTGCAGGCACGCGGTTAATTGCACCCACAGGTTCGCCATCAACAAGGATCACGCGCTTATCACCTTGGCTCACATCGGGCAGGAATTTCTGCATGATCAATGGCTCGCGGTTAATGCCAGAGAACAGCTCATGCAATGACGCGAGGTTCCCATCCCCCTGCGCGAGCTTGAAAACACCAGCCCCGCCGTTGCCATAAAGCGGCTTCAAAATGACATCCCCATGTGCGGCACGAAAGGCTTTCAACGCCTCTAGGTCCCGCGCGATCATCGTCGGCGGCGTGAGATCGGGGAAATTCAAAACAAGCAGCTTTTCAGGATAATTCCGCACCCAAAACGGATCATTCACCACCAATGTATCAGGGTGGATCATATCCAGAATATGCGTCGTCGTGATATATCCCATATCAAACGGTGGGTCCTGCCGCAGCCAGACCACATCAAAATCAGATAGATCAACCTCAGTCATCTCACCTAATGTGAAATGATCCCCCACAACCCTTTGCACACTCAGCGGCCATCCGCGCGCAAGCACGCGGCCTTCACGGAAAAAGAGCTGGTCAGGCGTGTAGTAAAAGAGCCGATGCCCGCGGCTTTGTGCCTCTTCAGCGATCCGAAAGCTACTATCTGCCGCGATATCAATCGCATCAATCGGGTCCATTTGTATGGCAACTTTAAGTGACACGGTGCACCTCTCGCTGAATGGGTTTCATACCCATTCATGGCGCAGCCCGCCCCAAGGTGCAATCTCTTACGCTGCTAAATCCATAAATGCGTTTTCTAACACATCGACCGTGCCAAACTGATCAACTGTGGCCACATCAAAGCGCACATCAGTTAGCTCACCATGCGGTTCACCTGCCAAAAATTCATTTGCCGTTTGATAAATGCGAGCCATCTGTTTGCGCCCCAGACTATGGCGCGCTTGTGCATGGGTCCGGCTTTTTTTCACTTCAACAAAAATCAGCCCCTCACCATCGCGCAAAATCAAATCGACCTCACCTGCTGTGCCACGCCACCGGCGTGCGGCAATCTGATGGCCAGCACGCTCATATGTTTGCGCCACGCTCTCTTCTGCGGAAAGCCCTGCGAAATAGCATGTTCGGCACGATTGCGTCATGGGTTTGTCCCCTCATCAGGTTCTGATTTCATATCAAGCGCCCTTTGATAAACTTGCCTGCGTGGTAGCCCCATGGCCCCAGCGACAAGCGTGGCGGCATCCTTTATGCGCATGTTTTGCAAGGCGTCTTGCAATGCCATCTGTATATCCTCATCCGCAATCGCGGTCATTCCAGCGCGTCCGACAAGCACCACAACCTCACCTTTTAGACGGCGCTTTTGAAACGCATCATTGAGTTCACCCAAAGTGCCACGCGACACTTCTTCAAACTTCTTGGTCAATTCACGACAAACTGTCGCTTGCCGCTCAGCCCCCAATATATCGCATAAGTTGGCTAATAATTCACTAACGCGCCCCGGTGCTTCATAGAATATCAATGTCATCGGCAAATCGCGCAGCTCGGCGATCTGGGTGGCGCGTTGCGATTTTTGCGTTGGTAAAAACCCGATAAAACAAAACCGATCGGTGGGAAGCCCTGAAACTGTCAATGCGGCAAGCACCGCAGAGGCCCCTGGGGCTGCATGAATAGGCACATCAGCGCGCGCGGCGATGACCCCCAATTCATACCCAGGATCCGCGACAAGCGGGGTACCCGCCTCGGATACATAGGCCACGGATTGCCCGTCTTTCACATTTTGGATCAACCGTTCTGCCATTTTTTCGGTGCTATGATCATGAAAGGCAATCAACTGACGGCCGTTTATAGCAACCCCATGAATATCCATCAGCTTTTTAGCTGTGCGCGTGTCTTCGGCTGCGATCACATCGGCTGACGCCAAAATATCCAAAGCCCGCAACGTAATGTCGCGGGCGGTTCCAATAGGCGTCGAAACAAAGTATAAGCCTGCCGTAAGTGGTCGGGGGGAAAAATTCATTTATAGACCCTTGTTGTAACTGCCCTATTGTGGTCCTCACCTGATATGGCAGATTATAAACCCAGACTGCCAATGTGACTGATGAGGAGGGATGTCATATGTTTGCCCGTTTCGCCCAGCCCCGCAAGCATGTCTCGCGGATATTTGTATTATTCTCGCTTTTTTGGTTAGCCGCATGTGGTGCAGGGCAGTTTCCCACATCAGGTAATCAAACAGGACAGTCAATAAACCCGTCTGCTCCTGTAAAAGTCGCACTGCTTGTCCCAAGCGGTTCTGGCGGCACAAATGATCTCTTGGCCGCCAATTTGGAAAACGCCGCCCGCTTGGCCATATCTGACCTGCGCAATGTGAAAATAGATTTGCGTGTTTACAGCACCGCAGGAAATGCCCAACAAGCCGCCAGCGTAGCCGCACAGGCCGTCAATGATGGTGCAAAAATTATCCTTGGGCCGCTTTTTGGTGAGGCAGCGAACGCCGCAGGCGTTGCCGTTGCCCCTGCAAATGTGAATGTGCTGGCCTTTTCAAACAACCCCACCATTGCTGGTGGTAACGTCTTTATCCTTGGATCGACGTTCCAAAATACCGCAAACCGTTTGGTCAGCTATGCCAGTCGCCAAGGGATCAGCAGGTATCAAATCGTCCATGGTGCTGATCTACAGGGCCAGGTCGGGCGTGATTCCGTTACCACAGCAGCCCAGCGCGTTGGTGCGCAGATCACTGGCGTTGAAAGCTATCCGCTTTCGCAATCTGGCATTCATCAGAATGCCCGGCGCATTGCGCAAGCAACACGTAACGCAGGTGCACAAGCTGTCGTGCTTACAGCTGGTGTAAATGCGGATCTCCCGATCCTTGCGACCTCACTGCCCGAGGCCGGGCTAGACCCAAGTGCGACACGCTATATTGGCCTGACCCGTTGGGATGCCGCCCCGCAGGCATGGACGCTTCCAGGGTTGCAAAATGGGCTGTTCGCGCTGCCCGATCAGACACAGACCAATTTGTTTAAAACCCGCTACGCAGCCGCCTATGGCAACCAACCGCATCCTTTGGCTGGTCTCGCCTATGATGGGATAGCCGCGATCGGTGCATTAGCTGCGAAAGGGGATGCAAATGCCCTCACAAAGCGGTCGCTCACAGCATCGCAAGGCTTCCAAGGCACAACGGGTATTTTCAGGTTCCTATCAAATGGTTTAAACGAACGTGGTCTTGCTGTTGCAACGATACAAAACAATCAGATGGTGATCCTTGAACCAGCCCCTCGATCCTTCCTTGGCGGCGGCTCCTAAGCCTGCCGCTTCAGATAAACAACCTGCAACGCCGGACAATCTTATTTGTCCGGCGTTAGATATTTTCAATCGTTCTGACATTCATGCCGCGCTTGATCAGGCGCTTGCAGAGCTAAGCGACCCACGTGCAATCCGCGCCACGACGGTGCGCATTCTTTTGGCTGCGAAACAACACGGGTTTGCGACCATTGCGGCAGCACATGATGCCCAGCCACATGCCGCACGTCCTGTGACACGCGCCTATAGCTGGCTCACCGATCAGCTGGTGGTCACTGCGATCAGCGTCGCCACGCAGTATCTACATCCGCTTCCCAACCCGACAGAAGCAGAGCGTTTGGCCGTTATTGCGGTAGGTGGCTCTGGCCGTGGCGAAATGGCGACCTATTCTGATGTCGATCTGCTGTTTCTCAACCCGTATAAAATCACACCATGGGCAGAGAGCCTCATTGAGAGTACGCTTTATATTTTATGGGATCTCAAGCTCAAAGTTGGCCATGCCAGCCGCACCGTCAAAGAATGCATCCGCCTCGCCCGTGAAGATTATACTATTCGAACATCGCTCGTCGAATATCGCTTTCTAGATGGGGATGAAACGCTCGCCACTGAACTAGGTGAACGGCTTTGGTCTGAGCTGTTTATCAACACGGCATCCGATTTTATCGACGCGAAACTAGCAGAGCGCGAGGCCCGCCATAACAAA
>CAKMZE010000069.1:0-9254 GCA_929200295.1 uncultured Alphaproteobacteria bacterium
GCTCATGCCTGTGCTCTTGCTCATAGGCTTGCGCTGTTGAAAGCGACGTACTTAGTACATTGCGCACGCGCTCTGAAAACCAGCTTTCCAGGCCTTGATTGATAATGAGCATCGCAAAGACCGCAACCAAAACGGTTGGTATCAGGGCGAGCAATGTGAACACGCCCGTCAGGCGCAGGTGTAATCGGGACCCAGCTGATTTTGCGCGCCTGTCAGCGATCATGCGCAAGACACGGTTCAGCACAAGGGCTGCAACGACA
The DNA here is from genome assembly GCA_929200295.1 of uncultured Alphaproteobacteria bacterium. Classification (GTDB taxonomy): domain Bacteria; phylum Pseudomonadota; class Alphaproteobacteria; order Rhodobacterales; family Rhodobacteraceae; genus Yoonia. The sequence continues at coordinate 261 of CAKMZE010000069.1, forward strand.
AGCACATAAATCAAATCAGCAAGAAGAATAAGCCGCAAGGCGGGTGACGTGCCAGACTGGTCCAATGGTCCCAATAGAGCAAAGGTCAGCCCAGCTAGAACAGGGCCAAGAAACACCAATCCAAGTGTTAATGCGTTTTGTAAGCGCCGTTGACGTCGCAAACGACTAAAACGCAAGACATTAAATCCCAGAAGGGTACGCTGCACGCGCATCGCCCTGTTATTGAGGTGAGGTCGCCCTCACGTTACCGCTATTATATGTGGTCCTGCCAAAGCTGACGTGCAGCATTGGGGCCACGGTTATGTTGCTCTTTTACATCAATTTGCGGCGACGTGTCACGCGGATATCGAGCGAAGTGATCTTCTTACGCAAGGTATTTCGGTTAATTCCAAGCAAATCGGCACATTTCGCCTGATTTCCAGCGGTCGCATCCAGTGCGATCTCAATTAATGGGGTCTCTACTTCGCGTAAGATTCGGTCGTGTAACCCCGGTGGCGGCAGTTCTGCCCCGTGTAAATCAAAGTAGCGACGCAGGTGCTTTGCGACCGAGCCAGATAGCTTTTCACCCTCTGCTCCGGCGCGCAATGGTTCAGCCGCAGGCTGATTAGCAAGGGTCATTTCCACCTCAGTGAGGCTGATCTCATCCGCCCCGCCCGTGAAGACGAGACGTTTCACCACATTTTCCAGCTGGCGCACATTTCCGGGCCATGAATAGACCCGCATCATATCCTGCCCTTTGAGAGAGAGATGGCGTTGCGCAGATCCATCGCGTGCAGCCCGTGCGAGAAAATGATCGGCGAGCAGTGGGATATCGTCGATCCGTGCGCGCAATGCTGGGGTTTCAAGTGTGACACCATTGACCCTGTAATAGAGGTCCTCGCGAAACAACCCATCTTTAAGAAGTTGCGGCAAATCCGCTTGGGATGAGGCCATAATGCGCGGGCCGTTTTCATCCAATGCATCCAACATACGCACAAGCCGGCCTTGGGTTTCCATATCCAGATCACTGATTTCCTCGATGAGGAGCGATCCTGATTTCACCCGTGACAATACGGTTGCGGGGCCGTCCATCCCTTGTAAGTCTGCTGAAGTGGCCACAACAAACGGCAGACTACGGCGGTCTGAAAAATCATGCACAGTTTTTGCGATCAGGGATTTCCCTGTCCCGCTCTCGCCAGTGAGCAGGATCGGCATCGTTGTATTCATGACCCGCGCAATCAGGCGGTATAGGTTTTGCATCGCTGCCGTTTGCCCCACCAGCGGCAAATCATGGGTTGCGTTTTCATTATCGTGGCTTTGGGGGGCTGTTTGTGCGCGGCGTTTGATGGCGAGCGCCTTTGACGCGCGTTTCATCAGGTCAGGCAGATCAAATGGCTTTGGCAGGTAATCAAAGACATCAGCCTCAGTCGCCTGAATTGCCGTCATAATCGTGTTTTGCGCAGAGATGATGATCACAGGCAGGCCGGGACGTGCAGCAGATATGGACGGCAATTGCTCAATGCCATTGCCATCTGGCATCATGACATCTGAAATCACCAGATCGCCTTTGCCCTCTTCGATCCAGCGCATCATCGTGACCAGCGATGACGTCGCATGAACTTTGCAGCCCGCGCGGGTCAATGCTTGGGTCAATACGGTGCGGATTGTGCGGTCGTCATCTGCGACAAGTACGGTGCCATCCATGTGCGCTAGTCCTCTTGTGTGGTTTCTGCGAGCGGTAAAGACACGCGGAAAACGGTTTTGCCGGGTACGGTATCAAGTGAAATCCAACCGCCCATATCGCTGATCAGCTTTGACACCAGCGCAAGGCCCAGCCCTGTGCCGTTTTCGCGGCCCGAAACGAAGGGTTCAAAGATATCGGCGGCAATCTCGGGTGGGATGCCGGGGCCGTCATCGATAATCTCGACCTGAAGCGGCAACCGCGCGCGCGATCCATCTGGTTTGCGTACGCGAAGCGACGGGTCATAGTAACTGTGAAGGCGAATTATACCTTTTTCATCAGCGGCTTCAGCTGCATTTTTGATCAAGTTCAGAAACACCTGTAGCAACTGATCAGGATCAACGTATGCGATTGGCAATGAAGGGTCATAATCTTCGACAAATCGCATATGCGCGGCAAAACCAACCGCTGCGGATTTTCGCGCGCGATCAAGCACATCATGCAAGTTGATAGGTTGTAGCTTTGGCGGTCGTAAATTTCCAAACTGCTCAACTTGCTCAAGCAATTGCACAATACGCCTACTTTCACCCACGATCAGATCGGTCAGCTCTTGGTCCTCGGCCGTGAGGTTCATCGATAAAAGCTGTGCCGCCCCTGTGATCCCGGCAAGTGGGTTTTTGATCTCATGCGCAAGCATTTCAGCCATACCAATCGCAGATTTTGCCGCCGAGCCTGAGGCTTGGTTTTGCACCATGCGGCTCGCGATTTCGCGCGGGCTGATCATCATGAGCATTGCGCCCTTGGTGTCTTGCAAAGGGGCAAACTGGATGTTGCACAGCATTGGCGCGCGCATGCCAGAACCCACATCGACATCATTTACAAAAAGTGGCGCGTGATTCTTGCGGGCGCGATCAAATGCGGCCTCTAATGGCGCATCGATCATAACCTTATCCCACACAGGCGCACCTATCAAAGACCGTGATGCGAGATTGAGAAATACCTCTGCTGCGGGGTTAATATCTGCAATTGTATCATCTGATGCCAGCAAAAGCGCCGGCACGGGGAGTGATAACCAAAGTGCTGTATCCCGGATCATGCTGCATCCTGCCTATGGTTTAAGAGCGCATGAGGCAGAAGCGTTAGCACTTTACGTGGATCGGCCTGCGTAAGGATTTCGCGACGCAGTGTCGCGGGGGTTTCGACAACATCCATATACCAGCCAAGATGTTTGCGGCTAACCTTACGGCCCAATTCAGATCCATAAAATTGTAGCATTGCCTCGTAATGTTTTGATACAATGTCAAGAAATGTAGGGCCGTAGGGCGATGATATTGCCTGAGCTCCACGCAATTCAGCCGAAATCTGAGCCAGTAACCAAGGGCGCCCTTGTACCGCACGCCCGACCATCACCGCATCGGCCTGTGATTGATCCAACGCCTGCTGTGCCGATAACGTATCAATGATGTCACCATTCGCGACCACGGGGATGGACACTGCATCTTTGATCGCCTTTATGGCTCTCCAATCGGCTTTGCCTTTGTAAAACTGACACCGCGTGCGCCCGTGAATAGTGACCAATTGAATGCCTGCATCTTCGGCACGTTTGGCGACATCAGCGGCGTTCAGTGTAGCATCATCCCACCCGAGCCGTGTTTTCAGTGTAACCGGGATATCGACCGCCTCAACAACCGCCTCGATCAAGCGCAACGCATGATCAGGGTCGCGCAGCAATGCAGAGCCTGAATAGCCATTTGTAACTTTCTTGGCAGGACAGCCCATGTTGATATCAATGACGGCAGCGCCATTATCCGCCACCATACGTGCGGCCTCGCCCATCCAATAGGCATCACGGCCAGCAATTTGCACGGCGGTCGCGGCTTGGTCATATCCAAGCTCTGCCTTTTCACGCACGCCGGGTTTGGCCTGTACCATTTCCTGGCTGGCAACCATCTCGCTCACCACCCAATCCGCGCCAAAGGATGCTACGAGCTGACGAAACGGCAAATCCGTGATGCCCGCCAAAGGCGCAAGCGCAACAGGTGGCGACGTTGTCGAGGCTGTTTTTATCGGAAAAATCACGTTATATGCGGCCTTATGCAGTCAATTGGGTTCGTTATTAGCCTTTATTTTTTCGGACAGCAATTAATTCGCGTCTGTTTTTTATGCAGAGCATCACATTTGCACAATATTTAATCACTCAAGGCCAATTCAATACGATTGCACCTCACTTTCAGCACGCGTAGTTTATCCAAAAGACAAGGATGCACATGAAAATAGCTGCAATCATCGTTGCTGCGGGGCGCGGGACACGGGCTGGCGGGCCCGTGCCCAAGCAATGGCAAATGCTTAATGGGAAGAGTGTCGCATCGCATGCGTTACGAAGCTATGCAGATCACCCACGTATTTCGCAGACTATTTGCGTGCTTCATGCAGATGATATTGCGTGTGGGTTGGGGGCAGATTTATCGGCTGATATTATCCCAGGTGGGCAAACGCGGGCAGCCTCGGTCATTGCGGGGCTCATGGCAGTGTCAGACGCAACGCATGTCCTCATCCATGATGCCGCACGCCCGCTGGTGCCCGCGCGATTGATCGATGATGTGATCAAGGCGTTAGAAACCTCAGATGCCGCGGCACCCGCGGTGCCTGTCACCGATGCGTTGTGGCGTGGTGAGGCCGGCACAGTGAGCGACACCGTTGACCGCACAGGGCTATGGCGCGCACAAACGCCCCAGGGCTTTCGTTTAGATCAATTGCTTGCCGCGCATCATGCCTACAAGGGCGCGCCTGCAGATGATGTGACCGTTGCACGGGCCGCTGGCATGACAGTGACGATCACGCAAGGCGATGTAGACAACTTGAAAATCACCGGGCCTGATGATTTAGCACGTGCTGAAAAGATCATGAGAGGGCAAATGGATATCCGATTAGGAAATGGGTTTGACGTACATGCCTTTTGCCCGGGCGATCATCTGTGGCTTTGTGGCGTTCACATCCCACATGAGCGGGGTTTGCGCGGCCATTCCGATGCAGATGTAGGAATGCATGCGATCACAGATGCAATTTACGGCGCCCTTGCGATGGGTGATATCGGGCAACACTTCCCACCCAGTGATCCCAAATGGAAAGATGCGCAAAGTCACATTTTTCTCGAACACGCGCGGGAGTTGGCGCATGAACATGGCTTTGAGATCAACAACATTGATTGCACATTAATCTGCGAGTTCCCAAAAATCGGCCCGCATGCTGAAAACATGCGTCGTGCAATCGCGCAGATCATTGGATGTGACATGGCCCGTGTCAGTATCAAAGCGACAACCTCAGAGCGGCTCGGCTTTACTGGGCGCGGCGAGGGGATCGCGGCGAGTGCAACCGTATCATTGGTGAAAATATGAGCAAAATAATCGCGACCGTCTTTTATGTGGGGTATCTTAAACCCGCACCGGGAACGTGGGGATCATTCGCCGCCCTGCCCCTTGCATGGGCGATTTTATCAGCTTTTGGACCTTTTGTATTTTGCTTGAGCATTGCGGCCGTTTTTGCGCTTGGCATATGGGCCACTGACAAGGAAACGGCTGGGCAAGAAAACCATGATCCGTCCGAGATCGTGATTGATGAGGTCGCGGGCCAATGGGTTGCGCTGCTTCCTGTGGCATTCGGGGCTGTTTGGACACAGGCCGAATTGCTCGATTTATGGCCGGGTTGGATCGCAGCCTTTGTCTTGTTTCGCCTCTTTGATATTACAAAACCGAGCCTCGTTGGCTGGGCCGATAAACGTGATGATGCCATCGGTGTGATGCTTGATGATATCTTTGCCGGGGTGTTTGCGGCTATTGGCGTAATCATATGCGCGATGATTGCGCATTTGGTGCTATAACTTATGAGGATCGTACGCGAGGTCATTGATTTATCAATTGAAAAATCAATTCGCATATCCTGCGCAGAAAGCTGCACGGCTGGGCTTATCTCAGCTGCACTAACTGACATGCCCGGAAGCTCTGCCGTCTTTGACTGTGGCTTTGTGACCTATTCGAACAAAGCCAAAATGGACATGCTGGGCGTCAGGCAAGACACGCTCGAAACCCATGGCGCGGTTTCAGAGGCTGTTGCCGTAGAAATGGCTACAGGCGCGCGTGAACGGGCGGACACAGATCTCGCGGTCGCCGTCACAGGTATCGCGGGACCGGGGGGATCAGAACATAAACCCGCTGGCATGGTCTGTTTTGGCATTGCTGATCGCACCGGCACGCACACTGAAACCATCCATTTCGGACCACGCGCGCGCCAGGCCATAAGAGACGCCACTATGCGCTATGCGCTCTACCTCTTAAGGCGTTCAATTATATCATAGCGCACAAAATATATGCTTGAATTGAATTTGCCGCCTATTTTTTAAGCAAATTTCAAATTGCCACATTTTTCATCTTCCCCGCAGAACGCGTTGGCTTTTCCTGCATCGGTTTTTGATGTCTGAGCATCAGCATACTTCAAAATCCAAAATGGGAGGGGATTATGAACGGAGCGGATACCGCTTGGATGATTGTAGCCACAGCATTGGTGCTGTTTATGACGCTACCGGGTCTGGCCTTGTTTTACGGCGGCCTTGTCAGAGCACGCAATGTGCTCAGCGTCTTTATGCATTGCTATGCAATTGCCTGCTTGATGAGCATTTTATGGTTCGTTGCCGGGTATTCTATCGCATTTGGTGGTGGCACATCCGGTTTCTGGGGCGGCTTGGACAAGCTGTTCTTAAATGGCGTCACGATAGACAGCTTGTCAGGCACGCTGCCCGAGATCCTGTTTTTTGCGTTTCAAATGACATTTGCGATTATTACGCCTGCGTTGATCGTTGGAGCCTATGTTGAACGCATTGGCTTTGGCTTTGTGTTGCTTTTCTCATCGCTTTGGATGCTACTGTGCTATGCGCCCGTGGTTCATTGGGTATGGGGCGGCGGTATGCTGGCCAATGGTATGATCTTTGAAGCCGCTGTAAAGGACTTTGCTGGTGGTATTGTTGTGCATGAGACCGCTGGTATTGCGGCGCTTATACTCGCGATTTTCCTCGGTGCACGCAAAGATGTCAGCAAGCCACCGCATAACCCGGGTCTTGTGATGGTGGGCGCTGCAATGCTTTGGGTCGGCTGGTTCGGCTTTAACGGCGGTTCACAGCTTGCTGCTGATGCAGGGGCAGCAATGGCGCTAACCGTGACGCATCTGTCTGCGGCAGCGGCATCATTGACTTGGGCGCTTTGGGAAAAGTTCAAGTTCGGCAAAGCATCGCTTGTTGGTATTGTCACAGGGACAATCGCAGGTCTTGCCTCAGTCACGCCCGCCTCAGGCTATATTGAGCCATGGCATGCGTTGGTCATCGGCGGAGTTGCAGGCATTTTGTGTCAAGAAGCGGTGAACATGATCCGTAACCGGTTTAAGATCGATGACACGCTTGATGTATTCGCGGTTCACGGTGTTGGTGGCATCTTTGGTACGATCATGATCGCAGCCTTCGGTTTGGGCTCATGGGCATCGCAGCTTGGTTCACTCGTAATTGTCGGTGTGTTCACAACCATCGTGACGATCGTACTGATCTATGTGTGCAAAGCCTTCACCACATTACGTGTTGATCCAGAGGCCGAGGATACAGGTCTTGATCTTGCGGCACATGGTGAGCGTGCATACGACATCACAAGCTAAATAATTTACGCCGCCCGTCATCACAGATGGGCGGCGCAACTATCCATAAAGCGCTTTGGCGCGCGCTTCGAATGACGTCACAACACGGGTCATCGCCTCGTGAAAAAATAGTCCCGCAGCGCCCTGTAGGATTTTATTTTTGAACGTAAAATCAATACTGAATGACACGTCGCAGCCAGTCTCGGTCTCACGAAACACCCATTTGCTTTCTAAAAACTGAAACGGGCCATCGATGTTCACGGTGTCAATTTGCATCTTCTCGGGCCAAAGCGTCACTTTGCTGCCGAATTTTTCTCGAAACACTTTGAACGCGATCATGAGATCGGCAACCATCACCTGATGATCACCCTTATCATCATGGCTGCGAATGCGTGCAGCTGTTGTCCAAGGCAGAAACTCAGGATAGCGCGCCACATCTGCAACCAAATCGTACATTTGTTGTGCAGAATAAGGGAGCTGTTTTGTTTCAGAATGGGCGGACATAACGCGCTTTCTATGGTGACTTCTGTGACTGATGTCGTAGACTCAGCCGATATTTGCAACCCATGATACCGCCTAGGGGACCACATGCCGCACGACACCTATGTGATTGATCAAATGATCAGCGCAAAATCTATCGCCGCCAAAATCGAAACGCTGGCGACTGAGATCGAAACTGAATTTGCTGGCACGGATAAGCTGGTCGTTGTCGGGCTCTTGCGCGGCTCATTTGTGTTTATTGCCGATCTTGTGCGCGAATTGGATCTGCCGGTTGAGGTCGATTTTCTCGAGGCGTCATCTTATGGCGACGCGATGGAAAGCAGCCGTGAGGTGCGCATCTTCAAGGACCTGCGCGGTACCATTGAAGGGCGCGATGTGCTCATCGTTGAGGATATCATTGATACAGGGCATACGTTGGCGCATGTGGTTGATTTTTTGATGTCAAAGCACCCTGCCCGCCTCAAATCCATCGCGCTGCTTGATAAGCCTTCGCGCCGCGAGGTGGATTACAAGCCCGATTGGACTGGTTTTGAAATTCCCGATGAGTTTGTTGTGGGTTACGGCATTGATTACGCGCAGCGCAACCGGAACCTTCCCTATATCGGCAAAGTGAGATTCACGGACGGCTAGATTTTAACCGCCCGTGAACCGTTCATCTTGTGAACTGGCTGTGACTACGCAAGCAGCAATGCCGCGCGCATTAACTCTGCAAAACTATCGACAGTCCGCCCGCCGGGTTGCACGCCATCACGGGGATGCCAGCGCCCATCATCAGAGCCCGCCTGCTGCCAATAGGTGCCCTGCCCGTGTACAACGAGCCCAACGAGTGTCTCAGCGATCAAGTAGCTGCCCAATGGGCCAAGATGCTGACCGTCAGCGAGAACCTCGGCCTCTTTTAAGATATAGAACCAAAGCGGTGTGTGCTCTTCGAGCGACCCTCTTTTCATAACGTCACCGGTTGCGCCTGAGGTGAGCTGTTTGTGCGAAAGACGGTCTAGCGTGACACCATTCTTATCCAGGTGATCCAAGATCGGCTGGGCCGCAGGAATATTCAGCAGGTGCGAGCGGCGTAAATTCCGCGCGGCCAAATCGCGCATTCGTGTCGCCATCCTCACCCCGCCATCGGGCAGCTCATGAAGCGGTGGGGCAATTTGCGTGTCAAC
>CAKMZE010000069.1:9264-14008 GCA_929200295.1 uncultured Alphaproteobacteria bacterium
CTTCTGACCAATGTTTAAAAGCCGCTCCATATCGGCGATCCAATTGGATGGTAGTCTGTCAGCAATACCAAAGAACGGTGGTTTCCCATTGCCAGTAAAGGCAAACATCAGTTCAAACTGTGCAATATCTTGTTGGTGCATTAGTCCTTGATCATCACGTCCGAAAATAGCGTTATAATCATAGCTCGCCCGCGCGGTTGAATGGCCAAACCGGAATGCGGCGACCGAAAACTCGAGCGGCATTGGCATCATATCCGTGCGATCAGGATCACAACGCGCGTTAAACGCCCCGTATAAAGGCGCCTCTTTGGCGACGACCATCTTTAGCACCTTTGGGTCGCACATCTTAGGCAAGTAATCATTCACAATGAGCCATTGATATGTCCAGCGCACCTGCTCTTGGGCCCACGCGAACATATCATCATGGTTACGGAAACGACGCCCAGACTGATCTGCGTGATCCACAATCCGGTTGTGAAACCGCAGCATCGCTAAATGGAACTGTGCAACGATAAGGTTTTCATCATTGCGCTCATCGCCAATAACCGCACGGGATACTTGCGGGTTCTCACCATCGAGGAACAGATCCTTGATCCCTTGCGGCAGGTTTTCCAACTCTTTTCGCGTCAAGATCGGATCAGGTCCATCGAGCAAACGCCCAAGGCGCAATAGATCGCCTGCAATATCCTGTGGTATCGCCGGACGATGCCCAGGGCCTAAATCCGCATCACGGCCAATGAACATCTTGGCGCGATTTCGCGGAAAGCGCAGCGCATCCTTGAGTTTGCGCGCAATTTTACCCTGCACTGGCGCGTCCCCATAAAGACTATCAAGATCAAGCGCCCCAAACCGCAAGTTTAAAACGTTCTTTGTCACGTCATCCCGTTTATGCGGGACCACATCATCAACGTCGATTTTTGAAAAATCGGTTTCCCGATCCGTACCCGCCGTAATGTCATGGTCAATAAATTGCCCAATGTAGGTATAAAGTGCGGGTATTTCCGAGTTTCCTGTTTCAGGGGCCTCAATATCAATCATCGCAGCACCCAAGGCGATAAGATCTTCGGAAACCTCATCACTATGAGGAACGCCATCTACGTCTGGGAAAAAATAATCGAACCGTCCTAAGCTTTGCCCGTCCACGTTTGGTGTATCGGCAGCACTCGGGCAGCCGCAAACCTCTGATAGAACCTGTGTTCCTGGCTGTAATTGACCATCCGTCTTATCGGGTTGAACGTTCGCACCATGACCTTTGAGAAATAACATCGGAATGCTCCTATGAATGTGTAATATTCAATCTCAGTGCCACCCCAGCGTGATCCCAGCGTGATATTGATGTGAAATCAAAGCTGCCGCATTTATTTTTTTGTCATATACTGTTATGTGTTCAGGAACGCTGGGGGCAATGTTTATGGTACATACGCTTTATAAGCTATGTGTAAGAGGCCGACTTACGATCAGCGATTGCGATGGTTTGCACTTTACACCGCGCGGTCAAAAAGAACGTGGGCTCTTAGCACTTTTGGCGTTTGCCCCTGAGAAAACACGCAGCAGAGTCTGGTTGTGTGACAAACTTTGGAGCGATCGCCCTCAAGACCAGGCCTTTGCAAGCCTTAGGCGCTGCTTGTGCAATATCCGCCAATCAGCAGGTAATCACGCTGATTTCATTGTCGGTTCGCGCAACGATATATCGCTGGCGAATACAGTCACAGTAGATGAAGGCGACCCAGATAAAACAGATCTTCTGTTACTCGAGGATTTGCATGTCAAAGACCCCGAGTTCGATGATTGGTTGCGCAGCATCCGGCAAATAGATGATCCAGATAAGCCCCCCAAATTACTGCCTATTCCACAGCAGATCATAAGATCCGATACACCAGAAGTGGAGATTAGACTAATCGAAGTTCTGCGCCCAACTGGTTCAGAAGAAACGTTTTTACAGTCCTTTCTCACAGACAACCTATCAGCACAGATGATGTCCCAAGGTGATGGGCTTAATATTACACGGTATGCATATGGCGCCCCTGTTCCAGATACCAAACAAGGGACAATTGATGTGAGTGTTGAAAGCCTCAACACCCAAGGCATCTGGCGCGTGAATTTGCGCGCTACAACAGGGCCATCACGTGCGTTTTTATGGAGTGGTGCGCTTTCACTTGAGATGCATTTTGAAACGATTTGTAGCGGTCCCAAAATGGGCGCGTTTGTTGCTCAGGCGGTCTCTAGCATTTTTCATGCATATCTGCGCCAAAGGGATAAAATCCAAACGCCATTTATGCAATTACAAAGTGCTATTGCCCGGCTTTATAGCGGACGAGCAAGCGATATTGGGCAGGCGTTGACTGATTTGGATCAGCTTCCTGATGCAGGCATCCATTACGCATGGCGCGCATATGGGCGGCTTACGCATATTCTTGAGCTTGCAGACAGAGACCCCCACCTCATTGAAGAGGCCGAAGCGCTTGCGCGTATTGCCTTGGCAAAAGCGCCGGATAATCCGGTTATTAAAGCGCTAGCGGCACAGATTTTTCTCAAACTATCGGGTGATCCTGATTATGGAATTTACCTTGCAGATCAGGCGTTTATGCTACGAGAGCAAGATCCGTATGTTTTACATAGCCTTAGCCAGGCGCGGTTTTTTCAAAGCGATAGACGGGCCAGCCTACGGATGGCACATTTGGCGCGTGAAAACGCGATTATGCTGCCGCATGCCTTTGTCTGGGATATGCAATCGGCGCTCTCTGAAATTGGGCAACATAATATTACAGATGCAAAAGCGCTTGCACTCAAAGCGCATATGAAAATGCCAACATATCGCCCTGCGATCCGCTACCTTACTATCATTGCGTTGCTTGAGAATGATATGAAAGCGCTCAATCAATACACGGTGCGCTTGCGACAGTTAGAACCGGGGTTTGAGATCAAGCATTTACTTGATCCCCTTTACCCGGTTCAAACCTTACGTATGACTGGGCTTCACAATGAACTTAGAGTGTAGGTAACCCGCGTAATTTTGGGCATGAACCCAACATTTTGCGCCTCGCTTCAAATTTCCAATTCCGCCTGTGTGAAGACTGGATACACTGGCAAGTTGGACACACCCTTGATAGACGGCTCTCCGTCACCGCGCCAAATTGCACAAATAACGGCTATCACATGCGCATTCTCTTGTGTTGCAAGATGATACGCATCAGCAACAGCACCGCCAGTAGAAATGACATCCTCGATGAATGTTACGTTTTTCCAGCGACTGTTTGCCCTTCAACCGCACGACAAGTACCATAGGTCTTGGCCTCTTTGCGGATAAATGCGGCTGGCAAGCCTGTCTCCAACGACAATGCGGTCACCAGCGGAACACCCCCAAGCTCAAGCCCCACGATGATGTCCGTATCTTTTGGAAGCAGGTCGCTCATAGCTTGCGCCAATGGTAATAGGTCTTATCAGCTGTCTGTCTGAGTATTGAACATCAATGTCCCGAGAGCGAAAACCTCAGCTTTCGAAAGCCGCAACCCTAAGCACAACGGTTCCACGCCCTAAGGTGTCTCCGCTGGAGCAAATAGTCTTGACAGACATATGAAATCATTGAATCTTTATCAAAGGTAAACTTATTGGGGAATGCCCGCTTACGGGTTCAGCCCTACAATTAGAGCTAAACATAAAATTATGGAGAATTATTCATGCCACTACTGTCATCAGAAAAACATTATAATGATGTTTATGGTCCTGGAAACGTAGTTATCGCGACTCGCGGAAACACTCAGGGTGGGGGTGGTGACGACATTATCGTAATTCCATCAGAGCATATGGGAAACGCCCACCAATTTAGCTATGGCGGTTCTGATAAGATAATATTTGAATTCTCTTCTCATGCACCGGCTCTTGGTGGATATGGGCATTTTTGGTCAGGCGAAGGCAACGATGAAATTTATCTAGAAAATACAGCGAGTATAGGGGATGGTGTCTTTAGATATGGCCGATTTGATGATTTTGATGCTTCTCGTGATAGTATTTTTCTGGACGGTGAAAAGCTTAATTTAAAGAATTTGCCCCAAAATGCTATTATTGTTCATGGTCCAGGTACTTTTAACGACCCGAACGAAATGCCTCAGCAGTATTTGCTCATTGCCACTGAAGGTGGTGGTTTTATTCAAATGGCTCTTGAGGGTGCGCGCACAGATATGCAAGGCGAACCTAGCTCACTAGGCTACGACGAAAATCACTGGGGACGTTTATCGGAAGAGGCTAAATCGCACATATCATATGACACGGTCAATGGCTGGTCTCTTGAGGATTCAGGCCTTGTTGAAACGTCTTTTACAGATCCACAAAACTTTGTGCCTTTGGGGTTTAAGCCCGCTGATGAAGGTGGATTAGTAATAAATGGGAATCCAGCGTTTCAAGCAAATCGACATACTACTCTTGAAGAGGCGCGTGAGATGGTTTTAACACCCTTCTTTGGCAGTGAGTTGGGTGATCTTATCGCTGGTGGTCTCAACCGTGACATCATCCATGGACAAGGTGGTAACGACCATATCTGGGGCGGAACTCAGAACGATGATTTATTTGGCGGTTCAGGGGATGATACTTTAGAGGGTGGCATCGGTCATGACCTCTTAAATGGTGGTGCTGGTGCTGACGTCATGATAGGCGGCCGAGGGAATGATACATATTACGTAAATCATATAAATGACCAAATCATTGGAGAGTATTGGTGGGATGGAGACACGACAACGGTCTACACATC
>CAKMZE010000070.1:0-4443 GCA_929200295.1 uncultured Alphaproteobacteria bacterium
CCATTCTTAGGTTTTGAAATATCCCGGGGGTCTGGGGGCTGGCCCCCAGGGGTGGTCTTGTCTGGGGGCTGGCCCCCAGGGGTGGTCTTGTCTGGGGGCTGGCCCCCAGGGGGGGGGTTGTCTGGGGGCTGGCCCCCAGTGCGCCCTCAACATGTTTACCGCGCGACGGTTCGCGCAATCTGCTCGGCGAGCGTCAGCAAGGCTGCAGATTGCGCGGCAGCCACATCACGCAGCGTCTGACCCGACATCGCCTGCGCGATATCAAAGCTCTTGGCTGAATTCGGGTAATCGATCCCATCGCCACCAACGAAATACTGCCCTTGTAGATGGAAATGACCATCCGCATGGGTCAACATTTCTGAGACGCGAATATCAACAGCAATATCAGGCAGCGCCACAAACGGCCATGGGTCAGGCCCGGCTGTTGCGCTGAGGATCTGATTGAGATGTTGCGCGATACGCAGGGTCACAGCGCGCTCTGGCGCATCGGCCCAGATCACATCTGTATCAGAAAGGATCAAACCCTCTGCCGATTGTATCGCCAGCTCTTCGGCCGCGGCATAAGCGGGCAAAGACACAGTGCGCACCATGAGCGTCTCAAATGCAGTTGTGAGTGAAAGCTCTGATTTGAGCTGTACCATATCCAAACGGTTGGCTGGGGCCGAACAGGCCAGCAAGCCTGCCGCGCAAAGGGTGAAAAGAAGTGTCTTCAGCATGGCTTTAACGTCCTGTCAAAAGTGCGCTGGGGTTACGCTGTATCGTGCGAGCCAAGGCGGTGATCGCATCTGCGGCCGCCTGGATATCACGCAAGGCCGAGAGTGTTTCCGTATTGAACCGCGACCGCGCGCTATAAGTATCAATCACTGTGCTCGTTTGTGCAACCAGCGCATTGGCGCGTTGGCTGAGTGCGGGCAGGCTCGATGCGGCCTCTTCAATCGCTTGGGCGGCATCACTTGCAGATCTCAGTGCCGCGTTTGCATTATCAATGGCGCCGCCTTCGCGGATATCGCTGAGTACGGCACGCATATCAGCCAAAGCCGCTGTGAGAGAGCCGGGAAGAGCCGCCGTATCCTCAGAGGCCACAAGTGTTTCGATTGCATCCAATGTGGCTGTGGTTTGTGCAACAAGTGCTTCAATCTCAACTGTGTTTGCCCGCATGACTAAGGTTTCAAGCTCAGATATCACGCGGGGCAGGCCTATCAATGCGGTGTCGATATTTGTCAAAAGATCTGAGGCTTGGCCAGACAGGTTTGGCAGTTCGGTTGCGGCTTGCTCGACCGCTTTTGCGGCCTCATTGGCAGACGTCAAGGCGGTATTAAGATCCTCTAATGCCCCGCCATGGCGCAAATCAGTGACCAGTGCCCGGATTTCATCTAATGAAGCGGCCAGCGATGCGGGCACAGCCTGTGCGGCCTCGCTGGCGACCAGTTGATCGATATTGGCAAGTGTCGCGGTGGTTTGATCAACTAGCCCTGCGATTTCAAGCGTGTTGACGGTGATGGCCAAGGCCTCAAGCTCTTGTAATAGGTTCGGTAGGTTATCGGTGCCCTCATCCAATGAAAGGGCCGCCGTTTGCGCAACAGTGATCGCATTGCTGAGCTCGCCAATGATATCGCCATCAACGGCCTGCTGGGTCAAATCTCTGAGGTTGGCAATCGCCTCATCAATTTGTCCAAGCATAGCGCTAATCTCAACGGGGATCTCTTGAACAGCATCTGAGGCGATGATCGCGCGCATATCGGTTAGCGTGCCCAATAGCTCATCTGGTGCTTTTTGCAGGCTTTCGCTGCGGGCCAGAGTGTTTGCGCTTTGCATCAGATCAATGGTGCTTTGCATCAGCTCTTCGATGGGCAGGCGTTCAATCCGAGCGAGAACATCCTCAGCCGTGGCTGCCACATCGGTGATATCAGACGATGTTGTTGGGATCAGGGGTAAGGCGTCACTGCTTTGATCAATCTGCGCAAGCGGTGCATCGTCTAACTCAATAAGCTCAACCAAGAGACTGCCAGACAGGATATTATCTGTGGCCATGCGCGCACGCAGCCCTTGTGCAACAAGGTCTTGCAGAAGCGCAAACGCATTGTCTTCGCTCACATCTGGGTTTAAGCCAAAGCGTGCGGGTTCCAGTAGAACCGTGGCGCGCAACCTCACAGCTTGTGCGCCGTTTTCTTCGGCAACGGTGACACCCAATGTTTTGACCTCACCAACCTGCACACCACGAAATCTGACCGTTGCGCCAGCGCTCAGACCGCTGATGTTTTCATCGAAGAGCATCGCGACTTCGAGCAATTGCCGATCTGGGTCGAGAAAGAGACTGTTGCGCGCACTTTCTTCGTCGTCATAAATGTCGAAAATATCATTTCCGGGGCCGACAGGCACCCCGCCGGACACGATTGTATCAAAGGCAATACCGCCCTCAATGAGCGAGGCAAGGCTATCCACGTTCAACGCCAAACCACCAGAACCGACGGACACGGAAAAGCCCGATGTGTCCCAAAATCGCGTGGCTGTTGTAATCAGTTTATCATGCGGCGCTTCAATAAGTGCAAAGGCTTGGACGCCACTGCCATTGGGCAGCAATTGCGGCGCTTCGAGGTAACCCACGGCGATGCCCTTGTGCAGGATCGGGGCACCTTTGTTGAGCGCGCCACCATGCGGTGCGCGCAGTTCGATCAAGAGCCCATCGTTTGTTGCATCTGTGACAACGGGGCTTTCTAAACCGGTAAAGTAATATTGCGCGACATCAGGCTGATTGTCCCATGTGCCCTCAATATATACACCACTGAGAACGGTCTCGAGACCCGAAATACCACGGACACTGACATCAGGGCGGACCACCCAAAAATTGGCATCATCATCAAGGAATGGCCAGATGTCGCTATTGATACGCGCTGAGACAAGAACGCTTTTGAGATCGGGCGCAAAGCTTAATTCTTCGACTTTGCCAATATTGACATCGCGGTATTTGATGACTGTTTCTTCGGTGATACCACTGGCGTTCACGAATGAGATTTCAATCAAAACGCCGCGATTTCTGTATTCATTCCACGCCACTGTGAGCGACACGATTAATGCAATCAGTGGGACAATCCAGACAAGGGATATGCGCCCACGCAAGGGTGGCTTGTGGGTGCGCACGTCCATATCGGCAGGTGATGGCATTTGGTCAGTCAAGCGTGTGTCCTTTGTGCATCCCAAATTAATCGCGCATCAAAGCTTTGGGCTGAGAGCATTGTGAAAATAACCGAAAGAGAAAAGCTAAGGGCAGCAATCCCAGGTGTAATTGTGGCTACACCTTCGAGTTGCACAAGTGCAGAGAGGATTGCAACGACAAATACGTCGATCATTGACCAGCGCCCGATAAATTCAACGATTTCATAAAGACGTTGGCGTGCATGCGCATCGATCAAAGACTGACGCTGCACAGATATGGCTAAAAAACTGATCGCCAAAAACTTACCCAATGGGATAAGTATTGAGGCCGCAAAGACAATCACAGCGATGCCATAAGACCCGCTTTGGGCAAGCTCCATCACGCCGCCTAAGATCGTGCTTTCGCTACTGCTTGTCAGTGTTTTTGTATTAATCATCAGATAGATATTGGCTGGAATGAATGCGATTATTCCGGCCAAAAGATAGGCCCATACCTTTTGCAAACTCTGCGGTTCGCGGCTGCTTAGATGCGCATAACAACGCGTGCATTGTGCCGCATCTGGTCTATGGACGCGCCCGCATTCTGTGCAGGCGATGTAGCCCGCTTGCGTGGCGGTGACATAACTCATGCGCTGTCCAATTCTTGCCAAACTGTGTAGCGGCACATGATCTGATCTTTCCATACTATGATCACAACGAGCGCCGCAAAGGCCCAAAAGGCCGCGCCAAATTGGACGCTCGCGATGCCAACAACTTTGACCAATGCGATGCTGACACCGACAATAAAAATCTCAGCCATGGCCCAGGGGCGCAACTGTTCTGACAGACGAAATGCTGAGAGCGCACCGGGGGTGCGGGGCAGGCCAAAAACCAATGGCCCGACAGCATAGATGATCGCAAGCAAACGCAGAAGCGGTAAGAGGATAATGAACCCCGCGACCGCAATCGCGAGGGCCAGTGAATTGGCCTCGGAAAACGCTAGAATGGTCGATATAACAGATGCGCTATTGCCGCGCCCACCCGCACTGAGATCCAAAAAGGGAAAGCTAATCGCCGCGATCATGAGAATGAAAGCGGCAATCGCAAGGCTGAGTATACGCGCAAGCGCATCTACGCGATTGGTCATAAGAACGGCAGAACAGCATTTGCAATGCGCCCGCGCGTTTTCTGGCAGCTCCACCGCTGTGTGCAATGTATCGCAATGCGGGCAGGCGATCAGATCCGCAAGGGACGTATAATGTCGTGATGCGTTATGTTCAGTGGGGCGACTCATAAGGGTTAGTCTACGCG
>CAKMZE010000070.1:4453-13980 GCA_929200295.1 uncultured Alphaproteobacteria bacterium
TGCACGACCCGCTAGCTGAGATTATGCACCTTCAAACACCATATCCGCAGGCATGAGGTTTGCGATCACGCGCTCCGCATTGGGGATATCGTTACTTTCTGCGCGGTGGGTTGCGGCGGTTGGGGACAGATTGTGTTTCAGCCAGCGTTGGATCAACCGTGCGCGCAGTTCAGGAAGTGGCACGCTCAGATGAACCTTAAGGTCCCAAAGCCCAGTAAGCGTAGCCCATGGCGTTTCGTTTAAGAGCAGATAGTTACCCTCAATAATTATAACTGGGCATTCACGGGGCACCATCACGCTGCCCGCGATTGCAATATCGCGGACACGATCAAATTGCGGCGCAATGACATCTGCGTTGGATTTAAGACGCGTAATCAGATGCACGAACCCATCCACATCAAAGGTTTCAGGTGCGCCCTTGCGCGCGAGGATGCCGCGGCTCTCAAGCAAAGCATTACCGAGATGGAAGCCATCCATCGGCACGACAATTGTCTGGCATTTTTGTTCGGTCATACGTCTGGCGACTTCGGCCGCCAGCGTAGTCTTGCCGCTAGCTGGTGCGCCTGAAATGGCAACCAAGACACGATCATGGGTTTGGCGCATGTGATGAATGCGTTCTGAAATAGCGTTTACTTGTGGTGTCAGGTCAATCATGCGCTCACCTCATATACATATATTATAGTGTCGTGCTGGTTTTCGTGGAGGTCAATGAACATATAGGAGTGATATCGTCTATGATATATCTGGCGGGACTTCAAAATAAGGCGATAATATATATCGTAGGGCTCATATGCATCGTGTCAAAGCTATCATAACGCTGCTTACCCAGGTTTGGTCAATCGCGGGTGAAAAGCACCTTGGCCTAATTGCTGCTGGGGTGGGCTTTTTCGGGGTCTTCGCGATTTTCCCCGGAATTGCCGCTGTGATTGCGATCTTTGGATTAATTGCAGACCCCGAGATCGTGCGCGAACAGCTTTTGTTGGTCGAAGGGTTGGTGCCAGAAAGCGTATTTGGCATCTTCTCACAACAGATCAATGATTTGCTATCTGCGCAGGTGCAGACTTTGGGTGTTGCGACATTTATCTCTATAGCACTGGCGATTTGGGCAGCGCGCGCGGGCGTTGGTGCATTAATGGGCGGGTTGAATGCGATTGAGGGGACACCCAACAGACAAGGGGTAAAGCAAATCATTGTCGCACTGGCGCTGACGATTTGTTTGGTATTGCTTTCAATCGTCGGCTTGCTAGCCGTTGTGATCATGCCTTTGGTGCTTGCCTATGTGCCTCTTGCGGCCAGCACGGCATGGCTGTTTGAGGCGCTGCGTTGGGTGATTGTATTATGCGTGTTGCTGGCGGGGCTAAGCATCTTATACCGCTTCGGCCCCAATCTGCCGCAACGTCATCGGCCTATTCTAACTGTCGGTGCGGCTGTCACGATTGTCATTTGGATAGGCGCTTCGCTTGGCCTGTCATATTACCTCGCAAACTTTGCGAGTTACAATGAAATCTACGGCTCTCTTGGTGCTGTGATTGGCTTGTTGCTATGGCTCTATGTGAGTGCATATTTGATTTTACTTGGTGCCGTTTTGAATAAGCGGTTTTACGCCACCTAAGGCGACCTATGGGCAGTCAAAACGCCGCAAAAACACGCATAAGCCGAAGAATACCTGAAATTGGTCAAAATTACGGGGAAGACTGTGGCATTTTTCCTCTAGAAATTGCGAATCAATCCAGATAGTGTGGTTTTAATTAAAACAAGCACGAGCCGAGTAAAGAGCCGTGCAGATGAGGCGGAGTAGTATTATGTCAGCGATTGATTTCGTTGTCCGTGATGATGCGGGCATGCTGCAGCGTGGCTCATTGGCGAGTGCTGATGGGTCTGGTTCTGTATTGGTGGCGCCGGGGCAAGACCTGTCGCTCAACTTACAGCGTGGGAATATCCTATCTTATGTGCGTCAAGGTCAGGCCTTGCAGATCACATTGGTTGATGGTCAGGTTCTGACCGTTGAGGGTTTCTTTGCTGTTGATGGGGCGCCGGTTGCGAACCTGTTTATCTCAGCGGACGGGGTTCTGTCCCAGGTGGACCTGGTGTCGGGCGAGGGTAATCTTCTCTACGCGCAATATATTGACTCTGATAATTTCGGCAAATGGAGCCCGGACGATAGCCTGTATTTCGTGCGTGGCTCAGATGTCGCGGTTGCGGGTGTTGTGAATGTAGACCCGGGCACAGAGGCGAGCATGCTTGCGACACCGCTCTTGGGTGCGATTGCGGGTCTTTCTGTGCCAGCGGCTGCTGCGGCAGGTTTGGGTGGTGCCCTTCTTCTTGGTGGTGTTGTTGGGAATGATGACGACGATGATGATGGATCGGGTGGTGACACTGATGATGGGAGCGGAAGCGGCAATGCCGATTTGCCAGAGGTCGCGATTACGGTTGGGGTCGACGGTGTTGATCATGTCGTGAATGCAGAGGATCATGCCGATGGCGTTGAGATTTCTGGCACAGGTTCGCCTGGCTCAACGGGCACAATCAAGATTGGCGATGATATCGAGCGTGATATCACGGTTGATGGTGATGGAAATTGGACTGTTACATTTGCGCCTGATGAAATCAGCACGGGCGAATATACCAAAGATGTTGTTGTGTCAGTCTCTAATGATGCGGGCACGTCGACAACGACGGATACGCTCATTGTAGACACCGTCGCGAGCGTAACGTTTGATGCGGATAGTGTTGAAACTGATGGCACAATCAACTTTGTTGAAGAGTCTGACGGTTTTGTTCTTTCGGGTACTGTTGAGGCTGGTTCTACCGTCTTGGTGTCTTTTGAGGGCAGCCAATATACAGCGACTGTGACCGGCACCACCTGGTCATTGAGTGTTCCTGCGGGGGTGATCCAGACCGGTGAGCGTGATCTGTCTGTCACTGTAGATGCAACGGATCAATACGGTAACACTGCATCAACATCTGGTACGGTGCATGTGGATACGATCACATCCGTTACGATTGACACAAGCGTTGTTGGCGGCAATGGCACAGTCAACGAGCAAGAGCATGCGAGCGGTGTAACTGTCGGTGGTACTGCTGAGGCAGGTGCGACAGTTGTTGTGACAGCGGCCAATGATGCAGGTTCGGTTTCTCAGACTGTTACGGCAAATAGTTCAGGTGTTTGGACGGCAACGTTTACACCTGCGCAAATCGATCCTGGCACGTATGATATGACCTTCACGGCTAATTCAACGGATCTTGCGGGCAACACGGCTTCGGCTTCGGGTGTTGTGCATATTGATACTGAGCTTGATGTCACGGTTGATACGGATAACGTCACCGCAGATGGTGTGGTCAACTTTGTTGAGCGTCAGGGTGGGATCACTCTGGATGGCACAACAGAGGCGAATGCCAATGTGGTTGTTACATTCAACGGTGTTGAGCGCACGACTGTTGCGGACGGCAATGGCAATTGGAGCGCGACATGGTCCTCGAGCGCTGTGCCAAGTGGTGAGCGGTTTGTGCCTGTCACTGTGACAGCAACAGATGCAGCTGGAAACGTCGCAACTACAACTGGCAATGTCGAAGTTGATACCTTTGTAAACAGGCTCGAATTCAGCGGCTCAACGGTTGAGGGCGATGATGTCGTCAACAACGCTGAGGCCGCAGATGGCGTCACATTTGGTGGCTCTGTTGAGGTTGGTTCAACAATCAAGGTGACGTTTAATGGGCCAAACGGTCAAGCGATCACGAAAGATGCGACAGTATCTTCTTCTGGTGGTTGGACCGTGACCTTTGATGCTGATGAGGTGCCTGAGGGAACGTATAGTGCATCGATCTCGGTTGTTGCGACTGATGCAGCTGGGAACACCAAGGAAATCACAGATCAGTTCATTGTTGATCGCGATGCACCTGATGCACCTGAGATCATCAACCAAACTGACCAAGTGAATGATGGTATCGTCGGCTTTACGATGTCAGAACCTGAGGGCAATGTGACCGTCCACGAGGTCGCGCTTGATGGGTCAGCACCTGGTGCCAAGGCATTCAATAAGTATGACGCAGGTGGTGAGGATATCATCCAGTTCTCAAGCAGTGATGGCGTACAAGATGGCGGTCATTTGATTGTGACAGACACGGATTCAGCGGGTAACTCAAACTCAACATTGTTTGTGCTCGATGATGAGGGTGATAATGACTTTGCTGTCGGTAACGCCAACCTCACAGGCTTTAATGTTGGCGAGATTGAGCTGACACTGGCAGAGGATACGGATCTGACACTGACAACGCAGGATATCGTTGATCTGTCTGACAATGATAACCGTCTCGTCATCCATGGTAGCGATGATGATAGCGTTGCGCTCACTGGAACAGCAACGGCTGACGGTACTGAGCTGATCGATGGTAAGACCTACAATGTCTACACGCTGGACAGCAACGATACATCGCTTGTGATTGCGAATGATATCGCGTTCTCAACAGTTTAAACTGTACCATAAGACCATACGGGGCGGCTTTGTCCGGCCCGTAATCTTAACCTGCATCAAAAAGCGGGAAGATATAATAATAAAAGGCGGGCAGGCGGCGTGTATGGGCGAGGCACTATCAAACCAATAGCAGCGATGTATGCGATGGTATTTGCATCCGCCTGTTCTGGCGGTTTGGGTGATGTTGCACGATCTGCAACCTCATCTTTTGCTGCAGATGACGCGGCTGTTACGCAGCCGGCGGCTGCGCTGGATAGCCAGCAGATTACTGGCGAAAAATCACAATTGATCGAAGACCTATTGGCGCGCCGCTCTGTGCTGACTGATGGCGCTTTTGCTGAAGTGGCCAATGCAGTCTTGGCAGCCAATAGCCGCGCCGCCGAGGCCGATTTGCGTGCCGCAACACTGCGGGCAGAGGCGCAATCGAGCAACTGGTTGCCGACCTTGGGGCCATCACTGTCGCTGTCGTCATTGGGCGATCTCGTCACTTCAATGGTGATTGAGCAAGTGATTTTCGACAATGGCCGCAAAAAGGCCGAGCGTGAATATGCGGCAGCAGATGTTGAGGTCGCGGCCGTTGCGCTTGCCCAAGATACGAATACACGGGTTTTTTCAGCGCTCTCTCTCTATCTGACATCAGAGCAAGCGCGCAAACGTGCTGAGGTTAATCGCGCCGCGATGGAGCGGATGCGGCATTTTGAGTATGTGATGACGGAACGGGTCCGCGGCGGTGTAAGCGCGCGTGTTGATCTGCAAATTGTGCAGCAGAAATTGAACCAAATGCAGTCTGATATGGCCTCTGATCAAGAGGCAGCGCAGGCAGCTCTTGCCGAATTAGAGGCGATGTCAGCTATTCCGCTTTCAGGTATATCGGGGCTTTCAAGCGTGTCGAGCAGTGCAGTGTCTGCGCAACCCTTGACCGTGATGAAGGCCGAAGCCGAGGCAGAGCGTACAATGGCCGAGGCCGTGGCGGCACGCGCAGGGTTTTTGCCGGGAATCACGGCATCAGGTGTTGTGGGTTCAGAAGGCTCGTCTGGTGGGCTTACTGTTGGGGCTCCAAATGGATTTGGCTTTGGAACGGGCGCATCGCTCAAGGCGTTAGAGCAGCAACAAGCTGCGGCAACTGCGCGTATTGGGCAGGTGCAAGAAGATGCAAATCGTCTATTGCGCTCGCTCGAAGGGCAATTGGCATCGCTTAAGCGTCAGAACGCACAAGCGCAGACCCTCGCAGATCAAGCAGCCGCAAACTATGAAATCTTCGCTGCACAACAAAAATCAGGTCACCGTGCTGTGCCTGATGTTGTGAGCATTTTTGAAACGAAGGTCCGCACTGAGCGCGACGCGGTCAGTCTCGCATATGAGATCGCGCGGATCGAACTTCAGATCGCGGCTTTATTGGGCGCTTTGGTTAACGGAGAACAGATATGAGTGGACCAGTTCTGGCCTTCGACATTAATATGACACGTGGTGCGAAGCTCACGCGGATCGCACCCGTGAAAGTGCCCGCGGATGTCGCCAATAAGCCCGAGTTTGATCCGGTCAAAGGGTTTGTCGGTGATCAAAGGAACTTTGTTTTCCCCGAGGCGGCCCCACGGTTTTCTGAAAAGGCGATTGCACGGGCTGAGCTGGCATCAACATATGCAAGCATCCTCGGTGTGGATTTACAGCGCACCGATCTGATCGAGCGTTTAACGGCTGACAGTGGCGAGGATTTCTCAAGCGTTGCGATTGCGCAAGCGCTGTCAAAGATCGGCCTTGTCGCGAATGTGCTCAGCGAGAAGCTCCCACAGTCAAGCAACTGGCCTGCGCTTGCTGAGATGACATCAGGTCAAATGGTGCTGGTTCTTGAGCAAAGCGGAAGCACGCTGACGGTTTACGACACGACCTGTGCGAATAACCAAGCCGATGTGGAAATGGTTGAGTTTCTCAGCGTTTATACTGGCAAACTGATCCGCGCTGATGTGGAAGTTCAGGAACTGAACCGCCGCCATGCAACGGCTGCGAAGAAGACACATTGGTTCTGGGGCGAGATCGTCAAATTCCGCAAGATCATGCTTGAGGTGGCACTCGGGTCATTCGTAGCCAACCTTTTGGCCGTGGCAGTCGCGCTCTTTAGTTTGCAAGTCTATGATCGCGTTATCCCGCATCAATCCACCGCGACACTTTGGGTTCTGGCCGTTGGCGCAGGGCTTGCTATGTTGCTTGAAGCGTTTTTGCGCATTGCGCGTGCGCGATTGATGGATAGTGCAGGGCGTAAGATTGAATTGCGTATTCAGACACTTTTGATGGATCGGCTCTTGGGCATGCAAGCGGGGTTGCCGGGCCAAACGCCCTCTGGCACCTTTGCTGCGGTGCGCGAGTTTTCCGCGATCCGCGAATTTTTTACCGCTTCTACGATCGGCACGTTGACAGACCTCCCCTTCATCGTGCTGTTTCTGGCGCTTGTTGCGTCAATTGGCGGCAACGTTGTTTGGGTCCTCTTTGCTGGTGGTATCCTGATGGTCTTGCCGTCATTTTTTATGCAAAAGAAGATGATGGAGCTGACAATGGCCACGCAAGGCGCCTCGACAAAGTCGAGCCGCTTGCTGCATGAGGCCATCTATGACGCCGATACGATCAAAGCCCAGCGTGGTGAGGAACGTTTCCGCCGCATCTGGGGTGAGCTTTCTGCATTATCTTCTATCGCGACCTCTGAGCAGCGTAAGCTGTCAACGACCCTCACATTCTGGAGCCAAGGTGTGCAGCAGGCTACCTATGTGGCGGCCGTGGTTGTGGGTACGTTTATGGTGTTCCAAGGGGCGTTCACTGTTGGAACGATCATTGCCGTCGGTATTTTAACCTCGCGGACATTGGGGCCGTTGACACAGCTTGCCGCGACCTTGGCCCGCTGGGCGAATGTCAAAGCCGCACTTGATGCGCTTGATGCTATTGCTGATGCCCCCCAAGACATGGAAGAGGGGCGCAAGTATTTGCGCCGCGAAACGCTCAAAGGTGGGTTTGAGCTGCGTGAAGTGTCTTATGCTTATGACGAAGAAAGCGGGCAGACGATTGATATTCCATCGCTGACAATCGAGCCCGGCCAAAAGATCGCCGTGTTGGGCACAAATGGGTCTGGCAAATCGACATTGCTGAAGGTGCTGTCTGGTCTGCACCGCCCGACATCGGGGCGTATCTTAATTGATGGTGTTGATATGGGCCAAGTGATGGCACGCGATCTGCGCCGTGGCATTGGTTATCTCAGCCAAGAGGTGCGGCTTTTTGCGGGTACATTGCGCGAGAACCTGAACCTGACATTGCTTGAACGTGATGATGAACGTTTGCTCAATGCGCTTGATTTTGCAGGTCTCGGTCCGTTTGTGCGCAATCACCCCCGTGGTCTCGATCTTGAGATCCGCGATGGTGGTGAGGGGCTTTCGATCGGGCAGCGCCAATCTATTGGCTGGGCGCGGCTGTGGCTGCAAGATCCGAAAGTCTGCTTGTTGGATGAACCCACAGCAGCACTAGATCAAACGCTTGAAACAACGCTTGTTTCACGGCTTGAGACATGGCTTGCGGATCGCACCGCGATCATCGCGACCCACCGCGTGCCGATCCTCAAGCTGACCGAGCGGACTGTGATTTTGCAAAATGGCCGTCTGACGGTTGATGGTGCGCGTGACGATGTGCTCGCACATCTTAAGAAAAAGAAAGCAAGCTGATGGCAACTGTTGATACAGAGTTTTCGGGTGAAATGCGTGGATCATCGCTGGTCATTTGGCTGGTGGGGGCGACGGTGCTTGTTTTCATCACATGGGCAAAATTCGCTTGGGTGGATGAGATTGTGCGCGCGCAGGGCGAGGTCGTTTCAGCGTCACGTCCGCAGATTATTCAAAACCTTGAAGGCGGTATCCTTGCCGAGCTCTTGGTCTCTGAAGGCGATGAGGTGAACCAAGGCGATGTGATTGCACGTCTGCGTGGTACTAATTTTGCGGCCGCTGTGGATGATCTTGATGATCAGATACTTGCGGCAGATGTGCGCCGGATCCGTCTTGAGGCGGAATTAGAAGGCGCATTTGATTTTGATGTATCGACCGAGACGATTTTGCGCAGCCCGCATATCGTGGCCTCGGAGCGTGCGTTATTGGCCGCGCGCCAGTCAGACTATCAGACCAAAGTGTCTGGGGCAGAGGCTGTACGTGTTGAAACCCGCCGCGAGCTGGACCTGATGGAAGACATGCTCGCCCGTGATATCGTGGCCTTGATCGAGGTGACGGCCGCACGCAAACGCCACGCCGATGCTGAGATCAAGTATAATGAGATTGTCACAGGCGCTGAGCTTGAGCGCGCCGCGCAATATTCAGAAACCCTGCAAGAGCTTGCAACATTAAAACAAAATTTGCGTGCCGCAAATGACCAGCTGTCGCGGACTGTGATCACCTCACCAATGCGCGGCATTGTGAATAATCTGTCAATCACAACGATTGGCGGGGTTGTGCGCCCCGGAGAAGAGATTGCTCAGATCACGCCCTTGGATGATGAGCTATTCGTAGAAGCGCAGGTGAAGCCGCAGGACATCGCCAATGTGATCCCCGGTCAAATGGCGACAATCAAATTTACCGCCTACGATTATACGATCTATGGCAGTCTTGAGGCTGAGGTGCAGTTTATCTCGGCTGATACGTTTAAAGATGAGCGCCGCGCCGATGATGATGCGCATTATAAAGTGACGCTTAAAGTGAACATGGATCATCTGGATCAAAGACAGCAACATATCGAGATCCGCCCTGGATTACAGGCGACAGTTGAGCTTCATACTGGTGAAAAGACTATCCTGTCTTATCTGACAAAGCCGCTCTACCGCTCGCGCGAGGCCTTGCACGAGCCCTAAGTTCCCCGTGACGTTCCCAAGACGTACCAGGTGAAACGCGGTCCCCTTCTTTGATGGGGGCCGCGTTTTGTTTTTGTGCAAAGAGCGTATGTGTCGTGCCTTGAAGGCAGACCCAAGACGAAAATCATGCTGAGGGCCAGCCCCCAGACAAGACCACCACTGGGGGCCAGCCCCCAGACCCCCGGGAT
>CAKMZE010000071.1:0-11345 GCA_929200295.1 uncultured Alphaproteobacteria bacterium
AATTCCACGACATATTCGCCATATACATAAAGAGCGTATCGATCTTATAGGGCACGCCCGCATGAGCGTTTGAGATCACCATATGCATCAACCCATGCGCAGACATTGGGTTTTCCCATGTATAGGCCTTGTCGATCCGCTTTGGCGTTCCGTCATCCTGCAAGAGCAGGTCTTCTGGCCCCTGCACATACCCCAAATGCGGGCCATCAAGGGCCGCGCCGGGCGTCACCTTGCCATGTGGCTTAGGATGCGCTGTGGCTGGCTTTGGATAGGGCGGCTTAAACCGCATGCCACCGGGCGTTTCAACAGAGCCCAAGATGATCTGAAGCACATGCAAAGCGCGGCAAGTTTGGAACCCGTTGGAATGCGCCGAAATTCCGCGCATTGCGTGGAATGACACGGGGCGGCCAATCATCTGGTCATGCGTCTTGCCCCGGAAATCTGTCCAAGAACGATCAAGACGGATTTCCTCATCAAAGGCCACGCGCGCCAGCTCTGCGGCCATTGCGCGGATCTCTTTTGCGGGGATGCCAACCCGTTCGGCGACGGCCTCTGGCGCATAATCCTCAGACAGGTATTTATCTGCCATGTGATGGAAGACGGGGCGGTGCGTGACCCCCTTTACTGTCAGTGTCGCTGACAGATCAGGCTCAACACCTTGCCCGTTCCACGCCGCTGTTTTGCCCGTGCGGCGGTCAATCACCAAGGGTTGGCCATCCTTGCCGCGTAAGAACAGACCATGCGTCTCTGATTTTGGATCAGCGTCCAGCAAGACAGAGGCATTGGTAAACCGCGCCAAGTAATCAAGATCGATCCGCCCTGCCTTCATCAGCACATGGATCATCGACAGGATATACAGGCCATCCGTGCCCGGCGTGATGCCAACCCATTTATCGGCCACCGCGTTATAGCCTGTGCGGATCGGGTTCACCCCGATGATCTTTGCACCGCGTGCTTTTGCGCGCCCGATGCCCATTTTGATCGGGTTGCTGTCATGATCCTCGGCCACGCCAAAGATCATCAGCATCTTTGTGTGATCCCAATCCGGCTGGCCAAATTCCCAAAAAGCGCCGCCCATTGTGTAGATACCTGCCGCCGCCATATTAACGGAACAGAACCCACCATGTGCCGCATAGTTTGGCGTGCCAAACCCTTGCGCCCAGAAAGACGTGAATGATTGCGACTGATCACGCCCGGTAAAAAACGCGAGCTTTTCAGGGGCTTCGGCGCGCAGCGGCGCGAGGGTATTCTTGGCGATGTCCAGTGCCTCATCCCATGAGATCTCTTCAAACTCGCCTGACCCGCGCGAGCCAACCCGCTTGAGCGGGGCCTTCAGGCGCGATGGCGCGTTATGCTGCATAATGCCAGCGGACCCTTTGGCGCAAAGCACACCTTGGTTCACAGGGTGGTCTTTGTTCCCCTCAATATAGGCAACCTTCCCATCCTTCATATGCACATTAATGCCGCAACGGCAGGCGCACATATAACAGGTGGTCTTGCGCACCTCATCCGAGACTTTGGGAGACAGATCAAGATCGGGTTGATCGAGGGACGTAAGCTTTCCTTTCAGGACAAAGACAGAGGGACCAGCCCTGCCAATCCAAGCGCGGTCAAGAGTGAGAGGCAAAATGGTCGGTAATATGGTTCAAGCCGTGGCACAAACAATTTCTGACCGATGAAAACCCCTAAGAATGTCGGGACAGCAAAAACCACAGCACGTTTCATGGCCGTTTGGGTCATCACCTCAAAATAAGTCAGATAGAGGATCGATGTCGCAAGAGAGACAAACAAAAACAGCGCCAGTGATCCGCGGATTTTCCGTGCGTCCGTATCTTGGGACAGTACATAAACCGCCACAACCATACCGCCCATATAAGACAGGCCCGTGACAACCCCAGCCGTCAAACCAGACAGATAAAGCCCCGGTCGTGTCGCCAGAAACCGAATGCGGATTTTTGCCAATAAGATAAGCGCCAGCACGATCACAAGCACCAGCACAACGAATTGCGATGTTGCGACAGGAATTGACGTTGTTAAAAACAATCCAATGGGTGTTCCAACCGCCGAGCCTATCACCAGCCCCATCACAACGCGGCGATCCGCCTCGCGCCAACCGCCCCGTGCCATCAAAATGCTGGCGCAAAACTCCATCCAGAAACAGATCGGAAGCAGTTGTACGGGGGGGATGAATGGCGCGGCCGAGGCCATGATAATCGCAGATAAAGCAAAGCCGGAAAAGCCGCGTACAATGCCAGCCGCAAACGTCGCGCAGACGAGCAATAAAAATTGCATTTGCGTCAACGCAACAAAGGCCAGCACTGTCTCCATTAAGCCATACGCCTTTTGGGTCGCGGAATAATTAGGCTCATTTTGGTAACCCGCAGCGGATCGACGCCAATGCAGCAGAGGCCATGCGCGCCGCCGCAGGATCCGCGCGCGAGGTCAGCAAAATAGGCACCTTGGCCCCAGTGACAAGCCCCGCAGCACAGCCGCCAGCCACATAAACAAGCGATTTAAACAGCGCATTTCCAGAGACAATATCAGGTACAATGATCGCATCGGCTTGCCCAGCGACAGGGTCATCCATAAGCCCCTTGGTCTTGACCGCCTCCATTGAGAGGATCAGATCAAGCGCCAACGGGCCTGAGACCTCAGCGTTTTTGACATTTTCCCGCGCCCATTCAGCAAGCTCCTTGCCCTCCATTGAGGACGGAACCGAAGGTATCGCGCTTTCGGTCGCTGATAAAATCGCGAGTTTGGGTTTGTCAGCGCCCAAGCGCTGCATGAGATCCACAATCTCAACAATCGCCGTCTGCCGGGTTTTCAGATCGGGCGCGACATTGACGGCCGCATCAGACAGCAAAAGCGGCTTGCCGCCATTGGGATGCGAGATATGGAAGATGTGCACAAACCGCTCACCTGTGCGCAGGCCATTGTCGCGGGCGACGGCTGATTTCATAAAAACATCCGTATGCAGCTGCCCCTTCATCAGCACATCTGCGGCCCCCTCACCACAAAGCCGTGCGGCAGTCATGCCAGCCTCTTCCTCGCCATTGGTGTCATGCAACGCATAGCCAGAGATATCCCATGCGAGCTCATCGGCTTGTGCTTGGATCATCATCTTTTCACCTACGAAAACCGGGGTCATCAGACCCGCCTGTGTGGCTTCATAAGCTGCCTGCATCGGCAACGCCGCACCAGCTCGTGCGATCGCCACGCGCGGTGGCGCAAAGCCTAAAGCCAGATCAATCAGGTTTTGTGGGCAGACCGGTGCCTGGCTAGATAAAAACGGAGATGTCATGAGACCCTCATATGATGACGCGCAAAAGACCCAAAGATGACAGGGTCAAAAGCAAGAAAACGGCAAAGCGCCGGAACGTGCTGGGCGAGGCTGCGAGAAACTGACGCCCGCCAAGCCAAACACCCAAACCAAGCAGCGGAAAGGCAAAGACCACGCCCAGCGCCGTCTCCCATGTGACCAGACCGCCGGTCCAAAGGAGCGGCATCGTGATCAAATCGACCCCGGTGAGATAGACAATCATCGTGGCGCGAAATCTTGCGGCTGGAATAGGCTGCGCGGTCATAAAGGCCGCAACGGGCAGCCCGCCGATCCCCGCAGAATTGCACAGGCCCGAGACCATCCCAACGCCGATGTGACCGGGCGTGCCGATCACGCGGGTCAACGTCCAGCCCGTCAAAAGCACCAGCGACATCGCCAACACGATGAGTGAGACCGTCAACCTGACGCTTTCTGCCTCGAGAGAAAGGATCGCCCAAACAGAGAATGGCAAGACAAGCGCCGCGCCCGCCAAAAGCGAAAGCACACGCCGCCAATCGATATGGCCACGGATGCCGCGCGCTTGGAAAACTGTCATCAGCATTTCGCATGCAAAGACCACCGGAATAAGCGGAAGCGGGTTTGTCAGCAAAGCTGCAAAAGCGATGAAAATCGCTGAGAATCCAAACCCAGAGTAGCCCCGGACATAGGCCGCACAAAGCAAAGCAATGCTAAGTGCAACCAGATGCCCGAGACTAAGATCAAATGGCACTGATTACTCAGCAGCCATGTCAGAGGCATCGATACCCGCAACGCGCACAGGCTTCTTCATCGCATCACGGCGGAAAGGCTCGCCGAGCTCTTGGTTCAGCATCACTTCGATCAGCGTGGTGACACCGTCTTCCATCTGCTCTTTGATTGCTGTGTTCAGGATGTCTGTCAGCTCGTCCATTGTCCGCGCAACGACACCTTTTAGGCCACACGCATTTGCGATGCCCGCATATGACACCTGCGTGTCCAGCTCTGTGCCAACAAAGTTGTCATCGAACCAAAGTGTTGAGTTCCGCTTTTCCGCGCCCCATTGGTAGTTGCGGAAAACGATCTGCGTGATTGCAGGCCAATCGCCACGGCCAATCGCCGTCAGTTCGTTCACAGCGATACCAAAGGCACCGTCGCCTGCAAAACCAACAACAGGCACATCGGGCTGACCGATCTTTGCGCCAACGATAGATGGCAGACCGTATCCGCATGGCCCAAACAGACCCGGCGCGAGATATTTACGCCCCTCTTCAAAGTCTGGGTAAGCATTGCCGATGGCACAGTTATTC
The DNA here is from genome assembly GCA_929200295.1 of uncultured Alphaproteobacteria bacterium. Classification (GTDB taxonomy): domain Bacteria; phylum Pseudomonadota; class Alphaproteobacteria; order Rhodobacterales; family Rhodobacteraceae; genus Yoonia. Next base: position 4,606 of record CAKMZE010000071.1, read on the forward strand.
CCAATGTCAGATGAAATGATCGCTTCGCGTGGCAAAGCTGACTGAATAGCGCGCCACGCCATACGTGGTGACATCCAATCAGGCTTGTCCGCGCGTGCGCGCTGGTTCCATGTGGTGCCCGGATCATCGTCTTCGTGATCCATTGAGGACAGCTCTTGCTTCCACTTTGACTTTGTATCAGCAATCATTGCTTTGCGTGCGTCGCGGCCTGCGTCACCAGCGCCATCCGCCAGCTGTGCTGCGATACCTTTGGCAACCTTCGCAGCATCGCCCACGATACCCACTGTGACCTTCTTGGTCAGGCCAATGCGATCAGGGTTGATATCAACCTGAATGATTTTGGCATCCGTTGGCCAGTAATCAATGCCGTAGCCCGGCAGGGTTGAGAATGGGTTCAAGCGCGTGCCCAATGCCAAGACGACATCTGCCTTTGCAATCAGCTCCATGCCTGCCTTTGATCCGTTATAGCCCAATGGCCCAGCAAAGAGCGGGTGCGATCCTGGGAACGCATCATTATGCTGATAGCCGACACATACAGGCGCATCGAGAGCCTCTGCCAATGTCTTTGACGCCTCGATGCCGCCAGCGGAGAGCACAACGCCAGCACCGTTCAGGATCACTGGGAATTTTGCAGATGACAGCAGCTCGGCTGCTTTTGCGACAGAGTTTTCGCCACCCGGTGACACTTCGAAATCAACTGCGCTTGGGATTTCGATATCGACAACCTGTGTCCAGAAATCACGTGGGATGTTGATCTGTGCAGGACCAGACAAACGGTGCGCTTTTGCGATCACGCGGGCCAGAACCTCGCAGATACGCGATGGGTCGCGCACTTCTTCTTGGTAAGCAACGCAATCCGCAAAAAGGTTCATCTGTTCCATCTCTTGGAACCCGCCTTGGCCGATTGTTTTATTCGCAGCCTGAGGCGTGACCAGCAAAACTGGTGTGTGGTTCCAATAGGCTGTTTTCACGGCTGTCACAAAGTTTGTGATGCCCGGACCGTTTTGCGCGATCATCATCGACATTTCGCCGGTGGCACGGGTGTAGCCATCTGACATGAACCCTGCGGATCCCTCATGGGCGCAATCCCAGAATTTGATCCCGGCAGCCGGGAAAATGTCAGAAATCGGCATCATGGCAGAACCAATGATACCAAAGGCATGGCGGATGCCATGGGCTTGGAGTGTTTTGACGAAGGCTTCTTCGGTCGTCATCTTCATGGGTGATATCCCTTTTGCATGAAATCAAGGCGTGGCTGTTATGATGGTGCAGCTATTGGCGCGACACTAAGATTTGGTCAAGGCATTCAATAGGTCCAGTCAGGCGAGCACCTTATAACCAGAGCGTTCTGTTGAGACATTTGGTCTCAAAAACATATCACAATGCATCAAAAATGCATAGGCGACGCATTAACCCGAACGGATCTGCTGAATTGCAGCCGCCACCCTATTGATCCCTTCGGGGATTCGGCCTTCGGAAATGGATGAATACGCAAGCCGGTAATAGGCGCGCGATGCGGCTTCATGAGCAAAGAACGGCGCACCGGGTTCGATCAGCACGCTTTGATCGCGCAAATGCGCGGCGAGCGTAGTTGTATCCACATCATCAGGGGCGCGCAGCCACACTGATGATCCGCCATAGGTGCCCTGCCCCGCGACGCGCAGGCCATGATCGGCAATCGCTTGGTCAATCACTTTGCGCCTTGCATGATAGGCGCGTCCCATCCGACGCACCAACGCGTCATAATGACCAAGGGACAGATAATAGCTCACCGTGCGCTGAATATGCCCCGGCGGGTGCCGCAGTACAGAGGCACGCAGCGCGCGCGCCTCGCGGATAAACGGGGCAGGCCCGACAAGATATCCCAAACGCAACCCCGGAAAGAGCGATTTTGAAAAGGAGCCCACATAGATAACCCGCCCATTTTGATCCAAGGATTTCAGCGAGGGGGATGGTGATTTCAAAAATGACATCTCAAATTCATAGTCATCCTCAACGATCAGGAAGTTATCCTCTTCCGCTTTGGAGAGCAGGTTTTTCCGGCGGCTTAGGGGCATTGTCGCAGCTGTCGGGCATTGATGGCTTGGCGTCGTGAAAACCACGTCGGTATTGCGGGGTAATGCATCTGGCGGCAGCCCATCCGCATCAATCGGCACAGGTGTCAGCTGGCACTGTGATTGCCGCAAGATCGTACGCAGCGCGGGATAGCATGGGTCTTCGATCGCGGCGCGACGGCCACCGCCGAGTAAAATCTGGGTCGTCAGCCAAAGCGCGTTTTGCGCGCCCATCGTCACTAATATCTCTTGTGGGCCCGCGAGAATCCCACGCCGTGGCAAGGTTTGGCGCGCGATAAATTCAACCAGCTTTGGGTCATCCCCATCGTAATAATCCGAGGTCAGCGCTGCAAAATCCCGCCTTCCCAGCGCTTGCAACGCACATAAACGCCAATTCGCGCTGTCAAAGAGCGTGGGATCAGTCTGTCCGTAGATAAAGGGGTATTTATAGCTCGCCCAATCGGCCGGTTTCTCCATCCCAAGTGCCGGGCTAAATTTCTGCCCTATTGCGCGGGTCCAATCCACGGTGCCAACACCCGAGGATTGCGCGGGAAAGGCCGGCGGCTCAGGCGCATTTTGTGACACAAAATAGCCAGAGCGGCCTTTGGCCGTCAGATAATCATCAGCCACCAATTCGGTATAGGCAAGCGTCACTGTGATCCGGCTGACGCCCAAATGATCGGCAAGCTTACGCGACGATGGCAGCCGTTCGCCCGGTCGAAATCGCCCTGCTAAAATCCCTTGGGCCACGATCTGTTGAATGCGGGCTTGTAGCGTCCCCTCTGTCGCAGGGTCGAGAAAGAAGGTTTCAACCGAGATGGACACCTGCGATTCCTTTTGGCGCTAATACAGGTTTACTCTGGACTTATCACACCTCTAACGCAAGCTGGCGAAAGTTCACATTGCGCTTATTTTAAGCGCGGGGGTTTCGTAGGGTCGCTTCCCGGTGCCACAGGCGCTTGCGGCGCTGTGATCTTTGGCAGATCAAACCGCAAACCAACACGCGCAAACCGCGCGGCAATCGGATCAGCGGCGGCGATAAACATTACATCAATGATACCCGCATCTATCCCTGAAAAGGTCAGTGCCTCACCCGCTGCATTTGCCAATGCAGACTGGGCATCGGGCAAAGCATCCACAAAGGCCAAGACATGGCCCTTTGCGCCTGTGTCATAGGTTGCCTCGGCTAAATATGCCGATTGCGCCATACCCGCCGCAAGGGCGAGCTTGCGATCCAAGCCTTGCACGACAGGCTCTGGTAGGCCTTTTGGGGCTGAAAGTTCGGCCAAGCGACCTTGGGTTTCCTCAGGGGTATGCCCCAGCGTTTGCACCAGCCAATCCACACCATCTGCGGGGATCAACATCTCGGACGGTGCGACCTGAAGGTTCACCGCCAAGCCGATATTTTGCCCCGCCAGCATTTGCGCCAAACCGCGCCCTGATAGCCCCGCATAGGGCGCAACGCGGCCCACAAATTCAGAGAGCCGCTCTTCGCGATCAAACACCAATACAAAAGGTTGGTCGGTAATTTCAAAAACCTCAGGGGTGATCTGATCACCCTCTGGCTCACCGCTAAGCAAAATAAAGAGCTCTGTATCCGCCAGACGTTCATAAAACCGCAGGCGCGCGACATCATCCTCTGGGGCTCCCATCATGGCGGCATGCGCCTGATCCAAATCTGTCATTTCAGAACCTCCTGCACCCGCGCGCGCAGCGCTGGTAAAAGCTCTGCATTAAACCACGGATGCTTTTTCAACCAGCCCGTATTGCGCCATGACGGATGCGGCAGCGGGAAAAGCGCTGGCGCCGTGTCGCGCCAGCGTGCGACACGCTCCGTCACTGACATTTTCCCGTTCATATGCCAGGCCTGCGCGTAGCCACCGATGGTCAGGGTCAATGGCACGTCACCGATGCTTTGCATCGCCGCATCCCGCCATGTTTGCGCGCAGATTTTTGGCGGCGGTAAATCTGAACCTTTTGCATCATACCCCGGAAAGCAAAACGCCATCGGCAAGATCGCAACCCGCGAGCGGTCATAAAACACATCCCGCGATATCCCCAGCCAGTCTCGCAAACGATCCCCAGATGGGTCATCAAAGGGCACACCACTTGCATGTACTCGCGCACCCGGCGCCTGCCCCGCAATCAATAACCGCGCGCCCGGTTGAAACCAAATCACAGGTCTTGGCTGATGCCGCGTCTTTGTTTCCGCGAATTTCGCAGCACATATATTGCAAGTTCGCATCTCATCCAAAGACTGGCTCATCGGGTCTACATACCTATTCGTCAACATCCGCGTGAGGAGATGTTGTCGTCGTGTTAACTTTGCGCTAACCCACTCAAAGGCTTTTGAGGGGATTCAATTCTATGTACCGCGTCTGGAATTTTCTGACCAACTATTCTTTGCTTCTTATTATTGGGGCAATTATTGCATTGTTTTGGGCAAACACAAATCCAGATAGCTACCATCATTTTGTTGACTTCGTGATCGCGGACCATGCCTTTATCGGGCATGCGCATTATGATGCGGCAGGTCAGGTGGAATACCGGACACTCACCCTACATTATTTGATCAATGATGTGCTGATGGCGTTTTTCTTTGCCATCGCAGCAAAAGAAGTATGGGAAGCCATCATCCTCGAAAATGGATCGCTACGCGGTAAGAAAGCCGCAACCCCCTTGGTCGCCACATTAGGCGGCATGGTTGGCCCGATCTCCGTCTACCTCGGTCTGGCGTATTTCTTGGGCTCCGAGACCTATGACGCCGTTGCCAAAGGCTGGGCGATCCCAACAGCGACTGACATCGCGTTTTCCTATCTAGTAGGGCGCATCGTGTTTGGTGCGGGCCACCCTGCGGTGCGTTTCCTTTTGCTCTTGGCGATTGCCGATGATGCGGCTGGGCTTATTATCCTTGCGATCTTTTACCCATCGGGCGAGCTTGCACCAGAATGGCTGTTGCTTTCTGTCGGTGCTGCGATTGCGGTCTTTTATCTGTTCAACCGCCTGCCGCGGCAAATGGACCGTGGCAATGAATTGCGCCCGGTTTCAACATGGGTGCGCAAAAAGCTGTCGTTCTGGCCATACCTCATTGCTGGCTGTTTGAGCTGGTACGGGTTTCAAGAGGCTGGCATCCACCCTGCATTAGGGCTTTTGCCGATTGTGCCAACGCTGCCCCATGCGGATCGCGCCTTTGGTATTTTCTCTGATGCCGAGAAATATCTCACTGATTTGCTCAATCACACCGAACATTTGCTCAAGCATCCGGTTGAAATTGTGCTCTTCTTCTTTGGACTGTTAAATGCCGGGGTCGAGTTTTCATCCATTGGGTCACCTACATGGTTGGTGCTTGCGGGCTTGCTCATCGGGAAACCATTTGGAGTGCTTCTCTTTGGCTGGTTTGCCGCGCGCGTTATGGGGCTTGGCCTGCCGCAAGGCATGCGTATTGTTGATCTTTTTGTGATCGGCTGCGTCGCGGCGATTGGCTTTACCGTCTCGCTCTTTATTGCGGCTGTCGCCTTTGATGGCACCACAATGCTGGGCGATGTGCCGGTTCAAGACGCGGCAAAGATGGGTGCGCTGTTTAGCTTTGCAGCAGCAATTGTTTCAATTATTGCGGGCAAACTCACCGGCGTGGAGAAACAAAACGGCTAAAACACGCCACACTCGCGAAATCTTCATCGTGTTTACCATAATTATGCTGTTTTTTTAATCTATCCCATGCGAGATGGATAAATGGTAACGGCCTGTAAGGGCTGTTGGCTTAATGCCGATACTATATGCGGCATCCAAATTAGGTTGACCGGTAAGGTGTTAGGCACTGTGAATGTTAGAATTTGAAAATGTGAGCAAGTCTTATTGGACGGGCAAGCAACGCAAGGTCATTCTTGATCAGGCGTCTTTTCGTGTCGATATTGGGCACTCTTTGGGTATTCTCGCGCCAAATGGCACAGGTAAAACAACGCTGATCAATATGATGGCTGGGCTGGAAAAGCCTGATGAGGGGACAATTACCCGCACGTGCCGCATCTCATTCCCGCTTGGATTTATGGGGGGGTTGGTCAACCGCCACACCGCCAAGGAAAACACCCGTTATGTTGCACGGCTTTATGGGCTCGACCCCGATTATATTGAGGCGTTTTGCCGTTGGTTATGCGGCCTCAAGGAATATTTTGATATGCCTGTGGGCACGTATAGTCAGGGTATGCGCGCGCGCTTAAATTTTGCGCTGATGCTGTCACTGGATTTTGATATCTACCTCATTGACGAGGGCATGCCACAAACGATGGATACAGATTTCAATGCAAAAGCAGGCGAAATCCTGCGTGAACGGTTGGACAACACGACAGTGATCATTGTCTCTCACCAAGCAGAAACCTTGGAACGATTTGCAAAATCGGCCGCTGTTTTGCGTGACGGACACTTTCACATGTTTGACACCTTAGATGAGGCAAAGCAGCTCTATGACTATCAAGCCTAAAGCCCAAAAGTTTCGCATCGGGACACAAACGCCCGCACAAAGCGCAGCCGCTACGCCGCCACAGGCTAAGGATGCAGCACAAGCAAATGCTACTGACGCAAATCGGGCCGCCGTTGCACAAGCGATGCAATCATCTGACGCGCCAAAAGCCACTGGTGCAAAAGAAACCCCCAAAAGCGCACTAAATATCGGCACCACGAATATCGACG
>CAKMZE010000071.1:11355-13872 GCA_929200295.1 uncultured Alphaproteobacteria bacterium
ATTCGAAATGAGGGGCTCACCGGTCGCCAGTTGCGTATGGCCCGACGTGCCGCGCAAAAGCGCGGTTTAAAGCCAAGCTCTGATTTTGATGCGGTCAGGCAACTGCGTGAAGCAGGCGTTGATCCTTTTCAGAAAAGCTCAATCTTAGGACCAGTTAAACCCGACGCCAGCGCCCCAAAGGGGGATGCTGAGGCAAAGCCAGTTCAATTGCCGCAAACCGTACCGGACAAAAACACACTGCCATCCACTGAACAAGCCAGCCCTGCGGATAAACGCGCCAGTGAGATCATGAAAATCCAACAGGATCTCGCGAAGCGCAGACGCCGCAAGATGACATTGCTTATGACGCGTTTGGGGCTCTTTGTCATGCTCCCCACATTTGCAGTCGCGTGGTATTTCTATGTTATGGCTACCCCAATGTTTGCCACCAATTCTGAATTCACAATTCAGCAGGCTGATGCAGCTGCCGGTGCTGGCGGCGGGTTAGGGACGCTTTTTCAAGGCACATCAATGGCCACGCAGCAAGATAGTATTACAGTCCAATCATATCTTGCGTCGCGTGCGGCCATGATACGTCTCGACGAAGAGCAAGGGTTTAAAGAGCATTTCAGCTCTGACGATATTGATAGTATTCAACGTCTTGAAACTGACTCATCCAATGAAGAAGCCTTTGATGTTTATATGGAAATGGTCAAGGTATCTTATGATCCGACCGAAGGTATTTTGCGTCTTGAGGTGATCGCCGCAGATCCAGAGACCTCTGAGCGGTTTTCGAAAGCTTTGGTTGGTTATGCCGAGGAACAGGTTGACCAGCTAACGCAACGCCTGCGTGAGGACCAAATGTCAGGCGCGCGCCAAAGCTATGAAGCCGCAGAAAGACGTCGCGCGGAAGCTTTGAATAAATGGTTGCTTTTACAAGAAGAAGCCAAACAGATCGACCCTATTGGTGAAGTCGCATCAATGACCGCACAAATCTCTGCGCTTGAACAGCAACGCCAACAGCTGCAACTCACACTCAGAGAACGTCTTGGCGTGCGCCGCCCGAACCAGGCACAGGTGGCAGCACTTGAAAATCAAATCGCGAATATTGAAAATCTTATTGATGAAATCAGAGAGGAAATGACCTCAGCTAACCAAGACGGATCATCACTTGCCCTGCGCAACACCGAGCTACGCACAGCTGAGGAAAACTATAATTTCCAAACAATCCTTGTTCAACAGGCTCTCACCCAGATGGAGGCGGCCCAGATCTCGGCCAACAGGCAGGTGCGCTATCTCTCGCTTGGGGTTGAGCCCGTGGCCCCGGATGAGGCGACATACCCGCGTTCGTTTGAAAATTCGATCCTCGCGTTCTTTATCTTTGCGGGCATTTATCTGATGGTGTCGCTCACAACGTCAATCTTACGCGAACAGGTCACAGCATAATGCGTGATATCAATATCGGTGATGTAACGGTTGGGAATACCCAACCTCTGACGCTTATCGCCGGGCCGTGCCAGCTCGAATCTGTTGATCATGCGCAAATGATCGCGGGCCAGCTTTCTGAAGCCTGCGCCGCGCATGGCGTTGGCCTCATCTTTAAGGGCAGCTTTGACAAGGCAAACCGCACATCACTGACAGGCAAACGCGGCTTAGGTCTTGATGACGGGTTAAAGGTGCTTGAGGCCGTCAAACAATCGGTCGGTTACCCTGTCCTGACCGATATCCACAGCCCCGCACAATGCGCAGAGGTGGCCACGGTTTGCGATGTGATGCAAATCCCCGCCTTTCTCTGTCGTCAAACTGATCTCTTGCTTGCTGCCGGGAAAACAGGTGCAGTGATCAATGTGAAAAAGGGGCAGTTTCTTGCCCCATGGGATATGCCAAACGTCATCGATAAGATTGAAAGCACTGGCAATCACAATATCCTGCTCACTGAACGCGGCAGCTCATTTGGCTATAACACGTTGGTCACGGACATGCGGGCGCTGCCGCAAATGGCGCGCACCAGATATCCTGTGGTGATGGATGCCACCCATAGCGTGCAACAACCCGGTGGCATGGGTGGCAGCTCTGGTGGGCAACGTGAATTTGCCCCTGTTATGGCGCGGGCCGCGGTGTCTTTGGGCATTGCGGCGGTGTTCATCGAAACACACCAAGATCCTGATCACGCCCCCTCAGACGGGCCAAACATGATTCCACTGGATCAAATGCCCGCACTGATTAAGAGCCTCATCGCCTTTGATCGCCTTGCAAAAGCTGATCCGCTGCACATTTAAAATAACGCCTGCCTCAAAAACATATACGCGCATTGCATTTTGCCACGATAAGTAGGCTATTTTATTGACATCAGGGCTTGATCAGCTTCCGCGATCCGCGTATTCAGCACATCGCTACTGGGATGTAGCCAAGTGGTAAGGCAACTGTTTTTGGTACAGTGTATCGTAGGTTCGAATCCTACCATCCCAGCCAAGCGTCCCCAATACCCTCTCCCTTTCACCGATTTAGCGGTAATATTGCACGCCCTGCGCGCGCAAT
>CAKMZE010000072.1:0-7707 GCA_929200295.1 uncultured Alphaproteobacteria bacterium
CTTCGCGTCTGCCGCGAAAGTCAGCTTTCCGACCTACATTACTAATTGCCTTTTTTCATCGCTCAATTTCGGGGTTCCAAGGGCCCTCTCTTGGCAAGTTGTATGTCGTGCAAATCAGTCTCGGTTCGCACTGCGACCGGGCTGTTTGTGCAGACATGCAAACTTGCGGGGGCAATGCCCCCCGCGTGCTGTGCACTATCGTGCTTTGCACCTCTGCTAGATTAAACGCTGCGAACCGCTTTGAGGTGGGGATCAGCTTTGCTGCCAACGCGGCGTGATTGGGCTTTGCCCGTTTAAATTTTCATCGATCAGAACCTGCACAAAGAACCCAAATATTTGGCAAATTTTACAACTATCCTACGCTGATTGGTGACTTCAAGCGGAACTCCGTCCCTCAATTGTTGGACGCGTTCATGCCATGCGATTATTTATGAACAAACAAAACCCAGATATAATCAGACTAACACCAGAACACCTTGATGAGCTGCGCGCTACAATTGATTGGCAGGCACTGTTCGCAGGGCTCGGCCTGCGCAAAGCGGAAGGTAAGAGCAAGCCAAACGATTGGTGGGCGTATTCGCCGTTTCATGAGGAAAAGACACCGAGTTTTCATATGGGACCAGGTGGGATCTGGTTTGACTTCTCGATCGGTGAAGGTGGGGGTGCGCTTGAACTGGTGCAAAAATTGCAAGGTGGGAATTGCTTTGAAGCAGGGCGTTTCATTCTGGAACAGGGTTGGGCGCAAGCGTCAATCGAGTTGTCACAACCCGTCACAAAGACCCGTGATAGTGTACGCCGCTCTGTCACAAAATCTGTGACGACCTGTGACAAGGCAGATGCACCTGTCAACGAGGCCATCCGGCAAGATTTGATCACTATGTGCGGTTACCACGATGTACTGGCCCAACGGGGAATTTCTGAGGCGACGTGCGACGCGCTTGGAATTGGTTTTCTGCCGCAAGGACGCTCCCCTCTTAAAGGGCGCATTGTGTTTCAAGTGGCAGATGCGCGGGTGAAGAACGAAGAAGGAGGCATGCAGCGCGTTATTCTTTCACATCTCGGACGCGCCGTTTCTGACGATGCCGAACCCAAATACTTGTTCTATCCTGGCTTCCATAAGTCGGCTGAACTTTACGGACAGGAAATCCTCCTCCTTCACGAAGACGCCAAAGAACAGATGGCGCAGACGGGATGTATTGTACTGACCGAAGGCCCCTTCGATGTGGCCAAAGCTTATCAAGCGGGCCTGCGCAATGTCGTTGGCAGCTTTGGTGCCGCGCTTTCTGAACAGCAAGCTATCAAGCTCAAAAATATGGTGGGCACGTTGGGCGCTGACACAATCCTCATCGCCTTCGACCGCGATGATGCGGGACGCGAGGGAGCGGTCAAGGCGGAACTCCGTCTCTCACAGCTTGGGATCAAGACGCGTATTTTCGACTGGGAAGCATCCGTGGGTCGTTCTCGTAAGGGTTCTGTCTATTTACCCGATGAGATCGGCGATTTGGCGGAGTTTTCAACGGAGCAAATCACTTGGCTGCGCGGACGAGGCTTGCTGTAAAAGGAGATTGGATATGTCACAAACACTTTCCACCCAAATCAAAGGTGTCGACCTGGATGGATCTCGTCTCATCACCGCCCTAGACAAAGTCTCTTCACACCCATTTTTAAAATCTGACTTTGCGACGGCCTTGATCGACGCTGGAGTGTCGCAAGCCCATGACACAGACCTCGTCCGTCGCGTGATGCAATATCTCAAACGCCAGGGGTTGATCGATTTTGACGTTGCAAGCGCCTCATGGTCTCTGACCAGTCTCGGTCACATGCGTCTGCCGCATAGAACCCTGCCGCTATTGCCAACGGCTGCGATCCAATCGGTGCCAAAGCTACAAAACAACCGCTTGGAACAGATCGCAGAATATGGCCGTGTTGTCGTGGGAGCATTGGCGTGTGCTATTTTACTGACAGCATTGATCGGGTTGAACGCCAGTTTCGCATGGGAGTTGGGGCGCGAGGCGGCGCAGTTTCAAGTGCTGTTTACGATGGGGATGATGGCGCTTGATGTGATGCGTCCGGGTTTTGTGATGATCGGGTTCCATCTGAATGGGCAGGGACGGTTGGTCATGGGTTCGACGGCTCTTACAGTGGCCCTCGTCCTCTCCCCCGTTTCGGTGTTGTCCACAACGTCGATCCTGTCTGCATCGTTTCTTCTTGGCGCAGAGATCAATTCTGATGCCGCGACCCGTGCGCAAACGCGCGAAGCTTTGCGCGTACAACACCAAAACCTGCTGCAACGTGCCGCACAGGATGAGGCTGCTTGGCGGCAGGAATGTGCGCGCGGCGGGTGTGGTCCGATTGCCCGTGAGCTTGAGGCAGAGTTTCAGCGGACAGTGGCTGAGGCGCAAGCTGCGCTTGATCAAATTATCTCTCTTACCGAAGCAGATGAGGGCAACTCAGAACTGTTGGCACGATTGGTGACAACATTTGAAGGCTTGGGTCTCTTTGGTGCGGGGCGGCAAATCCTTTTGCCGTTGTTTCTGGCAATCAGTTTGGAATTGGGCGCATTATTTGGTCCAGCACTACTTTTGCGCCGTCGTCGCATATGAGCGATAGAAAGATTTGTTATCGCTCATTATACGTGTATAATGTGAGCGATACATAAAAGATTTATCGCTCATGGCACAGATGCAAAAATGGAATTGGCAGGATGCAAACTGGCCCAATTGGCAGTTTTATGCCACGGCGTTGCAAGATTTTGAAGCCAGGTTCTTGCTCAGCGCGGGCGAGCTGGCGGGGGCTTGGAAACATCTACATGTTGCGGATCAAGAGCATCTGAAAATCTCTTTGATCAGCGAAGAAGCCATCAAGACATCTCAGATCGAAGGTGAGTTTCTGGATCGCGCATCAGTGCAATCTTCTGTGCGTCGTCAATTCGGCTTGACCGCTGATCGCCGCGCAGGACCGTCCGAGGCTGGTATTGCGGAAATGATGGTGGATTGTTTTGAACAGTATAATGCGCCGCTCACCCATGATCAGCTGCACAACTGGCACAAGATGATCTGCAATGGCCGCACCGATATTCAATCCATTGGCACCTACCGCACCCATGCGGAGGCCATGCAGGTGGTCTCTGGCCCGTTGCAAAAGCCAAAGGTGCATTTTGAAGCGCCTCCCTCCGATCGGATGCCTGATGAGATGCAGACCTTTCTGGACTGGTTTGCAGATTGCAACCTGCCGCCGTTAACAAAGTCCGGGCTGGCGCATCTCTATTTCGTTAGCATTCACCCCTATGAGGATGGAAACGGACGGATCGCACGCGCCTTATGTGAAAAGACCTTGGCACAGGCCTTGGGACACCCCAGCCTCATTGCGTTGTCGCATCAAATCGAAGGGCGGCGCAAAGCCTATTACGATCAGTTAGAGGTAAGCAACAAATCACTAGAGATCACGCAGTGGCTGACATGGTTTGCCCAGATTGTGCTGGACGCGCAGGCCTATTCCATTGCCATGATTACTCACCTGATTGCCAAGACAAAAATGATGGACAGACTGCGTGGCCAAATAAACCCACGTCAAGAAAAGGCCCTTATCCGCATGTTTGACGCAGGCCCCGACGGGTTTGAAGGCGGGCTGAGCGCAAAGAATTACATGACCATCACAGATACAGTTCCTGCGACTGCGCGGCGTGATCTCGGTGATTTGGTCATCAAAACGGCGTTGTCACGCACTGGTGAACGCAAGGCGACACGCTATTGGCTAAAGATTTAGGGGCAACTATGATCCAGTTGCCCCTAAACGGGATTATCTAAAATCCCGCGTTGAAAGCCACCACATTTTCGGGGCGCGTTTTTGGGCCGGCGTTCCGACCAAGAAAGCCAGGCAACTATTAAGCCGCCGGGAGATCTGCATGCTCAGCAATGATATCCAACATGATATGGACGTCATTGTCGTCCAATGCGCGTGACAGGCCCTGCGCAATTTGCTCAAATTGGTGTTGGGTCATTGCGCTAATATCATAGCCGAGATTTTCCAATTCATCTGGGTGAAGCGTGTAGATTGCTACGGGTTTGAGATTTGTCATGTCTGTTGGGGTTAAGGAATAAGACATATCCAAAATGCTACGCCCCCAAAGGGCGCTGTCAAAACGGGCAAACCCGAGGCACGAGGGGGCAAACCGTTGACATCGGCCAGGGCGTGTCAGGCTTTGGTAGGTCTGATCCGGCCCCAACCAGCATGATCTGCACCAAACTAATTTGCAAATGGCCAGTATTCAGCTAGTATTCGGCTATATGTTCGATCCAGATTACATCATCCGACCAAGGCTTTTGCGCAGCATTCGCGAGATTGGCGAGACGCTGGGCATGATCCGCGCCAGCAACCTGTCGGACGCCCGTCTGGCGCGCCTGACCCATGCGGCGCGCGCACTCTCGGCCCATGCCTCGACCAGCATTGAGGGCAATCCGCTGCCACTGACAGATGTGAAACGTCTGCTCAAACAAGCGCCAGCTCAGGCCCGTGATACCGAGCGCGAGGTATTAAACTATAATCGCGCCCTTGAATGGGTGCAGGGCCAAGTGAAGGCTGGCCGTTTTGAGCTGAATACTGCCACACTTGAGACCGTCCAAGGCATGGTCGTCGAGGGGTTGATGGAAAACCCGTTCGATGTTGGCCATATCCGGCAAAAGCCGGTGGTGATCCGCGATCCGCGCGTGGCCGACAGCACGGTGTTTCTGCCGCCTGACCACGGCGATGTCCCCGACCTGTGCGATGCGATGTTCGACTTTCTGCGCGACAATTTGAATGGGCTGGACCCGATCCTGCTGGCAGGCATATTCCACAAACAAGCGGTGATCATCCATCCGTTTATGGATGGCAATGGCCGTTCCACCCGGCTGATGACTACGGGCATTTTAGGCATGTCAGGACTGGATGTGTTCCCGATCTTCTCGTTCGAGGAATATTACAACCGCAATGTCAGCCGCTATTTCAAGATGGTCGGTGAACAGGGCGATTACTATGATCTCAATGGTGGGGCAGAGTTCAGCGCCTGGCTCGAGTATTTCGCCGAAGGTATCCTGGATGAGCTCAAGCGCGTGCAAAGATCACTGCCCGCAGGTCAGCCCCGCTTGGAGCCGCATCATCGCCTGATCCTTGAACACATTGACGCCCACGGCTCGATGACACAGCGGGAATACGGGGCAATGTCCACCCGTTCGCTTGCTTCGCGCAAGAATGATTTCGCTCGGTTGGTCGAGCTGGGCCTGATCCGCCAGGTCGGCGGCGGGCGCAGCGTGCATTACCTGCGCGCGACCGACTAAGCGAAACACAAATGATCTTCACTCCAAGATCTCAAGCGCATCGGCGATCAAGCGCGCCGTTTCTTCGAAACCAAACCAGGCCAGGGCATTCTTGAGATCGCCATTGATGTCCAAAGGCGTGCCGGTGCCGTACTCCCAGTCTTCGCGCAGGGCTTCAATGTCGTCGTAGTAGACCTCAAAGAAGCGATGCGTGTCACGCAACATAATCAGATTGTGGACCGTTCCGCCTGCGCATCCGCACCGCGCCAAATCGCGAAAGAGGAGCCTGGGGTCATCATCATAGGCCAAGGCTTCGTCGGCAACCGCTGCTTTGAGCGATGCGGGCTGCGCGTCAATGATGGTTTGTAGCTGATCGCACAAGATACGCGTGGACTTTTCGCTGCCGGTGGATGTGTTTGTCATGTCTTGTTTGGGTTATAGGATAAAGACACCGACGACGCGCCGCGCCCCAAAAGGACGCTGTCAAAACGGGCAAACCGCTGGGAGGGTTTCAGAAAAAGTTGCAGACTTTTTCGGTTCGAAATCAGACCGAAAAAGCGGGCAAACCGTTGACAGGGGCTAGGGCGTGGCAGGCTTCGAGATGTCTGATCCGACCCAAACGAGATTGTGCAAATCTGGCCATGGCATCACAATCCGCATAGTCTATGCGTGACACTAACCTCCAACCAATGACCGGAAGCCCTGACGACCACAAAGTTGAGACAGCCGCCATCCGCGACCTGAACGATCAGCTCCGTCGCAGCTTTGAAGGCGGGCAGGTGCTGATGACCCAAGGCGTGAACGCGCTGGTGGGCAAGACGCTGGCCCAGGTTTTGCTGGTGATCCGGGACTTTGAAGATTTCACTGAGGATAACGATCCTTGGGGCATCCATGAGTTCGGATCGGTCCAAGTCGACGGCCAGACGGTGTTTTTCAAAATAGATGCCTATGACGACAACATGGAATACGGCTCGCCCAATCCGGCTGACCCTGAAGTGACCAAGCGGGTCATGACTATATTACTGGCATCAGAATACTGATGCCGGCCTATTACAATGAAATCGATCCTTACGCCGCCGCGTGGTTGCGCCGCTTGATCAAAGCCGGTGAACTGCCCGATGGCGATGTGGATGAACGCGATATCCGTAACCTTACCCCTGATGACCTCAAACCCTACACCCAGTGCCATTTCTTCGCCGGGATCGGAGGATGGCCGCTCGCACTCCGCCAAGCGGGTTGGCCAGATGGCCACCCCGTCTGGACAGGGTCCTGCCCCTGCCAGCCGTTCTCGAACTCGGGCCAACAAAAGGCCTTTGACGACGCGCGACATCTCTGGCCCATCTGGTTCAAACTCATTCATAAGTGCCGCCCGCCAACGGTGTTTGGCGAGCAAGTTGCAGCAAAAGCTGCCCTTGCATGGCTCGACCTTGTATCGGATGACCTGGAGTGAGCAGGCGAACGCCATTGGTTCGAGAGAGCCTGCGAACGCGGGTTACACCGTCGGGGCGGCAGATATCTGCGTTGCGGGCCTCGGCGCGCCGCACATTCGACAAAGGCTCTGGTTTGGAGCAAGTCGCGGGATGGAGAACACCGATGGCGCATGCCGCCCGATCTGGATGCAAAACGCTGGAACAGTTCAACAACCGGATAAAGGTGGGACGTCAGATAGGCTTGCAAGATCAAATCATTCTAGTGGGTTGGGCAACACCCCGTGCTGGCGACGCCGACAAGCGCGGAAAACTCGGCCCCAACCCAAGGAACGGCTTGCCCATGCAAGCGCAGCAGGCGGGCTGGCCGACACCAACATCGCGCGATCACAAGGATGGGAAGCGCAGCAAAGTTCCGACCAAGAGCCTATTGGGTCGGCAGGTTTGGACCATAGTCTCCCTTGGGCCGACCCGGAATGGATCTGGTGTCAGGACACCAAATGGCGACCGACTGAACCCGAACTTTGCCCGTTGGCTGATGGGATACCCGGCCGCGTGGGGCAATTGCGCGCCTACGGCAATGCCATCGTCCCGCAAGTCGCAGCGGCGTTTATCGACGCCTTCGAAGAAACGATGACCGACGTAGATCGGTCCAAAACGTAAGTTTCTACATCCTAAAATTACAATCCTATGGGCTTCGACCAATACGCCCTCACTCCGCAAATGGGCCAAAGCCATTTTGGAAGCGCGAGAACAGGTGATCTATTCCTGCTGGTGGTAGCTCTCACTTAACGCCGCCCGCGTTTGCGGTTCAGTTTGCCTTGCTTGCGTTTCTTTTTGAGCTGCGCGCGGGCTGACCAAACATGTGCCGGTGCCACTTTCTGCGATGTCCAATGCGTATCACAGAACGCGGCGGCATCGGTGAAGGTGATCCCAGCGTCCATGGCAAAGGCCTTTTCGGCTAACGCCGTTACGCGGTCAAGATG
>CAKMZE010000072.1:7717-10027 GCA_929200295.1 uncultured Alphaproteobacteria bacterium
CCACCAGCCCAATGCGCCGATAATCGGCCCAGTGAAGGGCTGTGTTCTCAAATTCGGGCGCCCCCGGCAGCACACTGCGCGTCGCGCGCATCCACAGATCGATCATGTCGCTGACCTGTTCCATCGGGACAATACCGCCTTCGGCAATCCCATTGGCCCGCCGATAGGTCGCAAAAACGGCATTCATAATGTCCGGGCCACGGCCCGCTGGTTCGTACAATTCTCCATTCTGATCGGTGAAGTCTTTGATGTACTTTACGATGTCAGCCGCGCTCATGCCGCCATGCCAAAGCCCTGCCACAAGGCCAGGTTTGAGCGCCATGGTTTTGGGTTTTGCCTGCCAATAAGCAGCCACCACGGTGAAGAGCTCGGCAATTCGTTCTGCATGCAGGCCCTGCCCATGACGCAACTTCAGGTACGTCATATTCCGCGCAGGCGGCGTCACCCGTTTAGGATTGTCTTGGGTGTGACCGTCCAAGTTCACGTTTCGGCAAAACGCTGCGAACTCCTTTGGTTCCGCCAAAACCAAATCCGCCAAACCAAAATAATCCGTGACTTTGAACGCCGCAAAACCGGCACCACGACCGCTTTGAGGCAATAGAGCTTCAATCGGAACCGCCCCACCTGCTTTCTCAAAGCTGATCATGATCGTGCCATCATCAGCCGGATGCATAAAATGGCCGCGCTCAGTCATGGGGTTGGGATTAGTCGGGCTCAATTATGCCATGCCCGTCCATTTCAGCCAAGCAAAGCACCCAATAACCCTGTTATGCGGCTTAAGTTTGGGCTGTTTGGCCATAGTTTTGTTCAGACGTGAAGAGCCCGTTGCGGTTGGCCTCAATCATTGCAGCAAAGCGATCCCAGTCGAGATGACCATCTTTGCCAATAATTCCCTGTCGCTGGTAATCTGCCCGCATCTGATCCGGGTTCACGTCGCCAATCACCGCATCGCCTTTTTCGTTTTGGAACTGCATCAGCTAGGGAATGCGGTCGAGATCGGTCTGATCCAGCAGCTCGCCATTATAGCCTGCCATCGCGCCAAAGAAGGCTTGGCTGAGCTGTTGGGCACGGTTGAAGTCATCGGGCATATTCAGCGCGATATGCCCGCCACCCCGTTCCATCACAGAATGCGGAAAGAACATCTCAGCCATGTTCACGTCGTTCAGTTTTGCAATCCACTGCGTGGTCATGCCGTACATAGTCATGTCGTGATCGGTTGGATTTTCCGGTAGATTTGAGGTGTAGCTGTGCTCACCCACGATCTTCATCACCGGCTCATTGGTATCGCTCAGGCCGATGTATTGACCGTCGCGGATTTCCACATCCTGGCCCGGTTCAAGGTGAACCGCCTCTTCGCGCAGCTCCCCCGTTTCCGGATCGCGCACCATTTTGGTGCCAACGCCGCTTTTGTAGATCTCGTTGAGATCGCCCCCCGTTTTGGCGCTAAATGCGTTTCGGACAATGCTTAGCTCTGCTGCAATGGCGTCCTGAGTGACATCCGAAACGCCAGACCTAAGGTGGCTTTCGGGACTGTCGAAAAGAAAACTACGCGCAAACCCAACTGGATCCGGCAGGCACTGCGACAGGTCAAGCTGGTTGATCCGCTGGCGCACAATCGGCGCATCCGCCGGAACACGATCCGCAATCGTCATGATTTGGCTGAAGGCACGGAGTTGCTCTTTGTATTCCTCAGGAACCCTTTCGTCCGCAATCAATGCCTGTATTTTGTCAGTATTCGGTCGACCGTCTAATTCTTCCACAGCGGCTCGATAGCCTTCCACCGTTGCTTCAAAATTCGCTGTGAATTCTTCGTCATCAACAGTCTGTTCGTCTTCAGCATCCACCTCAGCATCAAGTGCATCAGTGGTTTCTGTTTCTGCTTCGATTGTCATTCCACGGTCAATAATTCTGCTCAATCTGCGGGGTTCTTCTTGGGTGACATCATATTCCTGTCGACCGCGCTCATGTTGCTTACATTCGTGATCGCAAAACAGCGCTGTTAGTTGATCCGCAACTGGATCATCTTTGGGCTGAATGCCAAAGTAGTCACATTCATTCTCCACCCAAATTTTTACATCAGCCGCCCGACGTTCGGGGTCTTCGGCCAATGCATGGCTCGCCTCAAGATCATGTAAAGCCGCTGCAGCCGCTTCACCGTCTGCAATTGCTTCTGCATCTGGCCGCCGTGTGCTGGGCGTCTCTGGCGCATTGCCACCGATTTCGGGGAGCGTATCGTTCATCTAAAATAGGATTGAATTCCTCTTATTTTAACACAATAGGCTACATTCTCCAAATCGAGCGACCCACAAT
>CAKMZE010000072.1:10037-10793 GCA_929200295.1 uncultured Alphaproteobacteria bacterium
CTTCGTTTTGGACATCTGCGATCACCCCGTCCGTGATAGCTTGCATTTCTGCTTTGGCAGCATCCACTCGAGCGCGGAGTTCCGCTTGATCAGCGTTAGCAACGTCAATTCGATTTTGTAGGCCTGCTTGCTTGAAATTTTGCTCAGCAACTTCGGCACAATGTCCACGTTCATCATCCCAATCAAACTGCTCCTCACCTTCAATTTTCCCGTTCCCATTTGCGTCTGCAAACGCGAAACCTTCGCCTAAACAGGCTTGTAGATGCGTCAGAATTTCCGATTGTGTCTCAAGAGCTACGCGAGTGACATCAATTACAATCTCCCCATCAGGATGCGGCAGCATAATCTCGGTGGCTTGCGCATTGGCTTCTTCCGAACCACCAGCTAAAGCCGCGCCCAAACCCGCCGCCAGAGCCGTCATTCGCATGCCTGTCATGATAAGAAGGATTAGTACGGCCTTATTATATAACAAATCCAGCCATTTAGGCAAATTTGGTTGACAGAAAATCTTTTGACACCGAGCCCTTTTGACCAGTCTGATGCCCAAGCCAAGGCGCGGGTTTCTACCAGCAGAAGGCAATAACGCCGTTAGCGCTTTGCTTGCTTTACGCCAAAGCCGCGCATCATTGGATGGCGCAGCGCCGCCGTTTCCGCCTTGGCCTGTGTGATACCCAGATACTCGATGGTGGCTGCGATTGATTTGTGCCCCAATAGACGTGAGATCAGGGCGATGTCCTCGCCCGCCCAATACATATG
>CAKMZE010000072.1:10803-13871 GCA_929200295.1 uncultured Alphaproteobacteria bacterium
CGGGTTTGGAACGCCGAATAGAATGACTGGAAAACTCGGACGGTTCGTGCCCTAGCCACTCCGCCCAAGCTTTGATGATGTCGGCGTAGTGGCTGCGACTGATTGCGCTGTTCTGTGCGGGTTTGGTGCGCGTAAACACAAAAGCCTCGGGGCGCTTGAGGCTCAACTTCAACCAGCGATCCAGATAATCCCGCGACTGAGGCGACAGCACCGGATTGACGACATGGCGCGTCTTGCGTTGCCTGCGCGCAATCAACGTGCGGATTGCGCCGTTTGGATAGGCCACCTGCCAAACGCATGTGCTGAGAAGGTCGCTGGCCCGGAACATCGTGTCCAACCCAAAGCTCAGTAACGCCAGATCGTGCCAGTTCTCCTGTGCGAGAAGCCAAGCCTCGATCTGAGCGATTTCGTCCAGCATAAATGCCCGTTTTTGCCCCGCCACCAGCCCCTTGTTCCAGGGCGTACGACCGCCGTTCTGCGTCTTTTTCATCTTGGTTTAGCGCTGGAGTCCCGCTTTTTCTAAAAGCGAAGGTATTTTATCAATTTAGATCTGCATTCATTGGGGCAAATAGCTCACTTATACTCCGGACGAAGCCCATGATACATGAATTTAACGTTAAGAAACAGCTTCTTGGATGTCTCGCTTTTAGAATTAGCAAGCGTATTGTCAGGGCGACATGTTTACACACGCCTACAGTTTCGAAAGCCAATCTGATATCACCATCATGACCGAAGCCCAGCTTGCGGACTTGATTGCGGAGCGTCGTGCACGCGGAATGAGCGAAGAGAATTTGGCGCATATTGAGGCTTGGCACAGGGCCCGTTTGGTTGAGAGGGCCGATGGATGTTCTCCCAGCCGCTAGCGCTCCAAACCTTCACGTTGTCGGGTGCGAAACGCTTGACGGATTGCCTGTGCCTCTTGCCGGGAAACACGGTTCGTAATTACCGCTTCGTCAATGTCAGCTTCCGAGAAGTTTTGCAGCATGAATGTCATGCGACCATGCAAACCCGACAATTCCAGTTCAATGGCGCGTGGATCGGACTTTTCAGCTTGCGCCACTTGCGAGTGATTGAAGCGGGCGCGGATCGCAGCCAGCTGACTTCGGGCGCGTTTAGAAGCAGAGACAGCCAAAACTTGGCGTTCTTTTGCGACCCGCATTGCCCGTGTATGCTCTATTACGGCCCGTCGCATGTCCCCCAATCGCCGCCGCGACGGACTTTCATACCCCAAAAAACTCACACCCGGATCGTGTTTCTGCATCCGCGCCAATCGGTCTTCGGCCTCGGTACGTGCCTGCAGACGGCGCGCGTAGGCTGCGCGTGCCTCTTCTTCATTTTTCAGAATGCGCTCAACGTCGCGTTCAACTCGCGTAACTTCCGCCAGGTTGTTCGACTGTTGGTGGGATTGCTGCTGCAATCGCTGAAATTGCTTGTTCAACGTGGCATAGCACACGACCAATTCGGTTTTCGACATCACCAACTCTCCAATCAAAGCAAGGTTAAGCGAAGTACGCTTTTGAGGCCGAGGCGTGGGAAGCCACTGCTTCGTACCGAAAGTGGTGTGGGGCAAGATGGATCAAAAACGTCCGGAAAGTCACCATGCCCGCACTCTCGTCAGACCGCAGAGTCTTGTTGCTAGTCCAAGCCTTTGAAGAGGCGGGTCAGACGGTTTGCCGTGTCGTCATCGAAGGCAAACGCGTCGAAATTTTCTTGGGAGAGAGCGGAGACACAACGATGAGAAACAGAGACGAATTTGACCTTGTGGAGATGAAGAAATGAAACGTGCGTTGCCGCCCTATGTGTATTTGAAAAAAGGAAAACTGTATTTTCAGAGGCGAGGTTACGACACTGTAAGATTGTTTTCGGAATATGGCAGTGCTGAGTTTGATTTGGAGCTGGCTAGGGCCAAATCGGGCCGCGCTGAAACTCCCACCTCAAAGCGGAGTTTTCATGTCTTGATTGAGAACTATCGTCGCTCTAATCGGTTCAAAAATCTTTCGCCACGCTCAAAATCTGACTATGTAAAAATCCTTGAGTTTTTTTAGAGATCGGTTTTGTGACCTCAATCCCGTCAAAATGCAACGCAAAGACGTAATCAGACTTCGTGACCGCAACGGGGACAAAGTGCGCTTCGCCAATTACTGTGTGCAGATTATCCGCATATTATTTGAGCACGCGATTGACCTCGGTTGGCGCTCCGATAATCCAGCCAAAGGTGTGCAGCTTATCAAAAGCAAGGCCAAACCACGGGAAGCGTGGCCTCCTGCAATGATTAAAAAATATCGCGATTGTGCGACAGGGCGTGAATTGCTCTTATTCGAACTTTGCGTTGGGACAGGGCAGCGGGTCGGCGACGTGTTAAAAATGCAATGGAGTGACATCGAAGACGGCGGGATTCATGTCCAACAAAACAAGACGGGGCAAAAACTTTGGCTTCCGTTCACACCCCAACTGGAAACACTGCTGGCCAAGACGCCCAAGACCTCGTTGTTCCTTTTGTCAAACAAGCAAGGAACGGGCGCTTGGACCTATCGCGGTGCGTCCCACGCAGTGCGTCAGATCCGCAAAGAGATTGGCGCGTTGGACTACGACATTCATGGTTTGCGGCATACCGCGACCAGCGAACTGGCGGCACTTGGCTTGTCCGACGAATTGATCATGTCGATTACGGGGCACAAATCTGCGGCCATGATTTCACACTACAGCGGCGCGTCACGGCAGAAGGCGCGGGCACTTTTGGCACAGCAAAAAAGAACAGGAACAGAACGAGAATGTTGAGAGCTTTGTTGAGAAATCGCTCGCGGTGGCGCGGAAGAGCGCCAAAACAGCCTGTAAGTCATTGAAATTAAATGGAGGCGAGTACCGGAATCGAACCGGTGTACACGGATTTGCAATCCAGAAAGAGCGCAAGCGAAAACAACGACTTAAGGGTGCAAAACACCCCCTGACAAAAAGTGAACAAAAAGCGAAAGTTTCAAAGCCAATTTCGCCGGTTCAAAATGAAAAAGGCCCCGTCACAGCGGCAACTGTGAACCGGGGCCAAATAGAAAAAGCCTGTCAGCTTTCAC
>CAKMZE010000073.1:0-6313 GCA_929200295.1 uncultured Alphaproteobacteria bacterium
TGGTGGTCTTGTCTGGGGGGCTGGCCCCCAGTGGTGGTCTTGTCTGGGGGGCTGGCCCCCAGGTGTCGCATTGTCGGGGGGCTAGCCCCCAGAAACAAACTTATATCTGACCTGACAAATGCGCCTCAAGATCCGCAAGGCGATCCTCGCCCCAGAACATCTCGCCACTATCAACAACAAAGAAGGGCGCACCGAAAACACCTGCGTTAATCCCGTCCTCAAGGTTCGCCGCATAGGTTTCTGCACTGCTCATCATGCGCTTGTCCGCAAGATCTGCATCAAATCCCGCTTGCGTGAGGCACTCACGAATAATGTCATCTTCGGCGATGTTCTTCTCTTCTGCCCAGCACGCGCGCGTGACACCTGCCACAAGGGCTGCCACATCACCGCCTGCAGCTTGGGCTGCAATAATTGCATACGAGGCTGGCGCGCCATTGGTTGGCCAATGCGCAGGCTTTTGCTGGATTGGCATCTCAGCCAACGCGGCCCGTCTGCGCAATTCTTGCAAACGGTATGTTTGCCTGTTTGGGTGGCGATCCTTGGGTGGCACGCCGCCTGTGCGTGCAAACAGCTGCATGATATCAAGCGGCTTATAGGTCAGCGTGGCACCATGTCGTGCGGCGATCTCTGCCGGACGGGTCCCGCACAGATAGGTAAAGGGGGAGAGCGTTGCAAAGTAGTAATCAATATGAGCCATTTCACTGCCTTTTCATCATGCGGAACTATGCGCAAACCTAGCGGTGTGCTAGGCGGTGTCAACGGATCGATTCCGATAACTGTCTATTTCCCTTCTGCCAGAGGATTACACTTAAATGGCCATTTTAAACGAACCAAAGCTGATTTCAGGTAATGCGAACTCGCCTCTTGCCGCGCAGGTGGCCAAACGTATGACAATGCACCGCGGACGGTCCGTCTCGCTTGTTGACGCGCGGGTTGAGCGGTTCAATGACAGTGAGATTTTTGTTGAGGTGTTTGAGAATGTGCGCGGTGAGGATATGTTTATTATCCAGCCCACCTCGAACCCCGCAAATGACAACCTGATGGAGCTTTTGGTCATCGCAGATGCGCTCCGCCGCTCTTCTGCGTCACGCATTACGGCTGTGATCCCTTATTTCGGCTATGCACGGCAGGATCGCCGCTCAAAAGCGCGTACGCCGATCACAGCCAAGCTTGTGGCGAATATGATTGTTGAAGCTGGTGTTGAACGCATCCTCACGCTTGATTTGCACGCCACGCAGATCCAGGGCTTTTTTGATATCCCTGTGGATAACCTCTATGCTAGCCCGATTTATGCGCTAGATGTGATGCACCATTTCAAGGACCAGCGTGACGAGATCATGGTGGTCTCACCGGACGTTGGCGGTGTTGCGCGCGCGCGTGACCTGGCGCAACGGATTGGCGCGCCGCTCTCAATCGTTGATAAGCGTCGCGGTAAGCCCGGTGAGGTGGCTGAAATGACCGTCATCGGTGACGTCAAAGACCGCACCTGTCTGATCGTGGATGATATCGTCGATACAGCTGGCACATTATGCAAAGCCGCCGAAGTGCTCATGGAGCATGGTGCGAAAGAAGTGCACGCCTATATTACGCATGGGGTTCTATCGCAGCCTGCCGTCGCGCGGGTCAGTAAATCTGTCATGAAAAACCTTGTCATCACAGACACGATCCTCCCGACAGAAGAGGTCAAGAGCTGCAAGAATATCCGTATTGTCCCAACCGCACCGATGTTTGCACAAGCGATCCTAAACACCTCAAACGGCACATCGGTATCATCTTTGTTTGATCATCATACGCTTGGGCCCATTTATGAGGGCATGTACCAAGGCTAGCTGCATTCATCACAATCCGCGCTTAAGTAAGAACCCAATCATCCTCGTGATGAAGCTCACCAATCGCCTGCCAAGCAACACGCGCACGCGCGATTTTCGTATCCTGCCATGTCCGTAGCGTGATATCAAAACCCGTTGTTGTGATATTTTCAGGCTTAAGATCAAAGCGCATATTTGTGCCTTGATCTATATCCAGCAAGCTAAAACCCACAGACACAGCTGGAGGTGTACGATAGACTGCGGAGAAAACAATCGGCATGCTTCTTTTACGGTCGCCAGTGCCAGCCCACATGGCACCATTATTCTCGCAATCAGAAAGCAACATCACATCGCCATGATCGATCCCAATCAGAGCATGATCCAAACGTATCATCGCATTTATCCCTCTGCTTGCGACACAAGCTAATCGGGAAACGTAATGAATTGGTTTGCCAAACATCAAAAAGGCCCCAAATGGAGCCTTTTTAATTCAAATGCTAGAAATTAGCGGTCGTGATCAGTCTGCGGATGACAGCCCGATATGTCCGCCCATCGCGACCATGTCGGAAATCAGCTTTGCCGCGTCATCAACAGGGCCTGGCTCATTTTCAAACGTGTCTTGCGCTGTTGCGTAGGCTGCTTTCGCGTCTTCGACCATCGCATTAAAGCTGTCTTGCGTCACTTCATCTTTGGGAAGCGCGCGTTCGGCCAAAACAGAAACGCCAGAGGCTGTGATCTCGGCAAAGCCGCCGATTACAACATATTCATCCGCACCGCCATCATGCACAACGCGCACAACGCCGGGGCGTAATGTTGTGATCGTCGGCGCATGGCCTGCCATCGCAGTCATATCGCCATCAGCACCCGGGATTTGCACCTCGGATGCTGCCAAAGACGCCAAGCGGCGTTCGGGCGAGACCAGATCGAATTGTAGATTTGCCATATTGGCTACTCCTTAAATCCGATTAAGCGGCGTCTGCCGCCATTTTTTCGGCTTTGGCTTTCACTTCTTCAATGCCACCGACCATGTAGAACGCACCTTCGGGAAGGTGATCATACTCGCCAGCAACCACTGCTTTAAAGGATGAGATCGTATCCTCGATCGGCACCTGCACACCAGGAGAGCCCGTGAATACCTCAGCCACGTCAAACGGCTGTGACAAGAAGCGTTCGATCTTACGTGCGCGGGCAACGGTCAGCTTATCATCCTCAGACAATTCATCCATCCCGAGGATCGCGATGATATCTTGCAACGATTTGTAACGCTGCAGCATCTGCTGAACGTCAGCGGCAACACCGTAATGCTCTTCGCCCACAATCGCAGGATCAAGCAGACGTGATGTGGAATCAAGCGGGTCAACAGCAGGGTAAATGCCCTTTTCTGAGATCGCACGGTTCAAAACCGTTGTCGCATCAAGGTGCGCAAAGGATGTGGCTGGCGCAGGGTCAGTCAAGTCATCCGCAGGCACATAGATCGCCTGAACAGACGTGATCGAGCCGTTCTTCGTCGATGTAATCCGTTCTTGCATCGCGCCCATATCGGTGGCCAGTGTTGGCTGGTAGCCCACCGCTGATGGAATACGGCCAAGAAGCGCTGACACCTCAGAACCGGCCTGCGTAAAGCGGAAGATGTTATCAACAAAGAACAGAACATCTGTACCAGAGCTGTCACGAAACGATTCCGCCATTGTCAGACCTGACAAGGCAACACGCATACGCGCACCCGGAGGCTCGTTCATCTGGCCATAAACCAGTGCCACTTTTGATTTGGTCAGATCATCTGCGTTGATAACGCCTGATTCAATGAATTCGTAGTAAAGGTCGTTGCCTTCACGGGTCCGCTCACCCACACCCGCGAACACTGAGTAACCAGAGTGCACTTTGGCGATGTTGTTGATCAGCTCCTGAATAAGAACTGTCTTACCCACACCCGCACCACCAAAGAGGCCGATTTTACCGCCCTTTGCATATGGAGCCAGCAGGTCGATCACTTTGATCCCTGTCTCAAGCACCTCAGAAGCAGTTGACTGCTGCTCGAACGCAGGCGCATCTGCGTGGATTGAGCGGCGCTCTTGCTCGCCGATGTCACCTTTTTCGTCAACGGGGTCACCGACAACGTTCATGATACGACCAAGCGTCGCATCACCCACTGGCACGGTGATCGGGCCATCTGTGTCACGAACCTCTTGACCGCGGACCAGACCTTCGGTCGAGTCCATTGCGATAATGGTCTTCTCCGGGGTCTAGAGCGCTTCCGCGCCCGAAATAATTTCAATCAGCTCGTTGGTGATCACAGCCTGACGCGAGCGGTTATACTCGATCGTCAACTTATCAATCATCTCACCTGCGTTACGTGTCGCATTGTCCATCGCAGATTGGCGCGCGCCCTGCTCAGATGCCGCATTTTCAAGCAATGCAGCAAAGATCTGGGTTGAAACGCCACGTGGTAACAGATCAGCGAGGATTGCATCTTCGCTCGGCTCATAATCATAAAGCGTGGTATCCGCGTCATCTGCCGTCTCAAACTGTGCAGGAATAACCTGCAAAGCAGTCGGATGCTGGGTCACAACATTTTCAAACCGCGAGAAGAAGATCGTCGCGATATCGAAATCACCGGCATCAAAACGCCCCAGAACATCCTTTGCGATGCCTTGGGCATCCAGATATCCAACGCGTTTCACTTCGGTCAGGTCGATATGGCCAACAAAGTGATCACCCAGATCGCGTTTGATCGCATCGCGGCCTTTTTTACCGACGGTCAGAACTTTGACAGTCTTCCCATCAGCCAACAGCTTTTGTGCATGCTGCCGCGCAAGTTTTGCAATGTTGCCGTTAAAGCCACCGCAAAGCCCACGCTCGGCCGTCATGACGACAAGCAGGTGAACGGTGTCAGAGCCAGTGCCCGACAGCAGCTTTGGTGCAGAGGCAGAGCCTGCCGCACCAGACGCAAGCCCGGCCATCACGGCATTAAACCGTTCTGTATAAGGGCGCGCAGATTCAGCTGCGTCTTGCGCACGGCGCAGTTTCGCAGCAGCGACCATCTGCATCGCTTTGGTGATCTTCCGCGTGGATTTCACGCTTTCGATCCGGTTTTTGAGGTCCTTAAGACTAGGCATAAGGTGCTCCTATCTCAAAGAATTACGCAAAGTCTTTGGCAAATGCATCCAAAGCGGCTTTGACCTTTTCTTCGGCCTCACCTTTGATCTTCGGGTCTTCTTTTGTGAGGAAATCCAAAACGTCTTTGCCTTCGCCACGCAAATACTTCAGCAAACCAGCCTCGAAGCGACCGACCTCTTTCACGTCGATCTTATCAAGATAGCCTTTGGTACCCGCGTAGATCACGCAGACTATCTCGGCATTGGTAAGCGGCGCATATTGTGGCTGCTTCATCAGCTCGGTCAGACGGGCACCGCGGTTCAGTAGCTGCTGTGTTGCGGCATCAAGGTCAGAACCAAACTGCGCAAAGGCAGCCATTTCGCGATACTGTGCAAGCTCAAGCTTAACAGGACCAGCAACAGACTTCATCGAATTGGTCTGCGCTGATGATCCAACGCGTGACACTGACAGACCTGTGTTCACCGCAGGGCGGATACCTTGGTAGAAAAGCTCTGTCTCAAGGAAGATCTGACCATCCGTGATCGAAATCACGTTAGTCGGAATAAACGCAGACACGTCACCACCTTGGGTTTCGATGATCGGCAGCGCCGTCAAAGAGCCCGCGCCGTTATCTTCGTTCAATTTCGCTGAACGCTCGAGAAGACGTGAGTGAAGATAGAAAACGTCACCTGGATACGCTTCGCGGCCTGGTGGGCGGCGCAGAAGAAGTGACATCTGACGATAAGACACAGCCTGCTTTGACAGGTCATCATAGATGATCAATGCGTGGCGGCCGTTGTCACGGAAGTGCTCAGCCATCGCTGTGGCTGCATAAGGTGCAAGAAACTGCATTGGCGCAGGGTCAGAGGCTGTCGCCGCGACAACGATTGAATATTCAATCGCGCCGCTTTCTTCGAGCTTTTTCACGAGCTGTGCAACAGTAGACCGCTTTTGACCAACCGCAACATAAACGCAATACAGCTTGTCATATTCGTTTTCTGCGGCATCGTTATACGATTTTTGGTTCAAAATCGTATCCAGCGCCACGGCTGTTTTACCTGTCTGGCGGTCACCAATGATCAGCTCGCGCTGGCCACGGCCAATTGGGATCATCGCGTCAACAGATTTCAGACCTGTCGCCATTGGCTCGTGCACAGATTTACGTGGGATGATGCCCGGTGCTTTGCTGTCAGCAACCGCACGTGTTTTTGTTTTGATCGGGCCTTTGCCGTCCAGCGGGTTACCCAGACCATCAACAACACGACCCAAAAGCGCGTCACCGACAGGGACGTCAACGATTGAATTGGTGCGCTTAACAGTGTCACCTTCTTTAATGTCACGGTCAGACCCGAAGATAACAACACCTACGTTGTCGGCCTCAAGGTTCAGCGCCATGCCGCGAATACCAC
>CAKMZE010000073.1:6323-13458 GCA_929200295.1 uncultured Alphaproteobacteria bacterium
CTCTTTCATAGTGTTCTGGAGTGCGTTGAGCTTGGATTTGATCGACGTGTCGATCATTTTCGAGCCCACTTTTACGATAAGACCGCCGATGATGCTCTCATCCACGGTCTCATTTATGGTCACGGTCTTACCGACCTGTGCTTTCAATGTTTTAGCAAGCTTATCAGCCTGGGCTTTTGTCAGGGCCTTTGCCGTGGTCACATCAGCTGTGATCTCACCGCGTTCCTCTGCCAATTGCGCGCGCAATACAGCCATGAGCTGTGGTAGCACAAAAAGACGTCGCTTTGAGGCCAGCAACTGCATTGTGTTCGCAGTAGTTGCGGATAGCTTCATCTTTTTTGCGATTGCAGCCACTGCGGCCTCTTGCTCATCGCGGCTATAAAGTGGCGATGTGAGCAAGGTGCGAAAGTCTGCACTTTCGGCGATTACGCCTTCCAGAGCAGCAACATCAGTTTCCAACGCCTTCAGCTTTTTGCCTTCGCGAGCGATGTCAAACACCGCCGTTGCATAGCGCGTAGCAATGCCTGTTGAAATTCCAGCTGTTTCGGACACGTTCACCCTTCCGAGTTTTGGCCCCCGACCTCATACAGATGAAATCACAAAGGGCAGCTTGTTAGGCCTCAGCGAAAGCTGCGGCATCAAAATCAAGCGCGATGTAACAGAGCTGTTATGACCTCGCAAGCACCCAAGGGCACAATTTTCTGGCTCGGCACCCCTGAATTTTCGCATAGATCGCAAAATGTGAAAAGAAATTTTCTATTTGATATCAAATAATCACAGGGAAAACCTGTGCAAAGACAAGCCAGCATTGCGATTGATTGGCCTTATAAAACGACAATGATCATTACAAAATAACAGCTATTAATAAGTATTAATTGTATATGAATACCGCATGGGATGGGCTGAAATCGATTTTGCCCGAATCTGCTAATCTTTCTGACAGTGCGTCACGATTGCTCGCGCGCAGACTCTGCCGCCGTTCCTGCGATCCCTTCGAGCGCGTGCAGCGGTTTGCTCACCCTCTCGCTTAAACCCGGCCGCGTTGGGGCTGCCAAATGCTTTGACGCTTCAACAATCAGCACACCGCCTGCGGTGACAAACGGTAAATAATGACCCAGCTTTTCAAGCGCCCCCGAAACTCTTCGCCACATCGCGCTTTGCGACGGTGGCTGATAGAGCGCTGACATTGCCTTTTCGACCACAAATTCATGGCGACGCAATTGCGCCTCAAGCTGGCCAAGCGAATAGGGGCGCCCATAGCCAAAGGGCGTTTTGTCAGACCGCGACCAAACGCCCGCGCGATTGGGCACGACAAAAACAACCTTGCCACCCGGGCCGAGCGTGCGCCAAATCTCATCTAACAGGGCCGATGGGTTTTCCGATGTTTCAAGACCATGCATCACGACAAGCCGGTCAATCTGCCCGGTTTCAATTGGCCAAAGTGTTTCCTCGCATAAGACGGCAACGTTTTTGCCGCCACTGGGCCATGGCATCACCCCTTGCGGGCCAGGCATCAGGCCGATCACCCGACGCGCCTCTGTCAGAAATGGCCGTAAGAGCGGCACAGCAAAGCCAAAACCAACCACAGTTTGACCTTTGACGTTTGGCCAAAGTTTGACCAGCTCATTGCGGATCGCTTTTTGCGTATTCCGCCCCAAGGTCTCACGGTAATAAAAGTTTCGCAGATCAAGCACGTCCAAATGCATTTATGCGCACCCTTATGGTTAATAAATCGTGACTGGCCCAGCTGCCGCCCTTGACACTAGCAAACGAAACCCCACCATAAAAGACATGGCATATGAAATCATCACAATTCGCTGTTTGGACGATAACTATGCGTTTGTCGTCGCGAACACGCGCACAGGCGAGGCCGCGCTGATCGATGCGCCAGAAGCGGCCCCTATTAATGCAGCTCTCGCTGCACGCCCGGATATTACACTGACCACCCTTTTACTGACCCATCACCACCATGATCATGTCGAAGGGATTGATGGGCTTGACCGATTAGCCGATCTTACAATCACCGGGGCCGCCGCAGATGCTCATCGTTTGCCGGCACTGGATCAGATGGTCTCACCTGGTGAACAGATTACAATCTGCGACACGCCATTTCATATTATGGCCGCCGATGGCCATACACTTAATCACATCGCATTTTATGCGCCCGCCCTTGATGCGGTGTTTACAGGTGATAGCCTGATGACCCATGGCTGCGGACGGCTGTTCGAAGGCACGGCGGCGCAAATGTGTGACACGATGCAAGGCTTTGCAGCGCTCCGTGATGAAACGCGCACCTATTGCGGGCATGACTATGCGCGCGCCAATCTCACATTCGCAGCGTTATTTGCCCCTGAACCACAGGCTTTGGCGACACGGCTTGCTGAACTCGATCAGCTGGATGCGACGCAAACCAGCACCACAGGTGTTACAATCGGTCTCGAAAAACAGCTCAACCCCTACCTGCGCGCGCACTTGCCCCAAGTCAAAGCCAGCCTAGATCTACCCCAGACAACACCGACCGTCGACGTCTTTGCCGAAATTCGCACGCGTAAAGACAAATTTTGACCATTATTATTATGTTATCATGCGAACTACTGCATGAGAGCCACGCTCGCAAAGAATATGCATCAATGAACGTGTAATTTTGGAAATAACTCTTGAAGGTTTCGGAATTAAAACAAACTTTAAGAATAACAGGCCAAAGTCAGGTTGGGCAGCATAGCCTCCCCTGCATCCGATCAGAAGGAGCACAGAAAAGTGCCATCTTTTTCTACTACGCTTGAGCAGGCAATCCATGGGGCGCTGGCCCTCGCAAATGCACGTCGTCATGAATTGGCGACGCTTGAACATTTGTTGTTGTCACTCATTGATGAACCCGAAGCGTTGCATGTCATGCAGGCATGCTCGGTCGATTGCGACAAGCTGCGCAAAGAATTGATCGATTTCATTGATGAGGAACTGTCGAACCTCGTCACAGATATTGATGGATCCGAGGCCGTTCCAACGGCTGCATTCCAGCGCGTTATTCAACGCGCCGCGATCCATGTGCAATCCTCCGGCCGGACCGAGGTCACAGGCGCAAATGTGCTCGTCGCGATTTTTGCTGAGCGTGAGAGCAACGCCGCATACTTCCTGCAAGAGCAGGATATGACGCGCTATGATGCTGTGAACTTTATCGCGCATGGTGTGGCCAAAGACCCCGCATTTGGCGAAAGCCGCCCAATCACAGGCGCAACCGACGGGGAAAACCCCGAAAGCGAAGAAGAGGAAGAGAAATCAGCCCTCGCGAAATACTGCGTCGATCTCAATGTAAAGGCCGCAAAAGGCGATGTTGATCCGTTGATCGGACGCGGACATGAGGTAGAGCGGTGCATCCAAGTGCTTTGCCGCCGTCGCAAAAATAACCCGCTTCTCGTTGGCGATCCCGGCGTTGGGAAAACAGCTATTGCAGAGGGCCTCGCCTTTAAAATCATCAATGGCGACACACCAGAGGTGTTATCATCTGCGACGATTTATTCGCTCGATATGGGCGCGCTTTTGGCTGGCACCCGCTATCGCGGTGATTTCGAAGAACGGCTCAAGGCTGTGATGACAGAAATGGAAGATCACCCTGATGCGGTGCTCTTTATTGATGAGATTCACACAGTGATCGGTGCTGGCGCCACGTCTGGTGGCGCAATGGACGCGTCAAACCTACTAAAACCTGCGTTGCAGGGCGGCAAACTGCGCTGCATGGGCTCGACCACCTACAAAGAATTCCGTCAGCATTTCGAAAAAGATCGCGCGCTGGCGCGCCGTTTCCAAAAGATCGATGTGAATGAACCATCGGTCGAGGATGCCGTAAAAATCCTGCGCGGCCTCAAACCCCATTTTGAAGAGCATCACGGGATCAAATATACCGCAGACGCAATCCGCACCGCGGTTGAGCTGTCGTCGCGCTATATGAACGACCGCAAACTACCCGATAAGGCCATCGATGTGATTGACGAGGCAGGTGCCGCACAGCACCTCGTGCCCGATTCAAAGCGCCGCAAAACAATCGGCGTGAAAGAAATCGAAGCCGTCGTCGCCAAAATCGCGCGCATCCCCCCAAAGAACGTCACCAAGGACGATGCTGAGGTGCTCAAAGATCTTGAAAAATCGCTTAAGCGCGTTGTCTTCGGCCAAGACAAAGCGATCGAAGCGCTCTCATCCGCGATCAAGCTTGCGCGCGCAGGCTTGCGCGAACCTGAAAAGCCCATTGGCAACTATCTGTTTGCAGGCCCAACCGGTGTCGGCAAAACCGAGGTCGCCAAGCAGCTGTCAGATACATTAGGTGTTGAGCTTCTGCGTTTCGACATGTCGGAATATATGGAAAAGCACGCTATTTCACGGCTCATCGGTGCGCCTCCCGGCTATGTTGGGTTTGATCAGGGCGGCATGCTCACAGATGGTGTTGACCAAAACCCACATTGTGTTCTGCTGCTTGATGAAATGGAAAAGGCACATCCCGATGTGTACAATATCCTGTTGCAAGTGATGGATCACGGTAAACTGACAGACCATAACGGACGCACGACAGATTTCCGTAATGTGATCTTGATCATGACATCCAATGCAGGTGCTGCTGAGCTGTCGAAAAACGCGCTTGGCTTTGGCCGCGAAAGCCGCGAGGGCGAGGATAGCGCCGCGATCGAACGCACGTTCACGCCAGAATTCCGCAATCGCTTAGATGCGGTGATCAGCTTTGGTGCATTGCCCAAACCTGTCATTTTGCGCGTGGTTGAGAAATTTGTTCTTCAGCTTGAGGCACAGTTAATCGATCGCAACGTGCATATCGAACTGACAAACGCCGCCGCAGATTGGTTAGCAGATAAAGGCTATGATCAGAAAATGGGGGCGCGACCGCTTGGGCGCGTCATTCAAGAGCATATCAAAAAGCCACTGGCAGAAGAGCTGTTATTTGGCAGCCTGATGAAAGGCGGGTTGGTCAAGGTTGATGTCAAAGACGACAAGATCGATCTGATCTACCAAGCACCAGAACAGCCACAGATCAAAGGTGATAAACCACCGCTTTTGACAGCTGACTAACCCCTACGGGACGGTGGGAGGGGCGGCGCGGCTTTGCCGCAAGCGTCCCTCCACCGTGATAAAATGAACCGATTTCTCACCCCATTGTTCTTATTTGCCTCTGCATCTCACGCAGAGCCGATTAGCCTGTCCCAGCCTATCGACTGCACCTTGGGCGAAACCTGTTATATCCAACAAGTTGTTGACCAAGACCCCGGCCCGGGCGTGAAAGATTTCCAATGTGGCGCGCTCAGCTATGACGGGCATCAAGGCACCGATTTTGCGCTGCCTTTCCATTCTTCGCTCAGTGAAGATTTTGCGGTTCTTGCCGCCTCAGCGGGTGAGGTTCGCGCAACCCGCAATGACATGCCAGATATCCTCTTTGATGCCCCTAGCGCACCTGACATTGCAGGGCGCGAATGCGGTAACGGCGTCGTCCTGCGCCATGAAAACGGTTGGGAGACGCAATATTGCCACCTTGCCCAAGGCTCGATTGCCGTCTCTGTTGGCGATCAGGTCGCCGCAGGCGATACTTTAGGGTTTGTGGGGCTTTCTGGTCATACAGAATTTCCACATTTACATCTTTCTCTGCGGCACAACGGGCAGGTGATCGACCCGTTTGACACAACCAGTAACGAAGGCTGCGCTGAACCAAAAATACAGCTATGGGACCCACCGATCTCAGTGCCCTCAGGCGGGATCATCAGTGCTGGCTTCAGCTTTGAAATCCCCGCTTATGATACGATCAAAGCCGGCACAGCTGCGCATACGCGGATCGCACCTACAGCCCCTGCCCTTGTCGTTTGGATGTTTAACTTTGGCACGCGCGCGGGCGATGTTTTCAGTCTGCGCATTGATGGCCCACAGGGCGAAGTGTTTGGAATGAGCGAAGCCCTGACAAAACCGCGCGCGCAAATGTTCCGCGCAGGTGGGCGGCGCGCCCCGCCACAAGGATGGCCAACAGGGCGTTACGTCGGCACCGCGCGGCTTGAGCGTGATGGTGTTCTGCTTGATCAAGAGCTGACAGAGGTTCTGATCACCAACGAAGCCAATTAGAGCCCTAGCGCTCTGTGAGCTTAAGCTCGATCCGGCGGTTTGCCGCACGGGCTTCATCCGTATCGGCAGGGTCAAGCGGCTGGTATTGACCAAAGCCATTCGCCGCTAGCCGCTGAGGCGGGATACCCAAATCACCGCTCATGTAGCGCACAACAGATAGCGCGCGGGCTTGGCTTAGCTCCCAATTGTCGCGATACCGGCCCTGGCCTGACAGAGGGATATCATCCGTGTGCCCATCCACACGGATCACCCAATCAATGCCTGATGGGATATCATCTGCGATATTGCGCAGGATACTGGCAATATTTGCGATCTCGGTTTGTCCCTGCTCTGACAGCTCTGCGCGTCCGGGGCGAAACAACACCTCTGACGAAAACACAAAGCGGTCGCCTTGAATGCTCACACCGTCTTGGCCCCCAAGGATATCACGTATCTGCCCAAAGAAATCCGACCGGAACCGCTCAAGGTTTTGCGCTTCTGCCTGAAGACGCGCGGCCTCTTCTTCGAGACGCGCCGCTTCCTCTTCAAGCCGCGCGCGCTCTGCCTCTTCTAAGGCGCGGCGTCTGCGCTCTTCGGCGGCAACCCGGGCGAGCGCTGTATTTAACTGCGAGCCAAGCGCCTCGATTTGCACATTCGCTGCGGCATCTGCCTCTTCGGCGAGATCAAGCAATGTTTTCAGCGACCCGATCTGATTGCGCAGCTCTGCAACCTGTTGGTTGAGCAAAGCCACCTCGCGCTGGCTTTCGGCCGACAATGCCTTTTCATCTGTTAACGCGCGATTTGCTTGTGCCAGTAACAAGGCTGTGCGGTCTTGGTCCGTCAGGCTCAGTTCTGCTTGATCACGTGCCGCTGCCGCTGCGGCTAAGGCTTGGGCCAAGCGCGCCTCAAGCTGGGCACGGTCGCGCGCTGTTTCTGTTTGGCCGTTACTTAGTGATGTGATCTCAGCTTGCAGGCTTTCTTGCAACAAAAGCGCCTCGGCCAGACGCATCGCCATTGTTTCGCGCGCATCCTGGTCTTCTGCCGCTCATTG
>CAKMZE010000074.1:0-1281 GCA_929200295.1 uncultured Alphaproteobacteria bacterium
TTCGTTATGGAAGCATGGGCCAATTTACTCATACACAGAAGATCGGACACTCTCCACCGTTCATCTTCTTCTGTTCTGCGTTCGCAAACAAATGCTGCGTAAGCGAAGCAGTAAAACCGAAGGTTAACTTGGTCCGCATCCTCCCCGTTTGCGATCAGGACAACGAACGTCCTCAAACCAACTTTCGGCCGTTGTTATGCTACGCCGCAAAGAAGCCTCGCCTGTCACGGCCATCGAAGCCCTAAGTCGTAGGTTTGTGGTGAAAAAATGTGCTATCGGCTATTAGGGGTTGTTGACGCTCAGAATTCACATTTGTCTTAAGTTCTGATTCAAGGTTGCAAACAATAGGAGGGCAGCTTTGACCCGTCGTGTTTTAAGTGACGCCCAGTGGGTGATCATTGAACCCCATTGCCTTGGAAAAAAGAGCGACCTCAGCCAGACAGGTGGGGACCCACGCCTTTTCATGGAGGCTGTTCTTTGGATTGTGCGCACCGGCGCACAGTGGCGCGAATTGCCTTCTGAGTTCGGTCAATGGAACTCTGTCTTCAAGCGGTTCCGTCGATGGGTGGAGGCGGATGTGTTTCATCTGCTTTTCAGAGCCTTAGCATCAGACGCCGACTTTGAATATACAATGATTGACAGCACAATCATGAAAGTTCATCGCTCAGGATAGGGCGCATAAGGGGGACTCACAGCCAGGCAATAGGTCGCTTGCCCGGTGGCATCACGACCTAGGTTTTGGCGTTGACGGATGCGCTTGGAAACATGATTGATTTTCGCCTGATGCCAAGCCACGCACATGATTGCGCGAGGTGCCTGCCTTGATTGAGAACCTACACGGGCGCGCGCTTTTGGCGGATCGGGCTTTTAACGCCGATTGGTTACGCCAGGCCTTGGCCCGCAAAGACATCACGCCCGTAATCCCGCCCAAATCGAACCGTAGGTTCCCAGCGGCGTTTGACAAAGACACCTACAAATGGCGGCATATGGTCGAAAATTTCTTCGGAAAGCTCAAGGAAAACAGGGGTATTTCTATGCGCTCATGCAAAACAGACCAAAGCTTCAAGGCCTTCGTCTCCATCGCGGCGATCGTCATTCAAACCAAGTGAACGTCAAAAGCCCCTAGCAATGGATTTCACAAACTTCGCGGCTGATACGTGTAATATAAGCTTGCCCTGCCATAGGAATCCTCCTATTTCCCACACACCTCATTATTGGCGCCGCTTACGCGGTGTCTTGACGTTTGAATTTTGCGATCCGCTATACGGGCAGGAACGCTCA
>CAKMZE010000074.1:1291-9856 GCA_929200295.1 uncultured Alphaproteobacteria bacterium
CGCAAAAGCAGCTACCGCTTAAGCTTTCTTTTTCAGGTTAAGAATTCACCCGGTCGCAACGCAGCGGCCGGGTTTTTTCGTGCCATCTGCCCGCCATATGCGCCAATGCGTCATATCGCAGATATGATGCGTGTATGATGCGCGCCGCAGGCGCTCCTTTTAATAGGACACTTGACCTCAGGCCCATTCCAAGCGACCCACAGATCATGACGCATTTGCCTATTGATGATGTTCTGCCCGCGCTGGTCGCTGCATTGCGTGATGCACATCGCGTTGTCTTGCAAGCCCCACCCGGTGCAGGTAAATCATCGCGCGTACCTCTGGCCATTCTCGATGCAGCGCTCACCACGCAAAAGATCGTGATGTTAGAGCCACGCAGGCTCGCCGCCCGCGCCACGGCAGAGCGGTTGGCCAGTCAATTGGATGAAAAGGTAGGTCAAACCGTTGGTTACCGCATGCGCGGCGCGCATGTTGCGGGCAAGCGCATTGAGGTCGTCACCGAAGGCATTCTTATTCGCATGCTACAATCCGACCCCGAGCTCGGCGAAGTCGGCGCACTTATTTTTGATGAATTTCACGAACGCTCTGTTGATGCGGATCTCGGTCTCGCGCTTGCTTGGGAAATAGCGCAGGCTTTGCGGCCTGATTTACATCTCATCATCATGTCCGCCACGCTTGATGCGGCCCCTGTTGCCCGTTTTCTGGGGGACGCGCCGATTATCACAGCCGAGGGACGCAGCTATCCCATCACCACACATTATCTGCAGAAACCAACCCCCAAACACATGCGCCTGCCCGAGGCGACAGCCGCGCTGATCACCAAAGCCGCAGCAGAAACCACGGGCGGGATACTCGCGTTTTTACCGGGCGAAGGCGAGATCAACCGCACAGCGGCCCTGCTGGATCTCCCCCCCGATCATCATATCCGCCCGCTTTTTGGCGCAATGCCCTTTCAAGCGCAGCGCGCTGCCATCACACCCGAACCCAATGGACGCAAAATCGTCCTTGCGACAGCGATTGCCGAAACCTCGCTCACGATCGAAGACATTCGCGTTGTTGTCGATGCCGGGCGCGCCCGCAGGGCGCGGTTTGATCCCAACACTGGCATGTCGCGCTTGGTCACTGAACCCGTCTCAAAAGCAGAGGCCACACAACGTGCAGGGCGCGCAGGCCGCGTGGCCCCGGGCGAGGCTTATTGTCTGTGGACGAAAGCTGAGCAAGGGGCCTTTCCTGCTTTTGCCCCTGCGGGCATCGAGATCGCAGATCTTGCACCTCTGGTGCTCGAGCTTAGCCTTTGGGGCGACCGGGATTTAGCCTTTCTCACACCACCGCCGCCCGGCCCTGTGGCTGAGGCCACGAGCCTTTTGCAGGCCTTAGGTGCGCTAGATGCAGACGCAAAGATCACGGCGCATGGGCGCAACCTTGCAGCACAGCCTTTGCACCCGCGGCTTGCGCATATGTTGGTGACAGCGGGCGCGCAGGCCGCGCCCTTGGCTGCGATCCTCTCTGCCCGTGATCCGCTACGTGGCGCGCCTGTT
This sequence comes from uncultured Alphaproteobacteria bacterium, assembly GCA_929200295.1. Classification (GTDB taxonomy): domain Bacteria; phylum Pseudomonadota; class Alphaproteobacteria; order Rhodobacterales; family Rhodobacteraceae; genus Yoonia. The sequence continues at coordinate 2,830 of CAKMZE010000074.1, forward strand.
GATCTTCACTTGCGGGTCAAGGCGATCGCACCGCATTATGATGGCCCGGGCCAGCGCGCGCCTTCGTCTGTTCTTAAGGATATCCGTTCAGAGGCCGTAAGCTTGGCAAAGGGGCAGCCTAACAAACCGCCGCTCTCACTCGCAACACAAGCCGCACTCGCCTACCCCGACCGGATCGGGTTACGGCGCAAAGGAGAGGCTGCGCGTTATGTGCTTTCTGGCGGAAAAGGTGCTGTGGTTGATGCAAGCGATCCGCTCGCATCAGCACGGTTGATTGTCGCCACTGATCTTGACGGTGATCAGCGCGAGGCGCGTATCAGGCAAGCCATTGCCCTGACTGATGCGGAATTACGCGCGCTTTATAGCGCCCAAATCGCATGGCATGACATGTGCACATGGTCACGCCGCGAGGGCCGCGTGCTCACGCGCAAGCAAGAGCGCTTTGGCGCGCTTGTGCTGGATGACCGCAATTGGCAAGACGCGCCTTCTGACATGATCGCCAAGGCGATGCTCGCAGGGGTCCAGCAGCTTGGGCTGCATTTTAGCCCCGCAGCCGCGCGCTTTCGTGCGCGTGTTACGCTCGCCCGTGCGCGTAATCCAACGCTTCCTGATATGTCGGATGAGGTTTTACGCGACACGGTTGAGACCTGGCTTTTGCCCTATCTCGGTGAGGTCAAAACCGCAGCTGACTGGAAAGCCTATGATCTCTTGCCTGCGCTCCGCGCCATGTGCGATTGGGCCCAAACCCAAGAGCTTGATGAAATCGCGCCTGCGCATTTCGAAACACCGCTCGGGCGGCGCGTTCCCATTGATTACGATCCAGAGGTGCCGCAAATCACTTTGCGGATACAAGAGCTCTTTGGCACGACCGTGCACCCAACCGTTGGCACAACACCGCTGCGCGTTGTGTTGCTGTCGCCCGGTCAAAAGCCTGTGCAAGTCACCACTGATATTCCTGCGTTCTGGGCCACATCCTATGCAGACGTCAGGCGCGATATGCGCGGGCGATACCCGCGCCACCCCTGGCCCGAGGACCCAACACAGGCAGACCCAACCCTACGCGCCAAACCGCGGGGAACGTAGGCTAAGATCACACACCCAAACAGTGGCGCATGATGGCTTTTTGCACATGCAAACGGTTTTCGGCCTCATCAAAAATCACCGATTGCGGGCCGTCCATCACGGATGATGTTGCCTCATCATCGCGATGCGCGGGCAAGCAATGCATGAACAATGCATCCGGGTTTGCACCCGCCATCAAAGCATCATTCACCTGATACCCCCGCAGCTGATTGTGCCGTCTTTCGCGCGCCGATTGCGGATCATGCATCGACACCCATGTATCTGTCACAATTAGATCAGCCCCTTGCACAGCTTGCATCGGGTCACGCACCGTTGTGTAGAGCCCTTTCAAATCGGGCTCTGGGTCAAGCGGCTCTGGCCCTGTAAAGACCAGATCAAAGTCAAACTGTTTGGCCGCATGGGCAAAGCTGGCAAAGACATTGTTGCCATCGCCAGACCACACGACCTTTTTCCCAGCGATTGGGCCATTATGCTCTTCAAAGGTCATGATATCGGCCATGATCTGGCAAGGGTGCGTGCGGTTGGTCAAGCCGTTGATCACAGGCACTGTCGCATATTCGGCCATATCAAGAAGCGTTTGTTCTTCAAACGTGCGGATCATGATCAAATCAACATAGCGCGATAAGACCCGCGCAGTATCTGCAATCGTTTCACCATGGCCAAGCTGCATATCTGTCCCAGAGATTACCATCGTCTCGCCACCCATTTGCCGGACGCCCACATCAAATGAAACCCGGGTTCTGGTCGATGGTTTTTCAAAGATCAACGCCACCATATGCCCTGCAAGCGGGCGGTCATGATCTATGGCACCTTTGGGCTGACCTGCGCGCGCGGTCTTCATCTCTTGCGCATGCGAAATGATGTGTCTCAGCTGGGATTGAGGCGTCTGATCGATATCAAGAAAATGTGTCATATCCGTCTTTCTCTGTGCCTCTTAACCCGCAACCGCGGTTGCCGCCTGATCAAGGCGGTCAATGGCTGTGTCAATTTCTGTCTCGGTGATGTTAAGGGCTGGCAAAAGGCGCACTACATTGTCAGCGGCAGGCACGGTCAATAGCCCTGCATCATAGCCCGCATTCACCACATCAATATTGACCGCCTTACATTTGAGCCCCAACATGAGGCCAGAGCCGCGCACCTCTTCAAACACATTCGGGTGTGTCGCAATAAGCGCTTCGAGCTTTTGACGGAACAACCCTGCCTTGCGGTTGACCCCCTCAAGAAATTCGCTATCGGCAATCGTTTCAACAACCACAGCGCCAACGGCACAGCCCAATGGGTTGCCACCATACGTCGACCCATGCGTGCCTGCAGTCATGCCAGAGGCTGCCGTTTCTGTAGCCAAAACAGCCCCTAACGGGAAGCCACCGCCAATGCCCTTGGCCACCATCATAATATCAGGGTTCACCCCCGCCCATTCATGGGCAAAAAGCTTGCCCGTGCGCCCCATGCCGCATTGCACCTCATCCAAGATTAGCAGAATGCCATGGGTGTCACAGAGATCGCGCAGGCCTTTTAGGCATGCATCAGGCAATGGGCGTATGCCGCCCTCGCCTTGGATCGGTTCGACCAGAATGGCAGCAGTTTGCGGGCCGGCTGCGGCCTCAAGTGCTGCGTGATCCCCAAAGGGGAGATGTGTAAACCCACCCAAAAGCGGACCAAACCCGGTTGTCATTTTCGCAGACCCAGCCGCAGCAATCCCCGCCGCAGAGCGCCCGTGAAATGACCCGTCAAATGTGATAATCTCAACCCGCTCTGGCTGGCCTTTATCATGCCAGTATTTACGTGCCATTTTCACGGCAAGCTCGCAGGCTTCTGTGCCTGAGTTGGTAAAAAAGCATGTATCGGCAAAGGTCTCTTCGACCAACAAATCAGCCAGCTTTTGCTGTGCTGGGATATGATAGAGGTTTGAGGTATGCCAAAGCTGCCCGGCCTGCGCATGTAACGCGGCAACCAATGCAGGGTGCGCATGTCCCAAAGCATTGACCGCAATCCCTGCGCCCAGATCCAAAAAACGTCGCCCATCATCTGTCATTAACCAAGAGCCTTCGCCTTTGACAAACGTCAGAGGCGCGCGAGAGTACGTCGGCAGAATTGAGGGGATCATCAGGATCATCCTTTCTTGCAAAGAAGCCAGTGCTGTGCCGCAGCAAAAAGGCCAAGTCAACATTGTTTAGAAAAAGTGGAAACGAAACAGATCATTGTCGCAGACAAGAAACAGGCCTGCGAAAGGCGCGGGGCAGACTTAACGTCGGCGTCGGTTGGTGATCTGTTTATATTTCATGAGAGCGGCAATACCGCATTCCCATCCCAATGTGAAGCAGCGATTGTGCTCTCTAAATTGGCGACATATAGCGCTCTTATGTCAAAGCCTTCACACTCTCCCATGGTCGCTGTTGCGTTTATGCTTTCAGCAACGGCGTTTATTGCCGCTACAATGATTTTGGCCAAAACATTGGGCACTGATACCCTGGGCCCCGCGTTACATCCATTACAGATCAGCCAGGGGCGGTTTCTATTCGCTTTCTTGGGGATTTTATCAGTTGCAGCTGTGGTGCGCCCAACATTCACCACCCGGCATTGGCCGCTACATTTGGGCCGCACGTTTTGCGGCTGGTGCGGGGTGACGCTGATGTTTGCAGCCGTCGCGTTTATTCCATTGCCTGATGCCACCGCGATCAGCTTTCTCAACCCGGTTTTTGGCATGTTGCTCGCGATCCCACTTTTGGGTGAACGCGTCGGCAAATGGCGCTGGTGTGCGGCTTTCATGGCGCTTGCCGGAGCATTGATCCTGTTGCGGCCTGGTCAAGGAACGTTTCAGCTTGCTGGGCTTTTGGCGCTGGCAGCCGCGATCATTCTCGGGCTTGAGCTGATTTTCATCAAAAAGCTCGCCGATCGCGAACCACCTTTTCAAATTTTGCTGACAAATAATGCGCTGGGGCTCTGCATCGCGACACTCGCCGTTTTGCCATTTTGGATCATGCCAACGCTTGCGCAATGGGGCGCACTGATCAGCCTTGGTTTGCTGATGGCCGCAGCGCAAGCCTGCTTTGTCAATGCAATGGCCCGTGCCGACGCCAGCTTTATCACGCCCTTTAGCTATATCACATTGCTCTTTGCAGTGCTTTACGACGCGGTAATTTTTGCGGCGTACCCAGATGCCACCAGCTGGTTAGGTGCTGCGATTATTATCTGCGGTGCGGCCTTATTGGCTTGGCGTGAGGCAAAAGCACATCGCGCAATGAGAAAAACTCGTGCGTAGGTTCTTCACTTCCCATCTGACAAGACTTAGATTAAGGGACACATGGATATGATACAGGCCGACACGCGTTGCGCGTCCCGCCTCTCAGACCAAAGGAATATGTGAATGTCCTGGACAGACGAGCGCGTTGAGACACTGAAAAAGATGTGGGGCGAAGGCCAATCGGCGAGCCAGATCGCAAAAGAGCTGGGCGGCGTGACACGGAACGCGGTCATTGGCAAAGTGCATCGTTTGGGGCTGTCCAATCGTGCAGGCTCTGGCGGGAACGCTGGCAAAGCGGCTGCAAAAGAAAAAGCAGCACCGAAGATGGAGACTAAGGCCGCGGTCAAACCAAAGCCCGCAGCAAAGCCAAAGCTGGACACCAAACAAACACCTGATTTGGATGAAAACGGCATCCCGATCTCGGCTGCGCGCCGGGCGATTATCCCCGCGGGGCAACCGCTGCCCCCGCAACCTTCGGCCAATGAGATTTCGCCAGAGGCCTTGGCCAAGGTCAATGAGATCGAAAAATCCGCGAAACGGCTCAGCTTAATGGAGCTGACGGAAAAGACATGCAAATGGCCTGTCGGTGATCCTGCAACACCTGATTTCTGGTTCTGCGGTCTGCCCGTTCAACAAGGCAAACCCTATTGCGAAGCCCATGTCGGCGTGGCGTTCCAACCGATGTCAACCCGCCGAGACCGCCGCCGGTAATGTGAACGGGCAGCCATTATGCTGACCCTCAAACAGCTCGAAGCATTTGTCTGGGTCGCTGATCTGGGCAGCTTTCGCCGCGCAGCTGATCAGTTGCGTACCACACAACCCAATATCTCGGCCCGTATCGCCGCGCTCGAATCGTTGCTTAGCGTCACGCTCATGCAGCGTGACGCGGGCTCTGTGCGTTTGACCGCGCGCGGACAGGCCTTGCTGCATCATGCCCGCACCGTGTTAAACGACGTCGAAACGCTACAGGCGGCCGCCCGCGACACCACAGCGTTAGAAAGCACCATTCGCCTCGGCGTGACCGAATTGATTGTCCATACATGGCTTGGCGCGTTTTTAAAGGCGATGACCCAAAACTACCCCAAGGTGACAGTCGAGTTGACCATAGAACGCTCTGCCCAGCTTGAAACGGAGCTTGCAAATCGCACGCTCGATATCGCGTTCCAAAATGGACCATTCTCCCGGCCCACACAAAAAAGCATCTCATTAGGGGTGTATCCGCTGATCTGGGTCGCCTCGCCAAAGCTTGGGCTTTCGCAAAAGACACTCTCACGGCAAATCCTCGCCCAATACCCCATTCTCACCCATGGACGCGACACACGGTTCTACATGGAAAACGCCGCACATTTTGAAGGCGTTTCACCGCAAGCACGCCTTGTGCCATCCAGTAACCTCGCCGCCTGCATCCATATGACGCTCACCGGCATGGGGGTTGCAGCCTTGCCTGCTGCGATGATCATAGATGAATGCGCTTTAGGGCAATTAGAGCGCATCAATTATAATTGGACACCCCAAGCCTTGGCATTTTATGCCCGCTATAATGACACCCGCGCGCCTGACATTATTGATGGCATTGCCGCACTCGCCGCTAAGACCGCCAAAAACTACGCCACATAAAGAAAAAGCCACGTTGAACCCAACGTGGCTAAAAATCTTTTCAAAGACAAAAGATCGCTTACTTGATCTTGCCTTCTTTGTATTCCACATGTTTGCGCACAACAGGGTCATACTTTTTAATGACCATTTTTTCAGTCATTGTCCGCGCGTTCTTCTTTGTCACATAAAAATGCCCTGTGCCCGCAGAAGAATTCAGGCGGATTTTAATGGTGGTAGGCTTCGCCATAATGTCTCTTTCTCTGGTTTGCGGGTCCATCAGGACGCGGCGCATTATATCTCTTGAAGCTGCCTTTTACGCGCCCGCGCGCTTGAGTCAACCGCAAACACCCTTTGACCCCCACGAAAGTGATATCCACACCGATCTTAACGCACCACAGTCTCATTCTTAGGTTTAGAAATATCCCGGGGGTCTGGGGGCTGGCCCCCAGGTATCGCCTCGTCTGGGGGCCGGCCCCCAGAGCAGGTTTAAGACGCGCGGATGATCTGTAAGCCGGATTTTGTCATAGATCTGCGATGAGATCCGAGACGACCATTCATCTCAACATGTTGTTACCAACATGCCTCTCGCTGCCAACCCGGACTTTTCAGGGTTAAGCTCCCCTGCCTTGCGGCGCAAAGTCCCTATTTGGCATTGCTCCCGGTGGGGCTTGCCGTGCCGTTTGCGTTGCCGCAACCGCGGTGGGCTCTTACCCCACCGTTTCACCTTTACCCCTTTATAAAGGGTAGTTTGTTTTCTGTGGCGCTTTCCCTAGGGTTACCCCCGCCGGGTGTTACCCGGCACCGTGCTTATTGGAGTCCGGACTTTCCTCGTGCCAGCGAACCAGCCCGCGGCCGTCCAATCATCCACGCATATAAATCGCTACGCGGCAAACGGCCCGTCGTCAACGGGAAAGCGTGCCGCAAGCTCGCCCAAAAGCGCCATATCACTTGTATCCAGCGGCCCTTGATAGCCGGGCCTGAATCGCAAACGAAAGCTTTGCAAGAGCACCTCATCAGTCACATCTGACGTATAACCAAAGGTTCTCATGCATGACCGAAACGCGCTTTGGGGTTCAGGCGCGACCCCACCCGCTGGCCAAATGG
>CAKMZE010000074.1:9866-13454 GCA_929200295.1 uncultured Alphaproteobacteria bacterium
GCGCCAAGCGGCACCAATCAAACCGCGGGCCGGGGTCAATTTTACGTCCCGGTGCCATATCAGAATGCCCAATAATACGCTCAGGCTTAATCGCCCAGCGCGTTTGTACCCCCTGAAGAAGCCGCTCAAGCGCATCGATTTGTGCCGCGGCAAACGGACAATCCCCTGGATGAGCCAGCTCAATCCCTATTGAGCGGCTGTTGATGTCATCCACGCCCCCCCAGCACCCAACACCCGCGTGCCATGCCCGCATGTCTTCTGCCACGAGCGACAGAACCTCGCCATCCTCGGCAATCAAATAATGCGCAGACACTTCCGTTTTGGGATCGCATAACGTGCGGCAAGCAGCCTTAGCCGAGCGCATCGCCGTATAATGCAAAATCACCAAATCTGGGGTTGCCCCCCCGCGACGTGGCCCAAAATTAGGCGAGGGGTGGCTAAGCCCGCTCAGCCGTCAGCCGCAAGCTTAAAGGGGGCTGGGTCCCAACCACAGGCAAATCCATCACCATCAGGATCGATCCCTCGCGAATCTCGCTCCGGCCCGCCACGTGCAAGAAAATCACGCTGCGCTGCATCGGGGTTATTATAGCTCGCACAATTGCGCTGGAACCGTGTGTCGCCAGACAGCACAGACCGCGAATACCATTGCTGGCCTTTCGCATTCGGGGCGTTGAGCGCATAAGCCACAATGTTTGCACCCGTCGCAGCGCGCGTCTGTGGCAATGGCACAGGATCGACAACCACAAGCTCTGCCACTTGCACGGCACGACGCTCAGCGTCGCTTTCGATCGTTTCGCGCCCTGCGACTGCGTCAAAGCTTTGCTCATCCGAAATCTCGGGGTTATTCGCTAAATTTGTGGCCTCTGCTTCCGCTTGGGTTTGCACGGCCATCGGATCCATCGGATCGAGCGGGCTGCCATTCACCACTTGCGTGCGGCCAATTCCTGCCCGTGCGAGCTCGTCCGAGCCAACAGCAACAGGCCTGTCTGCCGCAAAATTACTTGGCGGTGGACCGAACCGGCCGGTTGCTTGCCCCGCAAGCAACGCATCTCTCTCGGCACGTTCTGCTTCAAAGGGCGCATAATAAGTGCTAAACCCAACGCCTGCCCCACTATCGGGCGCAACGGGGCTTTCACAGCCGGCTGCACCGATGAAAGCCAATATAAATATCGCGTTTCTTACAGTCACGTTTTTCACCTTACCGCATACTCAACAGTTTTGTTTTACCACCACTTTTGTGGTTTGGCTACAAATCCTGCCGCACGTTCAAGTGAATAGGCAACATTTAACAGATCAGCCTCTTCCCAAGGACGCCCAATCAGCTGCAACCCCAAAGGAAGCCCCTTTGCATCCAAACCAGCAGGGATCGATATCCCCGGCAACCCAGCAAGGTTCACAGTCACCGTAAACACATCATTGAGATACATTTGTATAGGATCAAGATTAGCACCGAGTTCAAACGCCGCGGAAGGCGTTGCCGGTGTTAAAATCGCATCCACACCATCCGCGAACACAGCTTCAAAGTCGCGTTTAATCAATGCGCGTACTTTGCGTGCGCGGTTATAATACGCATCATAAAATCCTGCTGACAGCACATAGGTGCCGACCATTACCCGGCGCTGCACCTCGGGGCCAAAACCCTCAGCGCGGGTTTTTTCATACATTTCTGTGATGCCATCGCCAGCAGCAAGCGCCGCACGATGGCCAAAACGCACCCCATCATACCGCGCGAGGTTTGATGAGGCCTCGGCAGGGGCAATCACATAATAGGCAGGAAGCGCATATTGCGTGTGCGGCAAAGAGATATCGCGCACTTCCGCGCCCGCGTCCTTGAGCATTGCTGTGCCATCAGACCAAAGCTGCTCAATCTCGGCAGGCATGCCATCCATCCGGTATTCTTTTGGAATGCCGATGACCTTGCCTTTGATATCGCCAGTGAGCGCCGCCTCAAAATTTGGCACGGGCAGATCCGCGCTTGTGCTGTCTTTTGGGTCATGGCCACACATGGCCTCAAGCATGATTGCGGCATCGCGCACATCCTTGGTCATTGGTCCTGCCTGATCAAGCGATGAGGCAAATGCGATAATCCCCCAGCGTGAGACGCGGCCATATGTTGGCTTAATGCCTGTGATACCGGTAAAGGCCGCAGGTTGGCGGATTGATCCGCCTGTGTCCGTTCCCGTCGCCGCAAGGCAAAGATCAGCTGCCACGGCTGTTGCAGAGCCACCCGAAGACCCGCCCGGTGTGAGATCCGCATCAACCTTCCACGGGTTAATCGCATTGCCATAGACAGATGTTTCATTCGATGAGCCCATCGCGAACTCATCCATGTTCAGCTTGCCCAGCATCACCGCACCCGCATCAAAGAGCTGGGTTGTTACGGTCGATTCATATTCGGGCTGAAAGCCGTTTAAGATGCCCGAGGCCGCCTGCGACGCGACACCCTTGGTGCAAAATAGATCTTTGATCCCAAGGGGGAGCCCACACATCGCGGGCGCATCCCCTGCTTTGATCCGGTTATCCGCCTGATCCGCCTGATCCAATGCGATCTCAGGTGTGTGATGCACAAAAGCATTCAACGCACCCGCACCTTCAATCGCGTCAAGACAGCCTTGCGTCAGCTCACGCGATGAGACCTCGCCCTTGCGCATTGCATCGCGTGCCGCCGCCAAGGTGAATGTGTTTAGCTCAGTCATTATTCCACCACCTTTGGCACCGCAAAAAAGCCCTCGCGCGCATCAGGCGCATTGGCCAAAACTGCAGGCTGTTGATCACCATCTGTCACCACATCGTCACGGCGCTTCAGCCGTTGGGGTGTCACGGATGTCATCGGCTCAATGCCCGTCACATCAACCTCGTTCAATTGCTCAATAAAGCCCAAGATCGCGCTGAACTCTTTGGCAAGCGCGGGCAAAGCGGCTTCATCCACTTTGATGCGCGCAAGCTTCGCCACGCGGCGGGCTGTTTCTGTGTCGATGAACATCGGTCTCTCCGGCAAAATGCTGTCAAAATGCGTTTAACGCCCTGTGCAAGCCGCTGCAATGTTCAAATGTTCGATGCCCGCCACACCGGACCACGCTTTAACATGCCGATGATCCTCTGTAGTGAGGGACGAGCGCCACGTCACGAGGCTGATCATGTCCATATTTAATCCATCAAAGAATGTACGCCACACAATGAACATCCTCTTCATTTGCAGCATGAACAAATGGCGCAGCCCAACCGGAGAGGCAATCTTTCGGCGCCATGACGGCGTGAACACTCGTTCTGCTGGCACCAGTCGCAAGGCCCGGCGGCAGGTCAAGCTACCCGACATTCAATGGGCAGACATGATCTGCGTGATGGAAGAGAAGCATTTGTCGCGGCTCCGGGCCGACTTTCGCGGCGAGGTCAAACATAAAGATATCCATGTCCTCGATATCCCCGATGACTATCAGTTCATGGACCCAGAGCTTGTTGATTTGATCCGTGACACCGTGGAGCCGATGGTTGATGCACACCATGGGACGGGCGGCTAAACCTTTGTCGAATTGCTATGCAGTACACCCATTAATTTCTGTTCAAACACATGATCTTGTGATTCAATTC
>CAKMZE010000075.1:0-3658 GCA_929200295.1 uncultured Alphaproteobacteria bacterium
CCCAGACCCCCGGGATATTTCAAAACCTAAGAATGGTTTGGAGAGGTGCGTTATTCGATCTGATAGGGGAGGATTTCGCGTAAGTGTTGATCAACGCGCAAGCGCCGTTCAAGGGGGGGCAGCGCGCGTTGATGGCAATCGCGACGCTCGCAAATACGGCAGGAGATGCCAATCGGTTCATAAGCCTCTGGCGCGCTTGTGCTCATATGATCGGCATAGACGAGCGCATCGGCATGGCGGATTTCGCAGCCTAGCCCAATCGCATAGCGCCGTGTTGGGCTATGATAGGCACCGCCTGATTTACTGACATCACGTGCGAGGCAGAAATAGCGGATGCCATCGGGTGTTTCAGCAAGTTGGCGCAGAAACTGCCCCGGGATTTCAAAGGCACGGTGTACATTCCAAAGCGGGCAAGCACCGCCATAGCGGGCAAACTGAAGCGCTGTCGCAGAGTGGCGTTTGGTGATTGTGCCTGCTTGATCCACACGGACAAAGAAGAACGGGATTCCTTTGGCACCGGGGCGCTGCAATGTGGATAGCCTGTGTGCAACCTGTTCGAGGGATGCGCCAAATTGGGTGCTTAAGAGCTCAAGATCGTGGCGGGTGGATTGGGCCGCCTCTAAGAAGGCGCCATAGGGCATTAACGCGGCCCCAGCAAAGTAATTGCCCAATCCAACAAGGGCAATCTCGCGCGCAGCAGGGGATTGGAAATTGGCCAGATCAAGCGTCGCATGCAACAGATCCTTATGGGTGAGCAATGCCATTTGCAACAAAAGCTGGAAGGTTTGCGTGGCAGGCGCTGTGTCACGCGCCAGGGTCAAATGCTTGGCCTCTGGGTCGAAATGGCGCAATGCCACTTCCCGCGCAAAGCTCACGGTGACACCCATATGTTCTAATCGGCTAATGGCGGCTTGGGCGAGGGATTGCGTGGGCGCGCGTGTATTTGCAAAGCGTTCGGCGGCACGGTCAATGGCATCAATGTAATTGTCGCAATAGTGAAAGAAATCGCGCACCTCTTCCCATGGGCTGGGTTGTAGGCGGGCGTCTTCGCGGCCCAATGCCTCGTCTAAAGATGCAAGGCGTTCGTGAGTTTGGCGGTAGCCTGCATGCAGATCTAGAAACGCGCGAGCAAGAGACGGGGCGTTTGCTGCGACAAGCCTCAGATCGGCAAGCGCGGGCGATGGGCCTGTGAAAAGCGGATCAGCGAGCGCCTCGCGCATATCGCTGACCAGACGCGCATCATCGCCAGCCTGTAATTCTGAGATATCAAAGCCGAACTGTTGCACAAGGCCAAGGATGACCGTCGTGCTAATCGGACGGTTGTTGTTTTCCATTTGATTGAGATAGGGCAGGGATATGCCCAAGCGGGATGCAAAGGTCTTTTGTGTCAGGGCCACGCGCCCGCGTAGTTCGCGTAGTGTTGCACCTGCATAGAGTTTTTGGACTGCCATTTTCTGATCTCATCTACTTTGCTACCTTTGCAATACAGTTTGCAAAGCTTGCAAAGCAAGTTATTTGCGGATTTGCTGTTCGCGCCAGATGACGGCCAATATGGCGATGAGTGATCCAAAGACAGATAGGAACATGATCCATTGCAAGGGCAATGCGCCCGATGCGCTGGTCATCAATGCCCCGCCTACTGCCGATAGCCCCGCGCCACCGCCGATCATAATCGCCCCGCTTAGCCCGCTTGCCGTGCCTGCAAGATGTGGGCGCACCGAGAGCGACCCGGCCATCACATTGGGCAAAACCAACCCATTACCGATACCTAGGAAAATACAGAACCCAAAAAAGATCGGCGCATTCAGTAACCCAAGCAAGCCGATGATCAAGCTGAGACCAAATGCAACGGTGAGGATGAGTGAGCCGGTTAAGGCCATCGCATTGATACCAAAACGGGCAGAGTAACGGCCTGAAAAGAAATTCCCAACCATATAGCCTGATGCAGGAATGCCAAGCGCCATGCCCGTCCAAAACGGATCAAGCCCAAAGACGGTGCCTGCGATAAAGGAAGCGCCGCCCAAAAGCGCAAAGAACGCGCCAGATGCGAAAGCAGACGCAAGGGTATAGCCCCAAAATCGAGGCGAACGTAACAGCTCTGGGTAATTGCGTAGCTGTTCGCGAAACCCCATGCCGCCATCTTTGACCGTTTCGCCCTGATCGAAATAGCATAGAATAGCGACGCCGCTGCCAAAGACGGTCAGAAACACAAACGTGGCCCGCCAGTCAGCAAGCTGATCAAGCAGCCCGCCGATGGTTGGGCCAAACATAGGGACAAGCGCCATGCCCATTGTGACATAGCCGATCATTGATGCGGCCTCATCCTGTGGCACCATATCGCGCACAATTGCGCGGGAAAGCACCATGGTTGTCGCGACAACTGCTTGGATCATACGCAAACACAAGAACCAGATAATTGAGGTGGTGAAAATCGCAGCGATGGTAGCTGCAATAAAGATCAGCAGGCTCCACAAGATAACGCGGCGGCGGCCAAACCGATCTGAGATCGGGCCTATAAAGAGCTGCACAAAAGCTGTTGCCAGAAGATACCCCGAGATGGCGAGCTGCATCACACTGTACTGCGTGTCAAAATATGCGGTCATGCGGTCCAGTGAGGGCACAAAGATCGACATATTCAGCGCAGATAAACCTGCAAGCAGGATCAGCGTCACAATATGTGGCGGTGTTGTGCGATCGAGAAAACGAACCGTGTGGCGTGTATCCATGCATTCACCGCTACGCCTCTGATCTGTGGATGTCCATTGCGGATATCTTGTGGTTCTCAGCGTGGTTTGCAAATTTGCAATTTATGCATACTGCATATTGCTATATTTGCAAATTTCCCAATTCGGGCTTCTGTGATGGAGCAAGAGCGGTTAGGGTACACCTAACCTCATATAATGCTGGATAAGCTATGACCATTTTGGATGAACTCGAAGCCCGCCGCTGTGTTGCGCGTCTTGGCGGTGGTGAAAAACGTATTGCTGTACAACATGCAAAAGGCAAGCTAACGGCACGTGAACGGATTGATCTGCTGCTCGATGATGGCAGCTTTGAAGAGTTTGATATGTTTGTGGCCCATCGCTGCACGGATTTCGGCATGGAAAAGCAACGCCCGGCGGGCGACGGCGTTGTGACCGGCTGGGGCACGATCAATGGGCGCATGGTCTATGTGTATAGCCAGGACTTTACGGTTTTTGGCGGGTCTCTGTCAGAAACTCACGCGCAGAAAATTTGCAAGATCATGGATATGGCGATGCAAAACGGCGCACCTGTTATTGGTCTGAACGATTCTGGCGGTGCGCGCATCCAAGAAGGCGTTGCCTCTTTGGCGGGGTATGCGGAGGTGTTTCAGCGCAATATAATGGCGTCCGGTGTTGTGCCGCAAATCTCGGTGATTATGGGGCCGTGTGCTGGCGGGGCTGTGTATAGCCCGGCAATGACTGACTTTATCTTTATGGTCAAAGACAGCTCTTATATGTTTGTCACGGGGCCGGATGTGGTGAAAACGGTGACCAATGAAGTGGTCAGCGCAGAAGAGCTTGGCGGTGCGTCCACCCATACAAAGAAATCATCAGTGGCTGATGGGGCGTTTGAAAATGATGTGGAAGCGCTGATCGAAGTCCGCAGGTTGGTGGATTTCCTGCCGCTCAATAAC
>CAKMZE010000075.1:3668-7213 GCA_929200295.1 uncultured Alphaproteobacteria bacterium
GTCGTGGCCAACCAGCCGATGGTTCTCGCAGGATGTCTGGATATCGACAGCAGCCGCAAAGCTGCACGATTTGTGCGGTTCTGTGATGCGTTTGAAATCCCGCTTTTGACGCTCGTGGATGTGCCGGGCTTTTTGCCCGGAACGGCGCAGGAATATGGCGGGGTGATCAAGCATGGGGCAAAGCTGCTCTTTGCATATGGTGAGGCCACGGTGCCAAAGGTCACGGTGATCACACGCAAAGCCTATGGCGGGGCCTATGATGTGATGGCGTCAAAACATTTGCGCGGTGATTTTAACTATGCATGGCCCACAGCCGAGATCGCGGTGATGGGGGCCAAAGGGGCGACAGAGATTATTCACCGCGCGGATTTAGGCGATGCTGAAAAAATTGCGCAACATACCAAAGATTATGAAGACCGGTTTGCCAATCCGTTTGTGGCCGCAGAAAAGGGCTTTATTGATGAGGTGATCATGCCGCAGTCAACCCGGCGCCGGGTGTGTCGCGCCTTTGCGTCATTGCGTGGCAAGAGCCAACAAAACCCGTGGAAGAAACACGATAATATTCCGCTTTGATTTGAACGCGCGGATGGGGGCGCTGCCCCCGGTGCTGCGCACCTCCCCCGGGATATTTTAAAACCTAAGAAAAGGGCACATGCGGACAGTATATTCCATATTCATAGCGGTTGTTCTGTTTGGTGCAGCATGTCTTTTGACCTACGCGATGCGGGAACAAAAGACGTCTGTGCAGGCGGGGCTGGATATTGAGCTTTTTGACGTGATCGTTGAGGAGGAGCCCACGGCCCTCGCGCGGTTTCGGTTCTTGGTGCCAGACATTGCAGGGGGGGCTGTGTCGTTTACGGTGGCGTTTGATTACATGGTCGCAATGTGCGAGGGGGTGGCCTTGCCTTTGGTGCAGGCAAAAGAACAAAAGGTTGATGAGATCGTGATCTCATTCTCAGCGGAAGTTGTACCATTTGGGCAGGCCGTCCCTGAGGTGACGCAATATTTCCAGCCGTTTTCCATAGATGATGATCAGTGTGAATGGGAGGAGTTTTAATGCTCAAGCACCGTGGCTTTCCCGGGCGGCTTGCTGGGACAGATTTTCAGTTCACAATTCGGCGGGCGCATAAAGAAGGCGCTACGCTTTTGACTGAGCGCGAACGATTTCGAGATCGCAAGCCCGCAGATAGGCGTGCGGATGCAGGATTTATGCAGGCGCTATGGGAGAATTTTGGCGACCAACCCTTTGAGCGGGGCAATTTGGATGCTGGACGCTTGAGCTGGCTTTTTATGCGCGAGGTGCTCCCGGCTGAAGATCCGTTTGATCCTGCCGATTATAACGCGCTTTTACAGATTGATGTGGCACGCATGCAGATCAGTTTCCCCGAAGTGATGGGCGCATGAGCATCGCTGCGGACAAATCATATATGCGGCGTATTTCCGCATCCTCCATCACAATGGGGGTTGATGTTGCAGGCTATACGCGCGATTCTATGGGCACGGTTAACCTAATAGATGTGAGAAAATCATGCAGAAAAGAGCTTGGATCCTTATGGCAGTATCATCATTTGCCCTTGCTGGCTGTCTGGAAACAGATGGTGAGCGCGCGCTTGTTGGCGCGGCGGCAGGCTGTGTTGCCAGCGAAACAATCGACAGAAACGGCAACTGTGTTGAAGGTGCGCTTGCGGGCGGGCTGGCAGGTGCTTTGCTGGACGACGTCACAGGTCGCTAATATTACCCCGCTTTCGCGGGACCAAATCGCATGCCGTTGGGGGGAAACCCCCAGCGGCATTTTACGTTTAAAGGACTGCTAGAATGTTCAAGAAGATACTGGTTGCCAACCGGGGCGAAATTGCCTGTCGCGTGATGAAAACAGCGCGGAAAATGGGAATCAAAACGGTGGCCATTTATTCAGACGCTGACGCGCAAGCTTTGCATGTGCAAATGGCGGATGAGGCGGTGCATATTGGGCCGGCGCCTGCCAACCAGTCTTATATCGTGATTGACAATGTCATGCAGGCGATCCGCGAAACCGGGGCCGAGGCCGTGCACCCGGGCTACGGGTTCCTATCAGAGAATGCAAAGTTCGCAGACGCCTTGGCCAAAGAGGGTGTCGCGTTTATTGGGCCGCCAAAAGCCGCGATTGAGGCCATGGGCGACAAAATCACCAGTAAGAAGATCGCGCAAGAGGCGGATGTATCCACCGTGCCCGGCTATATGGGGCTGATTGCGGATGCGGATGAGGCGGTGAAGATTTCCAACGAAATCGGTTATCCGGTGATGATCAAAGCCTCTGCCGGGGGCGGGGGGAAAGGCATGCGGATCGCATGGAGCGATCAAGAAGCGCGCGAAGGCTTCCAAAGCTCAAAGAACGAAGCCGCAAGCTCATTCGGCGATGACCGGATTTTCATAGAAAAGTTCGTCACACAACCGCGACATATTGAGATCCAGGTGCTGTGTGACAGCCATGGTAATGCGGTTTATCTGCATGAGCGTGAATGCTCGATCCAGCGGCGGAACCAAAAGGTTATCGAAGAAGCACCATCACCGTTTTTGGACGCACAGACGCGTGCGGCTATGGGCGCGCAATCGGTCGCCTTGGCGCAGGCGGTTGGGTATACTTCAGCCGGAACGGTAGAGTTTATCGTTGATGGGGATCGGAATTTCTATTTCCTTGAGATGAACACCCGTTTGCAGGTGGAACACCCTGTGACTGAGCTGATCACAGGTGTTGATCTGGTTGAACAAATGATCCGGGTTGCCGCGGGCGAGACGCTGCCCATGACCCAAGACGATCTGACGATCAACGGCTGGGCGATGGAAAGTCGGCTTTATGCCGAAGACCCCTATCGCGGATTTCTCCCTTCAATCGGGCGTTTGACCCGCTACCGCCCCCCCGAAGAAGAGGCGACAACCACGCGCGCTGTGCGCAATGACACCGGCGTCTATGAGGGCGGTGAAATCAGCATGTATTACGATCCGATGATCGCAAAGCTGTGTACATGGGCACCGGATCGTGATGCTGCGATTGAGGAAATGCGACAAGCTCTTGATGGGTTTGAGGTCGAGGGGATCGGGCATAACCTGCCGTTTCTTGCCGCTGTTTACGATCATCCAAAATTCACCTCGGGTCAGATGACCACAGCGTTTATCGAAGAGGAATACCCAGAGGGCTTTGAGGGTGTGACGCTTTCGGACAGGGATGTGCGCCGGGTGGCCGTTGCCACCGCTGCGATGCACCGGGTCGCTGAAATTCGCCGCACCCGTATTTCTGGGCGTATGGATAATCATGAGCGTAAGGTGGGGAATGACTGGGTTGTCACGATCCAAGGGCAATCTTTGCCGATGGTCGTGGTCGCTGATCCCGCAGGTGCGACGATTGCGCTAGAGCAAGGCACCTTTCGGGTCGAAAGCGATTGGACGCCAGGGCAGCCGCTTGCGCGTTTGATGGTTGATAACTCCCCTCTGGTGATGAAGGTTGGCAAGCTGCCGGGCGGGTTCCGGGTGCGGTATCGTGGGGCGGATCTGCCGGTGCAGGTCTATAC
>CAKMZE010000075.1:7223-13277 GCA_929200295.1 uncultured Alphaproteobacteria bacterium
GGTCTATACGCCCAAACAGGCGGCCTTGGCGGCATTGATGCCAGAAAAGGTGGCGGCGGATACGTCCAAGCTTTTGCTCTGCCCAATGCCGGGGCTCATCGTGTCGGTTAACGTCTCAGAAGGGGATGAGGTGCAAGAAGGACAAGCGCTTTGTACGGTTGAGGCGATGAAGATGGAAAACATCCTGCGGGCAGAAAAGAAAGGCACAGTGGCCAAGATCAATGCTGCCGCTGGCGATAGTCTTGCTGTGGATGATGTGATTATGGAGTTCAAGTGACCCCAGCGATGTTGACACGACAGATGTTCACTTTATGTTCTCGCCAATCAATGGTGAGAGACAAGTGGCATGCAGCGCGAGGTCAAGACGCTTTTCTTCGATATGAACTCTTACTTCGCCTCAGTTTGTCAGGCCGAAGAGCCAGAACTGCGCGGGCGCCCTGTGGCGGTGGTCACAACCGTGGCGCCGGGGGCGGCCTGTATCGCTGCCAGCATCGAGGCCAAGCGCAAGGGTGTGGGCATGGGCGTGCGGATCAAAGAGGCGCGCCAGCTTTGCCCCGGTATCGTCTTTCGTCCAGCCAAGCACGATGTGTTCGTGGCCTATCATCACCGGATCAAAGCCGCCGTCGACACGGTGATCCCTATCGCACAAGCCCATTCAGTGGACGAATTTTCCTGTCATCTGATGGGACGTCAACGCAAACTAGAAACGGCCCTCTCGCTTGGTCGCGATTTGCAAGCCGCGATCACAGATCAGGTCAGCCCGGCGCTGTTATGTTCGGTCGGGGTGGCCCCGAACAAGCTTTTGGCCAAGGTTGCGGCCGAGCTGCAAAAGCCAGCCGGGCTAAACTGGCTCACCCCGGATGTGTTGCCGGACAAGATCGCGCATCTTGCCTTGGACGATATTGGTGGGATTTCGCGGGGTATCCTTGCGCGGCTCACGCGGGCAGAGGTGCAGGATGTCAGGTCGCTCTATGCGATGACACCGAAACAGGCGCGCCACGTCTGGGGCAATGTGACGGGCGAGTATTTTTTGCGCCAGCTCCACGGCGAAAGCGTTGTTCATCCAGAACAACGGCACAGGTCATTGGGGCATGGCCAGCAGCTCACCAGTGGGAACCGCACACCGCGCGCGGCTTTGCTGGTCACGCGGCGGCTTTTGATCAAAGCCGCAGCACGGTTGCGCCGCGAGGACAATCTGGCAGGCGTGCTGCAGATCAGTGTCAAATGTACGCGCCATGGGCGCGGCACGCGGGCGCTGACGTTTCCACCGACGCAAGACAGTTTTATTCTTTTGCAACATCTCGCGCAGCTTTGGCAGGATATCGCGGTCGCGACACCTGTATCCGTCGGGGTGATGCTGGGACGTTTGCAGCCAGTTTCAGAGGTGATGGGCGATCTCTTGCTCGATCGTCCGGCAGGAGCGGTCACACCGCGCGAGCATCTTTGCGGTGCCATCGACAAGCTCAATCAACGGTTCGGGCAGGACACGATCAGATTTGGCGAGCTTCCCCCTCACAAGGTGCCTTATACGGGGGCCAAAATTGCTTTTGGCCGGATCCCGGATGCAGAGGATTTTTACGAATAACGCTGGGGTTTCACAGCTACTCTGCGACACGCCTGTCGCGGATTTCCTGCTGTCGCAATGGCATCTTATCGATAGAGCGCGATAGCTCGCGCACATCCCACGGGCTGGGCTTGCGCAGGGCGACACGCCCATCTTTGCCGAGCAGCGCCAGCATAAACCCACGCGGGCGCAGTGTATCGCGCCAGGCGCTTGGTGTGGCTGGGTCCGTATCTGTGATGATCAACACATCGCGTTCTGCAAGTGCGTCAACGCGCGCCTTTAGAAGATCCATTTGCTGTAAAAACAATGGGTCATTGGGCGATTGCCCAAAGACAACAAGCGCGCGTACCTGCCACAACAAATTATCTTGGGCGACATCTTCGGCCGCAAATACTTGGCTGCGATCAGCCTCCCACGCGGTTAATGCTGCGGGTTGTTCTGCAACCGCAGTTGTTGAGACGAGCATAAAGAGCGTAAAGCAATGGAGATGTTTCATAAAAGTAAATATAGGCGCTGATTGCAGAAATGCTAAGAGGTCATTCGCGTTTTCCCCGGTAATGAGCACGTAATATGGATATTTTTCTGCATTTGGGTGCGCATCGCTGTGCTTCAACCAGCTTTCAACGCTACCTTGATAAGAACCGAGGGTATTTGGCACAGCAAAAAACGCAGATTGTCGAACCACATAACTTTCGTAACATTTCGTTTGATGATCTTTTGCAACCACCCAATGTTGATGATGATGTGATCAAACGCAGCCAAGCGGATTTGGCTGCGTATATTAAAACACAAAAGCAGCGCGAGACACAGGCTGTGATCTTTGCTGAGGAAAACATGATCGGCGCAATGCGGCGCAATCTGCGAGAGCATAGGCTTTACACAGATGCAACACTTCGCTTATCCCGCTTTGCCACAGTCATTGGCGGCGATGTGCGTCGGATTGGCTTGGCGATACGTGATTATGAGGGGTATTGGTCATCTGTTCTTGCCTTCTCAATCCTTAGAGGGCACCGGTTTCTGAATTACGATGTCTGTGACGGTTTAATTGCGCAGCCACGCCGCTGGCGGGATTTGATCACGGATATCGCAGTGGCGTTTCCAAATGCACAGTTACAGGTTTGGCAGTTTAAAGACTTTGCGTCTGCGCCTCACAGCATTTTAGAAAACCTAACAGGATTGGCCGCACAAGAGACTGAGACCATTGATTTGGCAGGTATCCATAATGCAGCACCTGACCGTGATGCATTGCGTGATGCATTAATTGCGCGTGGGCGCCTTCCAAATGTGATCGCCCCAGGCTCTACACACTGGCAGCCATTCACCAAAGATCAGGTGGCGATCTTAAAAGCACAATATGAGGAAGACCTTACCTGGCTGCGGTCTGGTGCGGACGGTCTTGCGACATTTATCACCAATACAACATCTCAAGATCAGGCGCGCGCCATGGGCGCTGGGCCGGGGGCATAACGGAGACATATCATGACATCCAAGGACATATGGGCTGAGATCGCAGCAAAAGAACTACGCGGGAAGCCGCTGGATGACCTGACCTGGCAAACGCTTGAAGGGATCGCTGTTAAGCCGCTTTATACAGCCGCTGACACGCAGGATCTGCCGCATATGGGCGGTATTCCCGGGCAGGGGCCTTATACGCGCGGGGTCAAGGCTACGATGTACGCAGGCCGTCCTTGGACAATCCGGCAATATGCGGGCTTTTCAACCGCCGAAGAAAGCAATGCCTTTTACCGCAAGGCGCTCGCGGCAGGGCAGCAGGGGGTTTCGGTTGCTTTTGATCTGGCGACACACCGTGGCTATGACAGTGATCACGAGCGGGTCGAGGGCGACGTCGGCAAGGCAGGCGTCGCAATTGACAGCGTTGAGGATATGAAGATCCTCTTTGATGGCATCCCATTGGACAAAGTGTCGGTCTCGATGACGATGAACGGTGCGGTGATCCCGATCTTAGCGAGTTTTATCGTGGCAGGCGAAGAACAAGGCCATGATCGTGCGCTGCTCTCAGGCACAATCCAAAATGATATTCTCAAAGAGTTTATGGTGCGCAACACGTATGTTTACCCACCAGAGCCCTCAATGCGGATCATTGCGGATATTATTGAATATACCTCCGCGCAGATGCCAAAGTTTAATAGTATCTCGATCTCTGGCTATCACATGCAAGAGGCAGGCGCGAACCTTGTGCAAGAGCTGGCCTTTACTATTGCGGATGGGCGTGAATATGTGCGCACGGCGATTGCGCGGGGCATGGATGTGGATGCCTTTGCCGGGCGCTTATCGTTCTTTTTCGCGATTGGCATGAACTTCTTTATGGAAGCGGCGAAATTGCGTGCAGCACGGCTGTTATGGTCGCGGGTTATGGCAGGGTTTGAGCCGAAGAACCCGAAATCCTCGATGTTGCGGACCCATTGCCAGACCTCTGGTGTGTCATTGCAAGAACAAGACCCTTATAACAACGTGGTGCGCACAGCCTATGAGGCGATGTCAGCGGTGCTGGGGGGGACGCAATCGCTGCATACCAATGCGCTGGACGAGGCGATTGCGCTGCCAACGGATTTCTCTAGCCGGATCGCACGGAATACACAGCTGATTTTGCAAGAGGAAACGGGGATTACAAATGTCGTCGATCCGCTTGCGGGCTCTTATTATGTCGAGAGTCTCACCCATGAGCTGGCCGAGGCCGCATGGGCATTGATCGAAGAGGTCGAAGACATGGGCGGCATGACCAAGGCCGTGGCCTCAGGCATGCCAAAACTGCGGATCGAAGAAACCGCAGCCACGCGGCAGGCGATGATTGATCGCGGAACCGAGGTGATCGTTGGCGTGAATAAATACCGCAAAGACAATGAAGACCCGATTGATATTCGCGATATTGACAATGCCGCTGTGCGCGAGGCGCAAATTGCCCGTATTGAAAAGACCAAAGCAGAGCGGGACAAAGCAGCATGCGACCAAGCATTGGACGAGCTGACGCGCCGCGCAAATGAGGGTGGCAATCTGCTCGACGCAGCGGTTGAGGCCGCGCGCGCACGCGCCACAGTGGGAGAGATTAGCATGGCGATGGAAAAATCATTTGGCAGGCACCGGGCCGAGGTGAAAACGCTCGCTGGGGTTTACGGTGCGGCTTATGATGGCGACGCAGATTTCACGGCGATCCAAGAGGCCGTCACTGATTTTGCTAAGGCCGAAGGCCGCCGGCCGCGGATGCTTGTGGTGAAAATGGGCCAGGATGGGCATGACCGGGGGGCTAAGGTGATTGCCACGGCCTTTGCTGATATTGGATTTGATGTTGATGTGGGGCCGCTCTTTCAGACGCCAGCTGAGGCGGCACAAGATGCGGTTGATAATGATGTGCATGTCATCGGGATCAGCTCACAGGCGGCAGGGCACAAGACGCTTGCCCCGCAATTGGTCGCCGCATTGAAAGAGGCAGACGCAGAAGACATCATCGTGATCTGCGGCGGGGTCATCCCGCAGCAAGATTATCAGTTCCTCTATGACGCCGGGGTCAAAGCGATCTTTGGGCCGGGGACAAACATTCCAAATGCTGCCGCAGATATCCTGAAACTGATCAGTGCTGCAAAAGCCGCGGGTTAATTACAATATATAGAGTGCTCTTTGTGGAAGGCATCGGCTCTTTCCAAGGTGCCCCCTTCGGCGTAAGCGGGTGATATGAATGTTGTCCGTCTAGAAGATACTCATGCGCTGCCGTTTTGGCGACGCCCGATTGCGCTGCTGTTTTTGATGGCAGTGGCGATGCCTGTGGCGTTTAATACATGGTCGGCGCTGCTCAATAATTTCGTGATCGAGGTCGCTGATTTTGATGGAGCCGATATTGGGCTCTTGCACACAGTGCGCGAAATTCCGGGGTTTCTGGCTATTGGTGTGATCGCAATCATCATGTTCATGCGTGAGCAGGTGCTGGGGATTGTGAGTCTCGCGCTTTTGGGTGTGGCAACAGCGCTCACCGCTTATTTCCCGTCAATGGGAGGGATTTTGACGCTGACGATGCTGTCGTCCATCGGGTTTCATTATTATGAGACGGTCAATCAAAGCCTGCAGTTGCAATGGATTTCGATTAAGCGCGCGCCCCAGATGCTGGGCTGGCTAATGGCCGCAGGGTCTGCGGCGACGCTCATCGCATATGTGATGATTGTGCTGACTTGGAAGACCTTTGATCTGAGCTATGCCTTTGTGTATCTCACCGCGGGGGGGATCACGGCGTGCGTCGCGCTCTTTGCTTTGCTCGCCTATCCGCAATTTGAAAGCCCGACACCGCAAAACAAAACCATGGTGCTGCGCAAACGCTATTGGCTTTATTATGCGTTGCAATTCATGTCAGGCGCGCGGCGGCAGATCTTTGTCGTGTTCGCAGGCTTTATGATGGTGGAAAAGTTTGGTTTTAAGGTTCACGAGATCACGGCACTTTATACGATCAATCTGGTGGCCAATATGATCTTTGCCCCTTTGATGGG
>CAKMZE010000076.1 GCA_929200295.1 uncultured Alphaproteobacteria bacterium
ATTAGCGATCCAAGGGCCAAAGGCGGATGAACTGATGGCGCGGGTGTTTGGCGAAAGCGTGAATGCGTTGCGGTTCTTCCGCTTTGGTTGGTTTGATTTCCAAGGCCGCCAATTGGCGATCGCGCGCTCGGGCTACTCAAAGCAAGGCGGTTATGAGATTTACGTCGAAGGTAGCGATATTGGCATGCCTTTGTGGGATGCGCTTTTCGCGGCTGGCGAAGACCTGAACGTGCGGGCAGGGTGCCCCAATCTGATCGAGCGGATTGAGGGTGGGTTGTTGTCTTATGGCAATGACATGACCCGCGAAAATACCCCACATGAATGCGGTTTGGGCAGGTTTTGTTCGACCCAAACAGCGATTGGCTGTGTCGGGCGCGATGCGCTCTTGCGGGTGGCAAAAGAAGGCCCGGTCAAGCAAATCCGCCCGATCAAAATCATGGGCGAAATCCCCGGATGTGACCGCCCTTGGCCGTTGGTTGCGGGGGGTAAACGTGTGGGACAAATCACCTCAGCTGCGGCCTCGCCTGACTTTGGGGATAATGTCGCAATTGGCATGGTGCGTATGACCCATTGGGATGCGGGCACGCAGATTGAGGTCGAAACCCCACTGGGAATGCGCAACGCTGTTGTGGAAGAGAATTTTTGGATTTAAGCGCCGCGTAAGTGGTCTGTAAAGGAGATGACGATGTTTAATGCTTTGGTTGTAAACAAAGATGATGAGGGCAAAACCCAGGCGGCGGTTTCACAGATCGGTCTGGATGATCTGCCTGCGGGTGAGGTGACTGTGGCGGTTGAATATTCAACTGTGAACTACAAAGACGGGCTTTGCATCGGGCCTGGTGGTGGTTTGGTCCGCAATTACCCGCATGTTCCGGGTATTGATTTTGCAGGCACAGTCGAAACCTCAGAAGACTCCCGTTACAAAGCTGGTGATAAGGTTGTTTTGACAGGCTGGCGCGTCGGCGAGAGCCATTGGGGCGGTTATTCCCAAAAAGCACGTGTAAATGCCGATTGGCTCGTGCCATTGCCATCTGCGCTGAGCACGAAGCAGGCGATGGCTGTTGGCACAGCTGGGTTCACAGCGATGCTCGCTGTGATGGCGCTGGAAGACCACGGTATCAAAGACGGCCCTGTGTTGGTCACAGGGGCGGCTGGTGGCGTTGGTTCTGTTGCCACCGCTATTCTCGCACAGCTTGGTCATGAGGTTGCAGCCGTGACCGGACGCCCCGAAACGGCGGATTATCTGACAGGCCTTGGCGCGACACAGATCGTCGCCCGCGAAGAGCTGAATGAAACAACAAAACGCCCGCTGGAAGCCGAAAGCTGGGGCGGCTGCGTTGATGCCGTCGGCGGAGAGATGTTGGCGCGTCTCTTAGGCCAAATCAAATACGGCGGGTCTGTTGCCGCTGTGGGCCTAGCCGGTGGGGCAGGGTTGCCCGCAACTGTGATCCCGTTTTTGCTGCGCGGCGTGAACCTTTTGGGGATCGACAGCGTTATGCAGCCTTATGAGAGCCGCCTGCGCGCGTGGGAGCGGATTGCAAAAGACCTGCCACTTGAGAAGCTGGAGACTATGATCCAGCCTGCGGGATTGTCTGATTTGCCGCAACTGGGTCGTGATATCCTCAAAGGTCAGGTCAAAGGGCGCGTTGTGGTAGACGTCAACGCGTAATTGCCTATGCTGCCTTAAAAAATGAGGTCCAGCATGACACTTGATACCGCATGGGTGCGCAGCCAATTTCCTGCATTCGCCACCGAGGCTTTGCATGGCCAAGCGTTTTTTGAAAATGCTGGCGGGTCTTATACCTGCCAGCAAGTGATCGACCGTTTGCATCGCTTCTATACGGAACGAAAGGTCCAGCCTTACGCGCCCTATGCGGCGTCCCGCCTCGGTGGTAAGGAAATGGATGAGGCGCAAACCCGCCTCGCTCAGATGCTGGGTGTGCAGGCGCATGAAGTGTCTTTTGGCCCTTCGACCACGCAGAACACCTTTGTTCTGGCGAATGCGGTGCGGCAATGGCTGGAGCCGGGGCAAGCAATCATCGTGACCAACCAAGACCACGAGGCGAACTCTGGTCCTTGGCGGCGTTTGGCGGACGAAGGCATTGAGGTGCGCGAATGGCAAATCGATCCTGACACGGGGCATTTAGACCCTGCAAAGCTGACAGCACTTTTAGATGAGAAGGTGAAGCTTTTATGCTTTCCACATTGCTCAAATGTGGTGGGTGAGATTAATGACGTGGCGGCGATCACCGCCATTGCCCATGCCAATGATACGCGCGTCGTGGTTGATGGCGTCTCTTACGCGCCGCATGGGTTTTCGGATGTTGGTGCGCTTGGCTGCGATGTGTATCTTTTCAGCGCTTACAAAACCTATGGGCCACATCAGGGCATCATGGTGATCCGCGAGGATTTTGGCTTTGCGCTGCCCAATCAAGGGCACTATTTTAACGCAGATTACCTGTCAAAGCGGTTTACGCCCGCAGGGCCTGACCATGCGCAGGTCGCAGCATGCGCAGGGATGGCGGATTATATGGAGGCGCTGAGCCAGCATCATGGCGGCGGCAGTGGCGTCGCGGCGGCCCGCAAAGCGCATGAACTCATGCGCGCAGCAGAAGAGGCGCTGGTGGTACCTTTGCTCTCATATATCAGCGGCAAAAATTCAGTGCGGCTCATCGGGCCTGCGGATGCAAGCAACCGCGCCCCAACAGTTGCACTTGCGCTGAAATCAAATGCCGAAGACTGTGCCGCCCGGCTCGCAAAGCATGGGATCATGGCAGGCGGCGGCGATTTTTATGCGGTGCGCCCATTGCAGGCGATGGGGGTTGATTTGGACCAAGGCGTGCTGCGCGTGTCGTTCACCCATTATACGCAAGCGGAAGAAATTGACCGTCTTATGCAAGCATTGGATCACGTATTATAAATGTCGTGGCACATGCTGTTGACCTGATCATATCTGCGCTAAGTGTAGAACACCGGGGAGGCACGATATGACAGAGACATCGCCTATAATATTATGGTTCAGGCGTGATCTGCGTCTGCATGATCATCCAGCGCTATCAGCGGCTGTTGCCACAGGGCGGCCTGTGATCCCGATTTTTATCTATGATGAAACGGTTGAGGATATCGGGGCGGCACCCAAAATGCGCATGGGGCTCTCTGTCGCGTCTCTTGCGGCGGAGCTGGCGCAAAAGGGCAGCCGTCTTATTCTGAGACGGGGTTCTGCGTTGGATGTCTTGCGCGCAATCATTGCTGAAACGGGCGCACGCGATGTCTATTGGACACGGCTGTATGATGGGGCCGCTAAAACGCGTGATACCCATGTCAAAGCATCGTTAAAAGCCGATGGGTTGGGCGCGCGTAGTTTTGGTGGGCACGTCTTGTTCGAGCCGTGGACGGTTGAAACAAAAACAGGTGGATTTTACCGGGTCTATACACCGCTTTGGAAAGCGGTACGCGATCGAGAGCTCCCATCAGAGCTGCCTACGCCGGGGCATATTGCGGCGCCAACGAAGTGGCCCGAGAGCGATCAGCTCGAAACATGGCAGATGGATAGCGCCATGCGGCGGGGGGCTGCTGTATTGGCAGACCATTGCATTGTGGGCGAGCATGTAGCGAAAGCCCGGCTTGATGAATTTATAGCGGAACGCGTGGCGCAATACCGCACAAACCGCGATTTGCCAGGGATCATTGGCACGTCGCGCCTGTCGGAGAACCTCACCTATGGCGAGATCAGCCCACTGACATGCTGGCATGCGGGGTGGGCTGCATTGCGCGAAGGGCATTCAGAGGCCGAAGTGTTCCTTAAAGAGCTTGTCTGGCGCGAATTTGCTTATCATTTGGTGTATCATACGCCTCAGATCGAAACCGGGAACTGGAAACCAGACTGGGAGAGCTTTCCTTGGAACGCTGATGAAACGGCTGATGTCCAAGCGTGGAAACAAGGGCGTACGGGTATTCCCTTTGTCGATGCCGCGATGCGCGAGATGTATGTCACCGGCATGATGCACAATCGTGGACGGATGATTGTCGCGTCATATTTGACCAAGCATTTGATGGCCCATTGGCGCATCGGGCAAGCCTGGTTCGCAGATTGCCTGATCGATTGGGATCCGGCAAGTAATGCGATGGGCTGGCAATGGACGGCGGGCTCTGGCCCTGATGCGGCCCCATATTTCCGCGTTTTTAATCCCGTAAGCCAGCTTGAGAAGTTTGACCTAAAAGGCGCATATGCCAAAATGTGGATTGCAGAAGGGCAAAGCCCGCCGTCTGCTACAGCGTTATCTTATTTCGACGCCATTCCGCGGGGCTGGGGTTTGCAGCCAAATGCGCAGTATCCTGCGCCCATCGTCGCACCTGATGTTGGCCGCAAGCGGGCGTTGGATGCATATACCGTTTGGAAATCAGGTGTTTAATGAATAGTTAATCTGTCCCGTGACTTGGGCGCGAGCCGCGCTATACTCTATTGAAATCATGGTGAAACTGAGCGAGCAGAACTGATATATGGATCTAGATACAGCTTATCAGCCACCTGATAATTTAGTGAAGCAAGAACACGCGGCGCTCATCAACAAAAGGCCGCAGGCGAAGCGTCGGGTTATGCGTTTCTGGTATCGATTGGATGTGGGTTGAGGATGGTAAGTTTATGAAAGATAGTCTTTTTGATCACCCCAAAGCAGGTGGCGCTGATGCGAAAGAGCTTTTCACCTCTGTCAAAGGCCAAGACAACTTGCCACGCTATTTTGCTGCGAGCTTTCAATTGCTTGGAAGCCTGGATCGTGGGCAATTGAAAGTCGAATTACCTGACGGGCGGGTGTTTTTAGCAAAGGGTGATGACGCTGGGTATGACGCCATCATCGTTATTCACAACGATGATGTCTTCGCGCGTTTGTTGCGGGATGGATATCTGGGGTTTTGTGAAGCGTATTTAGACGGGTGGTGGTCAACGCCCGATTTGCAAGCCTTTATGGATCTGCTCAATGATGGGAATGATCAGGTTTATAATGCGTTTCCTGGTCAAAAATTGATCCAAGCCTATGAAAAGATACGCTTTTGGCTGCAATCCAATTCAAAAAAACAAGCCCGTAAAAACATCAGCTACCATTATGATCTTGGGAATGATTTTTACCAGCTCTGGCTTGACGAAACGATGACCTATTCGGCGGCAAAGTTTACAACAGGCGATGAAACACTCGCTGAGGCGCAGATCGAAAAATATAAGAGCATGGTGGATGAAATGGGGGTGAGCCCCGGTGATCACGTGCTCGAGATCGGTTGCGGCTGGGGTGGCTTTGCAGAATATGCCGCCAAAGAGCGTGGGCTCAAAGTCACGGGGCTGACCATCAGTCAAGAGCAATATGATTACGCGGTTGCACGGATCAATAAGGCGGGCCTCGCTGATCAGGTGACCTTCAAATTACAAGACTATCGCGATGAAACGGGTGTATACGATGGCATCGCGAGCATTGAGATGTTCGAAGCCGTTGGTGAGCAATATTGGCCTGTGTATTTTGACACGGTCAAGGCGCGCCTTAAGCCCGGAAAACACGCGACGCTACAGATCATCACAGTTGCAGATGAGAGATGGGAAACCTACAAAAGCAACCCCGATTTCATCCAGAAATATATCTTTCCAGGCGGCATGCTGCCCAGCCCTTCGGCCCTAAGACAGGTAGCCGCGCAACGTGGGCTAATCGAAAAGAAATCGATTGAATTTGGCGAAGGCTACAGCCAAACATTGCGGCTTTGGCACAAGGATTTTAACGCCAAATGGGACCGCATTGCGCAATTAGGCTTTGATGATCGCTTCCAAAGGATGTGGAATTTCTATCTCACCTCTTGCGCTGCGGCCTTTCATAGCGGTAACTGTGATGTGACGCAGATCACCCTAACAAACCCGCGTTAAAATAGCCCAATCTTAGGGGCAATAGGAAGGATAGTCGCATGACGTCAGCATTTATGCCCACCGCAGGTCGCCTTGCTGGCGCAATCGCTTTTGCTGCTTTTGGATGGTATTTTGCGACGGCGCTTGTCCCTTATTTTGAAAATGGGCATGCGCCATCATATTGGATCACGATGGGCGTTTGTATAGGGGTTCTCGTTGGATGGGTCGTCGTCGGTAAGCGTACAGGCTATGGATATGCGAGTGGTATCGGAAATGGGTTTACAGGCGTTTTCGCGTTCTTGTTTTGGATGATATTTAATGTCTGCGTTGTTGACATGCTTAAGAAATCCTTGCGCAGGCTTTATGATGGGCCGATGGAAGCACTGACAGATGTGTTTCAGCTGATGCTTGAGTTTGTGGTGGAATTCGCCCAGCCTGAGGTCGGCCTTATCGTTTTCTTAGGTGCTGTCGCAACCGGGTTATTTGCTGAGTTTTTCGCGCTAAGGTTTCCATAGGCCGTGCGGCTCTTTATTTATGGCACTTTGCTTGATCCCCTTATGATGGCGCGCATCGCTGGGGGTGCACCAGAAGGGCAAGATGCGATCTTGTCTGATCACAGAGTGTTACGTCAGAAAACAGATGCCTTGCCGTATCTTCAGGCCGCAGTTGGTGCGACAGCACAGGGTTGTGTTTTCGATGCATTGACAGGGCAGCAATTACAGCGCCTTGATGCGTATGAAACCCCTTTTGGGTATCACCGCCAAGAGATCACAGTTCAGGTCGCCGGGCAAAACCTGGCTGCGTTTGCTTATTTTCCTGATGAGACAGTCGCGCATGCAGACACGCTATGGGATTTTGCCGAATGGGAGGCATCATTAGGGCCGCTCTCGCGGGAGATGGCGTATGAGATTGGTAGTTATTCAAAGCCTTTAAACGGCGATGCGTTGCGCGCGCAATGGCCAATGATTGCGCGCCGGGCTGATGCGCGGTTGCGTGCATTGTCACAAACAGCCCCTGCCAGCATAAGATACCAGCCAAAACCCGGCGATATCGATGTGCGCTCTTGGGGGGCGCTTACGGGGCAGTTCTTTAAGGCGGGGGATGTTCAGGTAAAGCATCGACAGTTTTCTGGCACGACCTCTGACACCCTGAAACGTGAGTTTTTCATCGGTACAGACGCGTCGATCCTATTGCCCTATGATCCTGCGACCGATCATGTGCTTTTGGTTGAACAGTTCCGCATTGGCCCTCTCGCGCGGGGTGATCAAAACCCGCGGTCGCTTGAGCCGATTGCAGGCATGATTGATGCAGGTGAAACGCCCGAGGACACAGCGCATAGGGAAGCACTTGAAGAAGCCGCACTTGATAATTTGCAGCTTGAAAAGATGTTTGCGGTTTATGCGTCGCCCGGCAATGCAACGGATTATTTCCATTGCTTCCTCGGGCTATGCGACCTGCCCAAGCCACAACAATATACTGGCGGGTTAGAGAGCGAAGCCGAAGATTTACGCTTGCATATCATCCCATTCGCCGATGCGATGGATTTGATCACCACAGGTGAGGCACAGGTTGCGCCGCTTGTGGCGATGCTCTTATGGCTCGATCGGAACCGTGCGCGTTTGCGCAGCAGTTCTTGAGTTCACATGCTGAGCGCCCTACACAAAAGGCGCGATATTTATAAAAGGCGTCCCTTATGCAGATAAATCCAGATCTTGCTGCAAGCATTGGTAATACACCGCTCATGAAACTGCGCGCCGCGTCAGAGGCGACAGGCTGCACGATCCTCGGCAAAGCCGAGTTTATGAACCCCGGTCAATCTGTGAAAGACCGCGCGGCGCTTTACATTATTAAGGATGCTATCGCCAGCGGCGCGTTAAAGCCGGGTGGAACGATAGTAGAAGGGACCGCAGGCAATACCGGGATTGGTCTTGCTCTTGTTGGGGCCTCAATGGGGTTCAAAACGGTGATCGTGATCCCAGAGACCCAATCGACAGAAAAGAAAGAGATGCTGCGCCTTGCAGGTGCGCAATTGGTTGAGGTGCCCGCCGCACCATATCGGAACCCCAATAACTTTGTGCATTATTCTGAGCGTCTCGCCAAAGCCTTGGCGCGTGACACGAACGCAAGTGTCATATGGGCTAATCAGTTTGACAATACCGCCAATCGCCAAGCGCATGTGGAAACGACGGGGCCGGAAATTTGGGACCAAACAGATGGTAAGGTTGATGGCTTTATCTGTGCTGTGGGCTCAGGCGGGACACTGGCGGGTGTGGCGCAGGTTCTCCAGCCTCGGGGTGTGAATATCGGGATCGCGGATCCAGATGGTGCAGCGCTTTATAACTATTACGCTAAGGGTGAGCTGACGATGTCAGAAGGATCATCCATAAACGAGGGGATTGGTCAGGTCCGTATCACCAAAAACCTCGAAGGGTTCACCCCGGATTTCAGCTACAACATCCATGATGCTGAGGCGCTGCCAGTTGTGTTCGAACTGCTTGAAAACGAAGGCCTGTGTCTTGGTGGTTCATCTGGTGTGAATATCGCAGGCGCGATGCGGCTGGCGCGTGATCTTGGCCCCGGCCATACGATTGTGACGATCCTATGTGATTATGGAACACGGTATCAGTCAAAGCTTTATAATCCGGCATTCCTGCGCGAAAAAGGCCTGCCGGTGCCTGCATGGTTGGACAAAGAGACAATGCCTTTGCCGCAGGTCTTTGAGGAAAGCTAAGCCAGATGATCGTTTTGCGTAGCTTGAGTATTTGTCTTGCGTTGTTTTGGGTTTTACCCGTTGTGGCGCAAACCGAAAGCGACACGCTAAACGAAATGGTCATTGAAGCGCCATTGCCTGAAACCCCGCTTCTCACTGATGGCGCGCCAAATTTTGTCTATTGGGAAACAGTGGCAACGCGCGTCGAAGACATCATCTTGCGCAACGTTGCTTCGCAGTTTGCTTTGGTCCGATTGCGGGCTGATCTGGTATCTTGGCGTGACGCCTTTGCAGGGCTTTTAGATCAAAACGAAGAGCGGCTCGTGACGGTGCGCACGCAAATCGTGGCACTGGGGCAAGCCCCCGCTGAGATAGGTGAAGAAAACCGAGGATTGCACGTCAGGCGCGCTGAGCTTGCTGAGCAAGAACAAATGCTCGCAGCGCCCGGTCTCTTAATCGCAGAAGCCTATGCGCGGGCAGATGGTCTCATCCGTGAAACGGATCAATTGATCAGAGCACGGCAAACATCCAGCCTCTTGCGCCGTGGCGCAACGCCTTTAAACCCTGCCGAATGGCCCACCGCGGGTATCGCGCTCAAAGACGGGGTTCTGGGGCTATTTACCGAAGTCCTAGCCAGTTTGCGCTCTGATTTGTCAGGCACAGCGCGGTTTCAAAAATTGCCCTTAACACTGCTTTATTTCGCTGTGGCTTACCTGTTGATATTGCGGGTCCGTAGGTGGTTATCTGCGCGCAGGTCAGCATTGGCATCGACGCCTGAGGGCACATTGCAAAGCTATGCGCTTAGCCTCTGTCAGCTTGTTGCACCGTTTATCGGGTTGTTTGCGTTTGCGCTCGCGCTAGAGACACTTGACCCACAAGGACTGCGCAGTAATGCGGTGATCCGCGCATTGCCCAATGGGGGTGCGATGATTATTGTGGGGCTTTGGCTAGCCGGGCAGTTCTTTCCACGTGCACCATTGCAAGGGTTGATCGGGTATGAGGCCGCGCCACGCCAAAAGGCACGCTATACTGCTGCATGGCTTTCGTGGGGTGTTGGGCTGTGGTTGCCGTTTATCGCGCTGATGGATAGCGGCGGTGTGACGGCGCCGTCTCAAGCCGTGCTCAACCTGCCAATAATCTGCGTGCTTGGTTTGCTGCTCTATCGGTTTGGCCTGCTCATCGCGATCCCGGTGCGCGAAGACGCACCAGAGGCGATATTCATCCGGGGCGGTGGGTTTCGGGTGATTGTCGGGCGCTTTTGCCGCTTGGTTGCTGTTGCGGCGGTGCTGCTTGCAGCGGTTGGCTTTGCGGCAGCGGCAGAGGCGATTATCCTACCCACGCTCATGTCACTTGCGGTACTTGGTGTGGTGATCTTTCTCCAACGGATGGTGACAGACTTTTATGTGCTTTGGGCAAACGCCCGAGGGCGTGAAGACGAAACGCTCGTTCCCATATTGCTTAGCTTTGGATTGCTTGTCTTGGCCTTGCCGATCTTTGCGCTGCAATGGGGGGTGCGCCAGTCTGAGATGCTCGAGATTTGGGCGCGGTTCCGTGAGGGGCTGATCGTTGGCGAAACGCGATTATCGCCAACGGATTTCATGACCTTTGTGATAATTTTCACCGCTGGTTACATTCTGACACGGCTCATTCAAAACGCGCTTAGCAGTTCAATATTACCCCGCACCCGGCTTGATATCGGGGCGCAAAACGCTGTGATCGCGGGCGTGGGCTATATCGGGATCGGTTTAGCGGCAATTATTGCCATCACCAGTGCTGGCGTTGATCTGTCAAACCTTGCGATTGTCGCTGGTGCGCTTTCGGTGGGGATCGGTTTTGGCCTGCAAAACATCGTGTCCAATTTTGTCTCGGGCATCATTTTGCTGATTGAACGCCCCGTGAGCGAAGGCGATTGGATCGAAGTGGGCGGGCAAATGGGATATGTGCGCGATATTTCCGTGCGCTCAACCCGGATTGAAACGTTTGACCGCACCGATGTGATTATTCCCAATGCCGATCTGGTGAGCGGTCAGGTGACCAATTGGACGCGCGGAAACCTGAGCGGCCGCGTCGTGGTGCCGATTGGTGTGGCCTATGGCTCTGATGTTGACCGGGTGACAGAGATCTTGCGCGAAATCGCCGAGGCGCACCCAATGGTGGTGATGACGCCACCGCCCAGTGTGATTTTCAGTACTTTTGGGGCCAGTTCGCTTGATTTCGAAATCCGCGCGATCCTGCGGGACGTGAATTTTGTTGTCAAAGCCCGCTCAGAGATGAATTATGAAATCGCGCGACGTTTCGCACAAGAAGGAATTGAGATACCGTTTCCACAGCAAGACCTCTGGTTGCGTAACCCGGAGGCATTGCCAAAGTGAGAGGACGCTATGACAGAGCCGCTTTTTCTAAAGGATGCTTACCAGCGAGAGGCTGAAGCAACCGTTACTGCCATCACAAATGAAGGGGGGATCGTGTTAGACGCATCGCTCTTTTACGCCACATCCGGGGGGCAGCCTGGCGACAGTGGGACACTGCAATGGGAGACTGGCAATATCGCCATTGCAACGACAATGAAGGGGGATGAGGGAGCGATAATCCTTGTCCCGTCTGAACCCGCTGAATTGCCCAAGGTCGGGACTAAGGTGACACAAAAGCTCGATTGGGATCGCCGCTATCGCCATATGCGCGTGCATACAGCGCTGCACCTGTTGTCTGTCGTCATCCCGTTGCCTGTTACAGGTGGATCAATTGGGGCTGAGAAGGGGCGCTTGGATTTCAATATGCCAGAGGCACCTGAGGATAAGCTAGCCTTAGAAAAAACGTTGCAAAAGCTGATCGATTGTAACTTTGCGGTGCACGAGGAATGGATTTCTGAGGCTGAACTGGATGCTAACCCCGATCTGGTCAAGACGCTCTCGGTACAGCCACCACGCGGTGCAGGTCGGATCAGGCTGATCCGTATCGGCCAAGGCGATAATACGGCTGATTTGCAACCATGTGGCGGAACGCACGTAGCGCACACGCAAGAGATCGGTAAAATCAGATTAGGTAAAATCGAAAAGAAGGGTCGTCAAAACCGGCGGGGCTATCTCCACCTTGAAGGGTAATACCCCAATACCTATCAATATTTTTCCGAAGATGCCGGGTATTTTCGCGCAAAGTAATAGGGCTACCCTTGCCCGAATAGATCGCGTTCAATCGGGGCATCTAGCATTTGCTCTGACTCAGGTAGGCCTTCTCTTGAGAGCAAAATAGCGATTGGCCGCAATGTTTGAACGTGACTACAGACAACAAGCATCATCACCATAATAGGCACGGATAGGAACATCCCCGGGATGCCCCATACAGCGCCCCAAAAGGCGAGACTGATGATAATCCCAAAGGACGAAAGCCGCAGCGCACGCCCCATCAGCATCGGGTCTATCACGCTGCCATTGATGAACTGAATAGCCCCAGCGATCATCACAATGATTGTCGTCGTCGTAGGATCACCAAACTGTACATGTGCAATGAGCGCAAGCAGCCCCGTTGCGATGATCGAGCCAACATTTGGGATGTAATTGAGCACAAATGTGAGGATGCCAATCGCAACAGCAAGCTCAATCTGATACACTTGCGCGAGAAGAAAAATCAGGGCGCCGGTGATCGCGCTCACAGCTGTTTTGACCAAGAGATAATAGTTTATCCTACGAATGATCGAACTGATGATTTTGCCGACACGTTCAGCGCGCGCTGTATCTCCGATGAAGTTTGTCAGTTTCGTTTGGAACCAAATCCGCTCGGCGAATAGAAAGCCAACAAAGAGGATCACAAGCACAACACCTTGTGTCACATCACCTGCGCGCCCTGCCGCGCTGCGAATATAGCTTGAAAAATCAACAGAGCGCATGGCGTTCAGGACAGAAGCCTCTGTATCCTCGCCCATCCAAGCAAAAAGCGCTGCAACTGCCGCGGGAAGCTGCGCGGTATAATCAAGCGCTGTGACAAGCACTGTGTTCACCTGAGATAGCAAAACACCTGATAGGATCAAAAGCCCTGTGGCAATGAGAATAAGCGCAATCAGGCTCGCAACAATATTGGGCACGCGAAATGGCCCAAGACGTTGACGCGCGATAAAATTGATCACTGTGCTGGTCAGGCTGAAAAGAATAATCGCCGTCGCAAGCGAGATCAGCATGAACCGGGCTTGCACCAGTAAGAAAAGCACAACAGCAAAGGCGATGATCACCAATGCCCCCGTTTGCACGCGCGGCATATCAGCCGAGGCCGTGCGGGCCGCATCACGTTGCCCAGAATGAAAATGCTGATGTTGGTGCGACATTGGTGAGCGATAGGTTCTAGGTGTGTATCAAAGGCGCACTATGCGTGTCCTTGGGGCGTGATACAAGCCTACTTGGTGAAACAGAGTGTTCTGGGTCTTGCAAACCCTGCCACGATGGCGATAAACCCACGTTTACGGACAGGTGGCCGAGTGGTCGAAGGCGCACGCCTGGAAAGTGTGTAGGCGGGA
>CAKMZE010000077.1:0-5160 GCA_929200295.1 uncultured Alphaproteobacteria bacterium
GGTGGGAATTCCGCCGGAACGGCCGTTGATTGCGCCAAAACCGCACCAGACGTCAAAACCAGAGAAATAACCGCAAAGCTTGCCCGTTTTATATTTTTCATTGTGTACCTCACCACATATTGTGGAAAGATGCCACACAATCCCTAATTCGTAAAGGGATTATCGTTCATTTCGTACCAAACATTCGGTCACCCGCATCACCTAGTCCAGGTACAATATATCCATTGTCATTGAGATGGCTATCTACAGCTGCTGTGATGATTGGCACATCTGGATGCGCCTCTTTCATGCGTGCGATCCCTTCTGGTGCGGCAAGCAAGCATAAAAACCTCAGGTTCTTTGCACCGGCCTTTTTCAAAAGATCAATCGCAGCAACAGATGAGTTTCCTGTGGCGAGCATCGGGTCCACCACGATGACAGGCCGCGTGCCCAGCGCATCAGGGGCTTTGAAATAATATTGAACGGGCTCGAGCGTGTCTTCATCGCGGTATAACCCTACGAAACCCACACGCGCGCTTGGGATCAGCTCAAGTATCCCGTCAAGCAGGCCATTACCCGCCCGCAAAATCGACACAAGTGCCAGCTTTTTACCCGCAAGCATCGGCGCGTCCATCTCTGTCAGCGGGGTTTCAATGCGTTGCGTAGTAAGAACCAAATCCCGCGTCGCCTCATAGGCCAAGAGTTGGCTAATCTCGCGCAAGAGCTGGCGAAACTGCACCGACGGCGTATCTGATTTGCGCATAATGCTTAGCTTATGTTGCACCAGCGGATGTGTCACATGGGTCAAATGCGGTGTGCTCATGCTGCGATCCTTTTGGCAAGCGTAGCGCGGGTGTCTTCATCGCAAAACGCCGCTTGCACGGCTATGTCTTGGACCTGCGCAAATTGCGTCTCTCCCCAGCCGAAAACCTTAGCGAGCTGGGTAAATTCATATGTCATATCCGAGAGAAAGAATGGCGGATCATCAGATGAAACCGTGATTTTTGCGCCCGCTGCACGTAATTTTTCGATTGGATGCGTCTCCCATGAGGGTACGGCGTTTAACGCCACGTTAGAGCCTGGGCACAGCTCTAACACGATGCCCTTTTCGATCACCTCTTGCAAAACATCGGGATCATCAATGCATTGAAACCCATGCCCCAAACGGGACACTTTCAAATGGTGCAAGGTCTCACGCACCATCTCGGCTCCGCCCCATTCGCCCGCATGAGACGTCAGATGCAGACCCGCCTCGCGTGCCATATCAAAACTATATGCGAAATCTGCAGTGCGGCCCATGGTTTCAGCGCCGCCCATGCCAAAACCTACGACAAAATTGCCCGCGGTTTCGGCGGCACAATGGGCGGCCTTTTTCGCTTGATCCGCCCCGAAATGCCGCACACAGGTCACGATCCCCTTCATCATGATCCCAAAACGACGTTCTGCTTCATCGGCTGCCTCTTCGATTGCAGCAAGATAGGCACGCCACGCGACCAGATCCGCACCGCCACAAAAGTCAGGCGAAATAAAGCTTTCGGTATAGATCACCCCATGCTTTGCGCTTTGCTCAAGAACGGCGAGCGTGAGCCTATAAAAATCCTCTGGGCTTTGGAGTGTGGTGCATGCTGCCTCATAGACTTTGAGAAAATCGTCGAAATCACGAAAACGGTAATTCCCATGCCCGTCAAATATCCCGCTGATATCTATGCTTTTTTCACGCGCCAATCCCGCGATAAACGCCGGAGGTGCGGCCCCTTCGAGATGCATGTGAAGTTCGAGTTTTGGAAATGATGTATCAAGTGGCGCTGCGGTCATAAAAAGCTCCTCCCCTCACCTGCATAGGGGACAGATAGATGTGCGGCAACAGTTGCGGCAACATCAACAAATGCAAGATGGCCTAAGGCGCGCGCGCCAAGCCCATGGACCAGAACCGGCACGCGTTCGCGCGTATGATCCGTACCGGGCCAGCTAGGGTCATTGCCATGGTCCGCCGTCACGATCAGCAGATCATCAGGTCGCAATCGCGGTAAAAGCCGCGAGAGCGCCGTATCAAACCATGCTAAGTGCCGCGCATAGCCACTGATGTCACGACGGTGGCCATAGAGGCTGTCAAACTCAACAAAGTTTGCAAAGACAAACGCACTATCTTCTGCGGTTTGAATATGTGTTTCAAGATGGGTCATCAGGTCAGCATCGCTGCCTTTGCGCACATCCGTAATCCCGCGCATTGAAAAGATATCACCAATTTTCCCAACCGCATGAACCGCATGGCCTGCTTGCGCAACATAATCACATAGCGTGGACGATGGTGGCGCAATCGCAAAATCTTTGCGATTTACCGTCCGCCGAAAGCCGCCTTGCGGATCGCCCAGAAACGGGCGCGCGATCACCCGGCCTAGCTTTTGTGCGTGTACAATCGGTGCGATGTCAGCGCAGAGCTGCAAAAGCCTATCGAGACCAAACACCTCTTCATGGGCTGCGATCTGCAAAACGGAATCGACCGATGTATAGCAAATTGGCCAACCCGTTTGGATGTGTTCCGCCCCCATGCGTTCAAGAACCTCGGTCCCCGAGGCATAGCAATTTGCCAAGGTGCCATCTGTACCAGCCGCTGCTGCGATCTTTGTCAATAAATCTTGTGGAAATGCAGGGGTTTGATCTGGGAAAATATGCCAGTCCCATGGCACAGGCACGCCTGCTAGCTCCCAATGGCCGGATGGGGTGTCTTTGCCTTGCGACAGCTCAGTCGCAGCGCCCCAAGCGCCTATTATAGATTGCCCATTCAGCCCCTCGGGCGCTTGCATCCCAGATGCCAGCGTCAACGCCGCGCCCAGGCCCAAGGCATCAAGCGTCGGCACACACAAAGGCCCGCTGCGTCCCTCTTGGGCCTGGCCTGCGGCACATGCCGCCGCGATATGCCCAACCGTATTGGCCCCTGTGTCTGGTAGGTCGCCATTATAAAACTGTGCCGCATCAGGTGCGCCGCCGATCCCGACGCTATCCATTACCACCAAAAACGCGCGCGGCATTATGTGACCTCTTTCACGACCAAAGGCGTAATGTCAGGCGCATCGCCAATGGTATAGGCGCGTTGCACAGCCTCAGCTGCTTGCGCCGCCGCATCATCTGTTCTGGCATGCACGATACAAATCGGTTGACCACGCGCAACATGCGCGCCCAACCCAACCGTATCAGTAAGCCCCACGGCCGGATCGATCCGGTCCGTCTCAACCTTGCGCCCGCCACCCATGGCAACCACACAGCGGCCCAGCGCCTGCCCATCAATCCGTGCAACATATCCGTCTTGCTTTGCCAAAACAGGCGATTGCACGGGCGCTTTGGGCAAATGGGTGCGCCAATCGGCATCCATATCAGGTGGGCCGCCCATTGCAGCGACCATCGCGGTGAAATGCGCCAATGCTTTGCCAGAGCTGAGCGCCTCCGTGATCTTCTGCGTGGCCTCACCTTGTGGTGTGCCCGATAGCACCAAAGCGCGCGCGCCAAGCACCACCACTAGCTCATGCAGCCGTGGTGCCGCCGCGATATTGCCCGATAACACATCCAGACAAACCGCCGTTTCAACGGCATTGCCCACCGCAGGTGCAAGCGGTGTGTTCATATCGGTGATCAGTGCCGCAGTATGGCACCCTGCACCATTGGCCGTATCCACCAGCGCACGTGCAAGGCCTTCTGCCTCGGGCAATGTGGTCATAAAGGCGCCGGTGCCCACCTTCACATCAAGCACAAGCGCTTGGGTGCCAGCGGCGAGCTTTTTAGACAGGATCGATGCGGTGATAAGATCAATGCTTTCAACCGTCGATGTCACATCCCGCACCCGGTAAAGCACTTTGTCAGCAGGCGCGATTTGACCAGTGGAGCCAACAATCGCACAGCCAACATCCTGTACAATCTGCCGTAACCGCTGCTCTGGTAGCTGTGTTTGCAAACCGGGGATCGCAGATAGTTTATCCAGCGTGCCACCTGTATGCCCCAGCCCCCGGCCAGAGATCATCGGCACATAAACACCACAGGCCGCAAGCGCGGGCGCGAGTACCAGCGATACACAATCGCCAATGCCCCCAGTGGAATGCTTATCAACAATCGGGCCGGGCAGATCTGCCCATGTCAGCACATCACCGCTATCGCGCATGGCTTCGGTGAACGCCACACGCCCCTCTGGCCCGAGCCCGTTGAGACAAGCGGCCATCGCAAAAGCCCCGGCCTGCGCATCGCTGACTTGCCCTGTCGCAAGACCCTGTGCAAACTCTTGTAATTCAGCTGTGCTCAGCTCTTTGCCGTACCGCAGCTTGGCTATGATTGCGCGCGCGTCCATAGGTTACTGCGACGGGAGAAAATCAGCGTCAAAAGCGCCGGGCAACAGCGCAGCCACTGTGGTGTGCTGGATCACGCCCGCGGTAGTGGCCATCGTCACGCACGCAGCGCCATCCGCAAATTCAGCGATCTTTTGTCGGCAGCCGCCGCATGGGGTCACTGGCGTGGGGCAATCAGCGATCACTGCGATGTCTGTGATTTTTGTCTCGCCCGCTGCGATCATCGCAGCGATTGCGCCGGCCTCGGCGCATGTGCCCTCTGGGTAGGCCACGTTTTCAACGTTGCAGCCGACAAACACAGCACCCGAGCTCGCGCGTAGCGCAGCACCCACCTTGAACTGAGAATACGGCGCATAAGCATTCTCGCGCACGCGGCGCGCGGCATCAAGCAAGGTCATATCTTGGTGGTCTTTATTCATGGGCCAACTGTGCTGTGCTGGCTCTTTAGATGCAAGAGCCCGCGCGCAAATTTTACGGCCCTATGATTGCGTGATCGTGGTAAATAGCCCCGGGAGCGAGACCTCAAGCAGCTCAATATTATCGCTTGGCGCGTGGTACCGCGTCGCCATGCCGGGTGGGATGACAAAAGCATCGCCCGCACTCAGCTGACTGGGTTCTTTATTTTCGCCCTCAAGCGTCATCTCGCCCTGCATCACAAAGGTAAAATGAATGTCGCTATCATGCGTAGCCCAGACAGGCGTACCCTCGCCACGGCGCATCACCTGCACACCTGCGATACCTTTGGTATTGGTTGCAATCGTTGTGTCTCGGGCCACATAACCCGGCAGCCGTGATTCATGCCATTCAGCATCACGCGCGACATTATGAACAAATTTTTGCCCCTGCCATT
>CAKMZE010000077.1:5170-11034 GCA_929200295.1 uncultured Alphaproteobacteria bacterium
GGGCAACGTCATCTCATGATCAATTTCGGTCACATGCATCGCAGGCACGCCGATCTCGATCACCTCAATACCTTCTGACGCCTCGAGCACTTTGTGCCGGATTTCAGGCGGCTGGATAAAACAATCTCCCGCATTGAGACGAATAGGGTCGCCCTGATCCTCGTAGACGACATCGACCCAGCCTTTGTAACAAAAGATCAGCTGAAACCCGACCTTGTGAAAATGCACCACATCAGGCACGGGGCCACCATCTGGAATACGAATATGGCTGGCAATGATTGAGCCACCCAATCTATCGGGGATCAGATCGCGGTATTCCATCCCGGCGCGGCCAATGACCCACGGTGCCTTGTCCCGCAGCCGCCGCACGACAAAGTCATGCGAAGTCTCGGGTATAATAAGAGGCGGGTTTAAACGCGCAACTTCGACAATCGTACCACCGGGCGCCGTCAGCCCCCGCGCCCCACCCGCAAAATCCGTATCATCTGTAAGCAATCGCAGCACACCAGCCGCACTGATCATCGTTTGATCTAGGCGCAGCGTAACGCCATGCCCCGAAAAAACAGCGACTTTGGGCTCATCTGCCGGGAAAATCTGTTCGAGCCGCATTTTCAGAGTGTTTTGGAAAAACCCCAAATCTGCACGCAAATCAGTGGTTGGGAGCCGTACCTCGGCAACTATTTCAGTATTTACAGTCATATTGCTTGCCAAACTGGCTATCTATGAACCATTTTGCAAGACATAGTATTCATGGTTACCAAAATATATTAACTATGTTACGTATCAATATAGTTTAATATTAAACTATATTTGGAAGGACCCGCGTATGGCAACGAATTCTGATGACCACGCACGCCAAAGAGCCCTTGATTATCACAGGCACCCACGCCCTGGTAAGCTTGAGATTAGGGCCACAAAGCCCTTGGCAAACGGGCGTGATCTTGCGCGTGCTTATTCGCCCGGTGTTGCCGAGGCCTGCCTTGAGATCAAAGCGGATGCCGCAACAGCGCGTGACTATACCACACGCGGAAACCTCGTTGGGGTTGTGACCAATGGTACTGCTGTGCTGGGTCTGGGAAATATCGGTGGTCTTGCCTCAAAACCCGTGATGGAGGGCAAGGCGGTTCTGTTCAAGAAATTCGCAAATATCGATTGCTTTGACATTGAGCTTGATGAACCAGACCCTGAAACACTGGCCAAGATCGTCTGCGCGATGGAGCCCACATTTGGCGCGATTAATCTTGAAGACATCAAAGCCCCCGATTGTTTTATCGTCGAGGATTATTGCCGCAAACACATGAATATCCCCGTCTTTCATGACGACCAACACGGCACAGCGATTGTTGTGGGGGCGGCTGCGACAAACGCCCTGCATGTCGCAGGTAAACGATTTGAGGATATTAAGATCGTCAGCACGGGTGGCGGGGCCGCTGGCATTGCCTGTCTGAATATGCTGCTCACACTTGGTGTGAAACGCGAAAACATTTGGCTCTGCGATATTGAGGGACTTGTTTATCAGGGGCGCGAAACAGATATGACCCCGCAAAAGGCGGCGTTTGCACAGGGAACTGTGCCTGCCAGTTTGGGCGACGTCATTGCAGATGCCGATCTCTTTCTCGGGCTTTCGGGTCCGGGTGTGCTCAAGCCTGATATGGTCGCCAAAATGGCGGGAAAGCCCATTATCTTTGCTCTTGCCAATCCAACACCTGAGATCGCACCAGATGAGGCGCGCGCAGTTTCGCCCGACGCAATTATCGCGACAGGCCGCTCGGATTTTCCCAATCAGGTCAATAACGTGCTGTGCTTTCCGTTCATCTTTCGCGGGGCGCTGGATGTGGGGGCAACAGATATCAATGACGCGATGAAAGTCGCTTGTGTTGAAGGCATCGCAGAGCTGGCGCGCATGACCACCTCGGCCGAGGCCGCGGCGGCCTATTCTGGCGAACAGCTGACATTCGGGGCTGATTATCTGATCCCCAAACCGTTTGATCCCAGATTAATGGGCGTTGTCGCCAGTGCTGTGGCCCGTGCCGCGATGGAAACCGGTGTCGCGACCAGACCAATTGACGATATTGACGCTTATAAAGCCACGCTTGATGGCTCTGTCTTTAAATCCTCCTTTATCATGCGTCCGGTTTTTGAGGCTGCCAAGTCAGCCGCCCGCAACATCGT
Organism: uncultured Alphaproteobacteria bacterium; assembly: GCA_929200295.1. GTDB lineage: Bacteria > Pseudomonadota > Alphaproteobacteria > Rhodobacterales > Rhodobacteraceae > Yoonia. Next base: position 7,343 of record CAKMZE010000077.1, read on the forward strand.
CTTTGCCGAGGGCGAGGACGAACGCGTGCTGCGCGCCGCCCAAGCAATTATGGAAGAAACCATCGACAGCCCGATCCTGATCGGCAGACCCGATGTCATCACGGCCCGCTGCGAACGCGCAGGGCTCAAAATCAGGCCCGGAACCGATTTTCAGGTCGTGAACCCAGAAAACGACCCGCGCTACCGGGATTACTGGAACACCTACCATGACATTATGGCGCGCAAAGGTGTGACGCCTGACCTTGCCAAAGCCGTGATGCGCACCAATACCACCGCGATTGGCGCGGTTATGGTGCACCGCAATGAGGCTGACAGTCTGATCTGCGGCACCTTTGGCCAGTTCCTTTGGCATCTGAATTATCTGACGCAAATTTTGGGCAATGAGACGCTGCATCCTGTTGGCGCGCTTTCATTGATGATCCTTGAGGATGGGCCGCTCTTTGTGTCTGATACGCAAGTCCACCCTTGCCCCACACCAGAGCAAATCGCCGAAACCGTGATCGGATGCGCACGTCATATTAAGCGGTTCGGGATCACCCCGCGCATCGCGCTGTGTTCACATAGCCAATTTGGCAATCTCGATTGCGACACAGGGGTGCGGATGCGCGCGGCAATGGCGATCCTTGATAGCGCGCCACGCGACTTTGATTACGAAGGCGAGATGCATATTGATACCGCGTTAGATGTCGATCTGCGCAACCGCATTTTCCCTAATGCGCATCTGCCAGGGCCTGCAAACTGCCTTGTCTTTGCGAATACAGATGCCGCCTCAGGCGTGCGGAACATTTTAAAGATGAAGGGTGGCGGGCTAGAGGTCGGCCCGATCCTGATGGGCATGGGCAACCGCGCGCATATTGTGACACCCTCAATCACAGCCCGCGGTCTGCTTAATATGTCTGCGCTCGCAGGCACCCCGGTCACGCAATACGGCTAAGCGTTTATAAACAAGCACCAGCCCCTGGCCGCAATGTACCGGGGGCGGTTAGCCTCGCTTGCCGAACCACATACGCTTGATCAATCCATCACGTAGCACAAACTGATGATAGGCCCAGCCCGCAACATGCGCTGCGATCAGGATCAAAAGTAGCGTGCCAATGATACCATGAGCAACCCGGGCCGAGAAAACCGTGAAATCCGCAGGTAGCGGCGCGCCAGATCCAAAATATGCAATATCAAAAAGCCCCGCCGAAACAGCGATCCCGATCCCGCTGCCAACCATGGCAAGCACAAGCACATAAAGCCCCCAATGCGCAGCTTTTGCCCCAAGGTTCAAAACCGTATGTCCCGCGTCCGCCTCGGGTGGTGATTTCGCCCTGAACCGTGTCACGAGCCGCAACAGCATCAACACCCCAATCACAAGCCCGAATGTCATGTGACCCGTGATCCCGAACAGCTTATCAGGGTCATCATTGGCCATCGCAGTGAGACTTGGCCCACCAATCAGCAACGCAACAAGGATCATCAGGGCAATAAGCCAGTGAAGAGCGACTAAAACCGGGTGGTATCTTTGCATGGGGATAATCCAATCTCAAATTGCTTGCCTTACAGCTGTACCCTAGCAAGGTTCTGCCCGTTCATCCATCTTAATAAAATATGCGCGCCCCCTTGTGCATCCCGCTTTGTCAAAAACATGACAAAGCATCTGGGCCAAGCGCAATGCACCCTTGCCCCGCTTTGCACGGCTCCCTAACACTAGGTGCAAGATATGATCGGGAGGATGAATATGGGCTATCGTGATGTGTATGCTGCGTGGCAAGCAGACCCAGAACAGTTTTGGATGGAGCAAGCCAAAGCCATCGATTGGGTGAAGCCACCCAGCAAGGCGCTCGATGATAGCCAAGCCCCGCTATATGAGTGGTTCACTGATGCGCAGGTCAACACATGCTATAACGCGGTAGATCGCCATGTTGAGAACGGACGCGGTGAACAGGCCGCGATCATCTATGACAGCCCAATCACAGACACAAAATCCACGACAACCTATGCTGAGTTACAAACGCAAACCGCATCCCTCGCGGGCGTCTTACGTGACAAAGGCGTGGTCGCTGGTGACCGTGTCATCATCTATATGCCAATGGAGCCTGAGGCGCTGGTTGCGATGCTCGCCTGCGCCCGCATTGGCGCTATCCACTCTGTTGTCTTTGGTGGCTTTGCAGCACATGAGCTGGCCGTGCGTATCAACGATGCGACCCCCAAAGCCATCATCGCCGCCTCATGTGGGCTCGAGCCCGGGCGCATTGTGGATTACAAACCGCTCTTGGATCAGGCGATTGATGCTGCTGATCATCAGGTCGATTTCACCCTGATCTTGCAACGCGATCAGCAACCCTGCGCGCTGATTGACGGGCGTGATTACGATTGGCATGCAGCCCAAGACGGCGTGACGCCTGCAGACTGCGTGCCCGTTGCAGGCAATCACCCCGCCTATATCCTTTATACATCTGGCACCACAGGTGCACCAAAGGGTGTTGTGCGTCCCACCGCAGGGCATCTCGTTGCGCTGCATTGGACGATGAAAAACATCTATGATGTGGACCCCGGCGATGTGTTCTGGGCCGCCTCAGATGTGGGCTGGGTCGTGGGTCATTCCTATATCTGCTACGCCCCCCTGATCCACGGCAACACGACAGTTGTTTTTGAGGGCAAACCAATTGGCACCCCCGATGCAGGCACGTTCTGGCGTGTAATCGCAGAGCATAATGTGCGCAGCTTCTTCACCGCCCCCACGGCCTTTCGGGCGATCAAACGCGAAGACCCCAAAGGCGAGATGATCAAAGATTACGACATCTCCTGCCTCAAGGCACTTTATCTCGCGGGCGAACGCGCAGATCCTGATACCATCGAATGGGCGCAACGGGTGATGAATGTGCCCGTCTATGACCACTGGTGGCAAACCGAAACCGGCTACACGATCGCAGGCAACCCCGTCGGGATTGAACCGATGCCCGTTAAAATCGGCAGCCCCACCGTGGCTATGCCCGGATATGATGTGCAAATCCTCGATGATGAAGGCGCAGTCTTGCCGCCCAATACGCTGGGCGCGATCGCAGTCAAACTGCCGCTCCCCCCCGGCACATTACCCACATTATGGAATGCGACTGATCGGTTCAAAACATCTTATCTGGCGACCTTTCCCGGCTATTACGAGACAGGCGATGCCGGCATGGTCGATGAAGACGGCTACCTCTATATAATGGCGCGCACCGATGATGTGATTAACGTCGCAGGTCACAGGCTCAGCACGGGTGCGATGGAAGAGGTCCTCGCCGCACAGCCAGATGTAGGCGAATGCGCTGTGATCGGTGTCACCGATGCGCTCAAAGGTCAGCTCCCACTTGGGTTCATCTGCCTCAATAAGGGATGCGACACACCGCCTGAGGCCATCATCGCAGACTGTATCAAGCGGATGCGCGATACGATTGGTCCCGTTGCAGCCTTTAAGCTCGTCGCCATTGTCGACAGGCTGCCCAAGACCCGCTCGGGCAAAATCTTACGCGGCACAATGGTCAAAATCGCTGATAGCGCCGATTTCAAAATGCCCGCAACCATCGATGACCCCGCCATCTTAAACGAGATCAAAGCCGCCCTACAGCCATTAGGCTACGCAAAAGATTAACACCTGCATTCTTAGGTTTAGAAATATCCCGGGGGTCTGGGGGCTGGCCCCCAGCTAAAGCTGCGTCCGGTGCTTT
>CAKMZE010000077.1:11044-13037 GCA_929200295.1 uncultured Alphaproteobacteria bacterium
CATCAGAGGTTGGCTTTGAGCCCAGAGTGCAAATCTTCTATCACGCAGCGAAAGTCCGCTTCCTTTCGTCGGGATCGGGAAACGGGGGAGAGGAAAAATCTGGATCACTGTTGAATGTGATCATTTGCTCGCCGCTCTTCTCCAGCAAACTGTAATAAAGTGTAAAGAATGAGGTCGCCCAAAACAGTTTGGGCAACCTCATAGGTTTATGAGTTAGCTGACTCATCTTCAGGCACGTCCGTAGCCGAATCTTGGATCTTGGTCACGTCTAGCATGTCGTTCGCTACGCCAGCCACGCCATTCTCAAGGCTAATCCCGAGTTCCTTGCCTAGGGCTTGCATCGCCGGCATCTGAAGCGCCATGCCAAGGACTGAGTCCAGGGCTTGGTTGACCGGTGTGCCGCCTGTTCCAGCACCCTCACCGGACCCGGCCCCACCTCGGCCCATGCCGGTGACCTGATGGATCTTGATCGAGTCGATCTTTTCGGCTGGCTTTACCATCTCAGCGATAATGGCTGGCATTGCCTCAAGGCTCGCCAAACGTACCTTCATCGCGATGATCTCAGCGCTCAACTCGTTCTCAGAGTTGGCAATCGCTGTTTGACCTTCGGCAGTCGCCAGCAAGTCGGCCTTCTTGGCTTCTGCACGCATGGTCAATGCGTTCGCGTCTGCCTGCGCTTCTTCCAGTTTGGCGGCGGCGCGGTCGCTAGCCGCATCCTTTTCGACCTCAGCCGCCAGACGGATGCCAGTTGCCTGACGCTCAGCTTCCTTCTGGGCTTCGATCAGGACGATCTGCTTTTGACGTTCAGCCTCTGCCACCGCGCGTGCGGTCTCAATCGCCTCGGATGCCTTTTTGGCTTCTGCGCGCGCATTGTCGGCAGACGCACGGGCCTGGCTTTCTTCCTCGGATTTGCGCGCCACGATGATCTGACGCTCTTGATCTGCTACCTCAAGCTCGCGCTCTTTGGCGATCTCGGCTTCGCGAATGATCCGCTCACGCTCAATCTCTGACGCACGCACAGCGCGTTCACGTTCAATGCGGGCCTGATCCTTGGCCTGATCAGAGGCCTCCTGATTGCGTGCAATCTCTGCCTCTTGGCTGGCCTGCAACGTCTGGATTTCCTGGATCTGCGTGATTGACGCTTCCTGCTGTTCGCGATCAATCTGATACTTCAGCTTTTCGGCTTCCATTTCTGAGCGCGCGACAGAGACATCCGCTTCGGCGGTGATTTCTGCGCGTTCTTTGCGAGAGGTTGCGATGACGGCGGCCAGCTTTTGCATACCAACGGCGTTAAAGGCGTTGTTCTCATCCAATTGCTCGAACGGTGTCTGGTCCAACGCGGTCAACGAAACGGCCTCCAGCTCTAGCCCGTTCTTGAGCAAGTCTTCAGAGATCGCATTCTGCACCTCCTGCACAAAGCTGGCGCGGTTTTCATGCAGCTCATCCATGGTCATCTGGGCGGCAACAGCGCGCAGGCCATCAATCAACTTACCCTCGATCATTTCGCGCAGCTGTTCGACATGGAATGTACGATCACCCAGCGTTTGTGCGACACGGGAAATACCGTCCTCTGTTGCATTCACCGACACGTAGAATTCAACGCCGACATCAACGCGCATCCGGTCTTTCGTGATCAGGGACTGTTCGTTCACACGCGCCACTTCAAGGCGCAGGGTTTTCATATTGACCTTTGCGATCTCATGCAGGAACGGGACGACGATTGTGCCACCATCCATGATGACTTTCTTCCCGCCGGACCCGGTTTTGATCAGACTGGTCTCGCGGGTGGCGCGTTTATAAAGGCGGGCCATGATCAGGCCGATGAAAATGAGTAGGCCGACGATGATACCGGCAGTCGTAAGAATATCTGTAAGCTCCATAAAATGCTCCTTTGGTTGGTCAAAAATTTGGTATTGATTAGAAAGCGCTGGTCAGATGACTGTATCCCATCAACGCCTTTGAGACAGATTGGTATGTTTTGCTAAGCTAGAGT
>CAKMZE010000078.1:0-1017 GCA_929200295.1 uncultured Alphaproteobacteria bacterium
ATGGACATAAACGCGCTCGTAATAAGCGGATCGGACCCGGGGGCGGTACCCGGCGGCTCCACCAAATACCTGATCGTTTCAGGTCATGGGGCCGAAATAGGATCGACGAACGTGTAAAAGGGATTGCTTTGTTTCGGTGAGTTACCACCGTTATCGGTACGTTTAGTATAGTTGCAAACGACAACCATGCTCCGATGGCAGTTGCTGCGTAAGCAGTACCTAACATCGAAACTTTAAGTCCTTTCGCCTAGCCGCGACTGGCGGGGTTCGCAGGTACCTGGCAACAGAAACCTGCACTTCCCCTCTTGTGAAAACATCCATGTACGCGCATCATTTCAGCATGCTACGTGCGTTTCTGCTCTCATTTTGCCTCGTCCCCCCTGCATTGGCCTGTGATACAGCACTTGTGCTGTCGATTGATGTCTCGAACTCTATTGATCAATCAGAGTATAAACTCCAAGTCGATGGCATGGCCGATGCCCTGCAAGACCCCGAGATTATCGACGCGATGGTGTCAGGCAATGTTGCGATTACGGTGATGCAGTGGTCTGGCGCGGGGCGCCAGCAGGTGATGATCCCTTGGCGGCAAGTGCGCACAGCGCTCGACGCAGACGCGCTCTCACAAGAGGCGCGGGTGATCCCGCGCGCGTTTATTCTTTCAGATACCGCCCCCGGGGACGCGATTTATTTTGCAATGGCGCTGTTTAACAGCGCGCCTGAGTGCAAACGTCAGGTCATCGACATCTCAGGCGACGGGACACCAAATTCAGGCTCCGACACCCGCATTGCCCGTGCCCAAGCCGAACGACGCGGTATCACCATTAACGGCATCGCAATCGAAAGCATGGGGTTAGCAATTACAGGGTTTTTCAAACGTGCTGTGATCACACGGAATGGCTTTGTCATCACAGCGCGCACGCATCGGGAATACCCCGATGCAATCCGTCGCAAAATTATTCGTGAATTAAGTCAAGCGCTTGGCTAGCCCTTATGCAGGGCATTTCGCCAGATCGCCAG
>CAKMZE010000078.1:1027-8460 GCA_929200295.1 uncultured Alphaproteobacteria bacterium
TGTGAGATAAAGCGGTAATTATAAGAAATACCGTACTCAGAGATCAGCTGGCGCATGGAATCGTGGTTGCAAATATTATTCTGCACCAGCGCGGTTTGTTCATAGAGCAAAGTGTCTTTGTCGAGCGTCTCATAACGCGATGCTGCGGTGTAATAATACCGTACAGTCAAGCGATCGATGGTCAGATTGTCAAAGCTCACAGCCGCATCAGGGTTTGCACTGCCTTCTGCATTGCGGTCGCGGGCGATTTTCTCAAAGAACGAGACGACTTCTTGCTGCTCTGGTGTAAGCGGCTGAACACTGTCAATTGTGTCTTCTGCCTGCGCGATAATCGCGTGGATCCGGTCAGCTGATCCCAATGGCATCGCAGTTGCAGCAGCGCGTGTCACTTGCGCATCTGTATCTGCAAATTCGCTGGCGGGGGCAGTTTCAACCGGGGCTGCCACAGCAACAGTATCGGTCTCATCCTCGCTTGGGGATGCCGAAAACCACATCGCTGTCACTGCCAGTACTGCACCTACACCCAGCATTGCTGCCGCTTCATTCATCTTCATGGTTCTACCCGCCTGTCTGTCTTGCCGCGTTATCGCGTTCTTTGCTCGACCACTATATCTCGTGGTTAGACAGATTATGCAACATAGAGACGAGATGATCTATAGAAAAAATCACGACCTAGCTAAAAGTATTGTTCAAACGGGAATATTCTGCCTAAACAATACGTTCGACCATCATTTCTTTGATATGTGCAATCGCTTTTGCGGGATTCAGGCCTTTGGGACAGGTCTTAGCACAATTCATGATTGTATGGCAGCGATATAGCTTAAACGGGTCTTCCAATTCGTCCAAACGCTCGCCTGTTGCCTCATCCCGGCTATCAATGATCCAGCGGTACGCATGGAGCAATGCCGCAGGTCCAAGATAGCGGTCGCCATTCCACCAATATGATGGGCATGATGTCGAACAAGACGCGCACATCACGCACTCATATAAACCATCAAGCTTTTTGCGATCTTCAATCGACTGTTTCCACTCTTTTGCAGGACGGTTGGTCTTTGTTTCAAGCCAAGGCATGATAGACGCGTGCTGCGCATAAAAATGGGTCAAATCAGGGATCAGGTCTTTGATCACAGGCATATGCGGAAGCGGGTACACTTTGATATCCCCCTTCACATCATCCATGCCGTAGATACAGGCCAATGTGTTGATCCCATCAATATTCATCGCGCATGAGCCGCAAATCCCCTCGCGGCAGGACCGCCGGAACGTCAGCGTTGGATCAATCTCATTTTTGATCTTGATTAGCGCGTCCAAGATCATCGGGCCGCATGTATCCATATCTACGAAATACGTATCGAGTGATGGGTTTTTCCCATCATCTGGGTTCCAGCGATAAATCTGCACTTTGCGCAGATTTGTTGCCCCCTCAGGTTTTGGCCAGGTTTTACCTGTCACCATGCGGCTGTTCTTAGGGAGTGTCAGCTGTACCATGTCGTCTCCTCTTGGCGCCTCTTGCGCCGGTCTTTATCTAAGTTGCTGGAAATCCAGCGGAATGGTCGGTAGTTCCCCGGTGCGGTTATGCCAGCACCGATCATAAACGGTTTCGGGCGCAATGCCGCGAATGTAGTCAGACGAGATGCCTATTTGCGCCGATGAAAACCCGCCAGAGCCGCTATTCACGCCTAGGCTCACACGGCCCGTAGGCCCCAATGCAGCGCGGGCTTTCTCGGCGCAGGTCTTAGCAAGCACCTGCGGGTCAACAGGGGTCGCGTCGCAGCCTGCAAGCGCCAAAGCACTGATAAGCAACAAGGATATCCGCTGGCGCATTACGATGCACCCCCGATGCAATACCCTGAACCCCCTTGCAAAACGGTTCGTCCGGCCTGGCACCCTGTGGACACGGGCGCGGCACCTTTGGTCGGCTGCACGGGCGTTAAGTCAGGTAATGGCGCTAGTTCCATTGCGTCCAAAGGCATCAGCTCGGGCAATGGCTCAAACGGCACCAGACCACCTGACACATTTTCCACGCCACCGATGCCTTGGGCAATACATCCGCGCAGCTGTTGTAACTGATCCGCAGGTAGGCCAGCATAGCTGTCCCCCACGACGCCAAAATTCGCGCGGCAGCTTTCCACCACCTGCATGCGGGCCTCTTGCGGGGCTGGCGTCTCTACAGCTGGCGCTGCAGAGCATGCGTTTAAAACAACCGCACATATTACAAAAACAACACCAATGCGCATCAGTACACCCGTGCCTTTGGCGCGATCTTTTTCAGATCAATACCGCCGTCTTTTTCGGCTGTCAGCGGATCAACGTGAATAGGCCGATAAGCCAGCTTTGTCTTGGCCCCATCGACCACAGCCAGCGAATGCTTGCGCCATGTCTTATCATCGCGGTCTGGATAATCCTCATGCGCATGCGCGCCGCGGCTCTCTTTGCGGGCCTCAGCGGCCACGATCGTGGCCATCGCGTTTGGCATCAGGTTTGTCAGCTCAACCGTTTCCATCAAATCAGAGTTCCAGACCAATGAGCGATCCGTGACAGAGAGATCATCCATTTTACCTGCGATTTTCTTCATCGCTTTCACGCCCTCTGCGAGGGTCTTATCAGTGCGGAAAACAGCTGCATCTTTTTGCATCGCTTTTTGCATCTCAAGCCGTAGCTCCGCAGTGCCTGTTGTGCCTTTGGCATGACGCAACCCGTCAAAGCGGTCGAAACATGCGTCAACAGATGCTTGATGCAGCGTTGGGTTCGGGCTGTTGGGGTCCACGACCTCACCTGCTTTGATCGCTGCCGCACGGCCAAAGACCACAAGGTCAATCAGTGAGTTTGATCCCAAGCGGTTTGCGCCATGAACCGAGGCGCAGCCAGCCTCGCCCACAGCCATCAAGCCGGGCACGATTGCATCTGGATTGTCTTTTGTGGGATTCAGCACCTCACCCCAATAATTGGTGGGGATACCGCCCATATTGTAGTGCACCGTTGGCAATACTGGGATCGGTTCTTTGGTCAGATCGACGCCTGCAAAGATACGCGCGCTTTCCGAAATGCCCGGCAGGCGCAGATCAAGCGTTTCTTTGGGCAAGTGATTGAGGTGCAGATGGATATGATCCGCCTCAGCGCCAACACCCCTGCCCTCGCGGATCTCCATTGTCATGCAGCGTGACACCACGTCACGCGATGCGAGATCTTTATATGTCGGGGCGTACCGCTCCATAAAGCGCTCGCCTTCAGAGTTGGTCAGATACCCACCCTCGCCACGCGCGCCTTCGGTGATCAAACAGCCCGCTCCATAAATGCCAGTCGGGTGGAACTGCACAAATTCCATATCCTGTAAGGGCAAGCCTTGGCGTGCGACCATGCCGCCGCCATCGCCTGTGCATGTATGCGCCGATGTTGCGCTAAAGTATGCACGGCCATAGCCGCCCGTCGCCAACACAACTGTTTTCGCGTTGAAAACATGCATCGTCCCGTCATCCAGCTTCCATGCCACGACGCCCTGACAAATGCCGTCCTTGGACATGATCAGATCAAGCGCGAAATACTCGATATAAAATTCAGCTTGCTGTTTGAGAGACTGACCATACAGCGTATGCAAGATCGCATGGCCTGTCCGGTCGGCTGCGGCACAGGTCCGCTGTACCGGCGGCCCCTCGCCAAATTCGGTGGTATGACCGCCAAAGGGACGCTGATAAATGTTACCCTCTTCGGTACGCGAAAACGGCACGCCGTAATGTTCTAGCTCGTAAACAGCTTTGGGTGCTTCACGTGCGAGATATTCCATCGCGTCTGTATCGCCCAGCCAGTCAGATCCCTTGACCGTGTCATACATATGCCACTGCCAACTATCAGGACCCATGTTGCCAAGTGACGCCGCGATGCCGCCTTGTGCAGCAACCGTATGGGACCGGGTTGGAAAGACCTTGGAAATACAGGCCGTTTTCAGCCCTTGTTCTGCAAGCCCGAGCGTCGCGCGCAAGCCAGCGCCACCAGCCCCAACAACAATCGCGTCGTAAACATGCGTTTCATATTCATAAGCAGCCATCAGAGCTCTCCAGATGGGGGACGGATTAAAGCGCTAAGCGCAAAACGGACAGGACGCCCAGCGCAGCAGCACCATAAGACAAGCAGATCATGGCGATGATCAGCCCCTTACGGGCGACACCATGCACATAATCCTCGATCAGGGTTTGCACGCCTTTGCGGAAATGGAAAAACCCAATCGCAATCGTCAGTGCAGCGACCGCCGCAGGCAGTGGGCGTTGGTAATAGGCAAGAACCTCCTCATATGAGGAGCCCAGAATACTGCCAAATGTAAAAACAAACACCGGGATCAAAATCAAAAGAGCCACGGACGTGACCATCATCATCCAATGGTGCTCTGTCCCTGATCTTGCGGATCCCATGCCGGTTGCGCGCTTACGGTCTGTTAAAAATGCCATTGCCCTGCCCCCTTAAGTTACAATCATCGTGAAAATCGTCAAAAGAACAGAGGCGATGATCATGATAAGACCCATCGTTTCCGCTTGCTCAACCTCGAGCCCATAGCCGAGATCCCAGATCAAATGCCGCAACCCGCCCAGCAAGTGATACCACAGACAAGCCACAGAGCCCAAAAGCACTAGATCGCCAAACCAGCTTGTGATGCAGGCATTGGCGGTGGCGAATGCCTCGGGTCCCGCAGCGGCGGCGGCAAACCACCAGACCACCATTAAGGCACCAACCAACAGGGCATTTCCGGTGATGCGTACAAAAATAGATGTCATAGATGTCAGTTGCGGACGATAAATCGTCAAATGCGGTGAAAGCGGGCGATTGCCCCGGTTCACATCGGCCATATCATGTCCTTTTTTGGCGTACTGCGTCCATTTGCAGTGGCTTGGCTTGTTTTATCAACATTTTGCAGTGCGAGTCACGCAGGTGAAAGTAGATAAACCGTGAATATTTGCATCATGAAACAAATATTTTTGCTTTTGTGATCACAGCTTCATACGTGTGATCACAAATCTGCGTTCTATTCTTCATGCATGGCGTAAAGCGTATACAAATGCTGCTCAAACTCGGTGCACATGGTGATCGATTTGGTCTGCGGGTCGTAATAGGCGTTGGGTTCGCCACAGCTTTGCACAGAGATCGGCAATGATGTGTCTAAGGCAAAGTCTTTGTTGAGTGCGGCAACTTCTGCACGGATCGTTTCGGCAATAATAGGGGCTGCGTCGTCGATATCACCCAGAACGAAGCTTTCGCCGGGTTCATCTGTCGAAATCTCGGCCAATGCATTCCCCCAGCTATGATCCGCTTGCTCAAATTCTGTCGGGCACCAATCCTGGCGCTCCTCAGGGAGGCCCATCACTTCGATCATGTCACTGCGCGCGTCTGGGTTGCCGCCGTAAAAGATGCAAATGGTATTATAGTAACGCTGCTCATTCGCACCGTGGGTGTCCCAAAATGGGATATCGCCCTCCTCTTCGAGAGCCTCGGCAAGAAACGCATCAGCTGTCGAGATGACCATCTGATTTGCCGCTTCCTCGTCATAGAGCAGGTGCATCAGCATGACAGAGGCGACATCAGCCGCATCTTCCTCTTGTCCGTAAATCGGAAGGTTGCGCAAATCGATGAGCGCATGACCAAGCTCGTGATAAAAGATCGCGAGGATATTATCGCGCACATACTCTTCGGCGTCTTGTGCCGCCACAGGCCCAGCAAGAAGAGATAGAAAAAGTGAAAGTTGCACAAATCTTGCAAACATAACATGCTCCTCAGCTTGGGATCAGTACCCAATAGTCTAAATCCAACAACACGTCTGATAGATATTTTCCACCATCGTCTTTTAATACGCCGACATCCCCCTTGGTTGCAACAAGGCGTAGGCGCATCGCGCCGACCCCGGGCGCATCGGTTTTAGCTGTATCGAGAACCTCAGACCAAGCCCGCACGGTATCCCCAGCAAAGCAAGGATTAACATGTTGGCCTGCATTCAGCGCAACGATCATCTGCGCATTCGCAAGCCCATTAAAAGACAGCGCCCGCGCAAGCGAAATAATATGCCCACCATAAATCAACCGCCGGCCATCTGGCCGCACAGTCGCATCAAAATGCACTTTCGCCGTGTTCTGCCAAAGCCGGGTCGCCATCATATGCTCGGCCTCAGATAGGGTCACCGCATCGCTATGGTCGATAATCTCACCCTTGTGATAATCCGACATGCGATATGGCTCACCTGCGAGCGCGAAATCATATGTGCTAAAATCCAAGCCCCGCGGGATAACAAAATCCTTTGGTGACACGATATCTTGCAACTGCGGGATCACCGTATCAGGAGCAGGGCTATCCCCACGCTTGCGCACCATCACCCAGCGCACATAGGACATCAGCATTTCATCATGCTGATTGCGCCCTGTTGTACGCACCCAAACCACACCGCTTTTCCCGCTTGAGTTTTGCTTGAGACCAATCACTTCGCTTTGCGCAGTGATCGTATCCCCCGGCCAAAGGGGCATCATCCAGCGCCCTTCTGCATATCCGAGGTTTGCCACGGCATTGCGCGAAATATCTGGAACTGTCTTTCCAAATACGGTGTGAAACGTCACCAAATCATCCAGTGGGCTAAACGGCAAACCGCAGCTTTGCGCAAATTGATCCGAGGAATACAGCGCATGGCGCGCGGGGTAAAGCGCGTGATAAAATGCACGCTCACCCATTTTTATCGTACGCGGCACAGCATGCCGTATCACATCACCGATACTGTAGTCCTCAAAGAAACGCCCTTGGTTTGTCTTGCTCAGCATCAGTACTCACTGTTGTCCCAGCTTCATATCGGGCGAATATGCCGCGCTGACCTCTTTGGTCACGGCTTGGCCGCAGCGCATCACCCCATTGGCGTGATCATAAGCATAGGTCGGAGAGCCATAAAGCTCCCAGCCCTTTGACAGCGCCTCTGATACCTTATGACAAAAGGCAGATGTGTCATCTTCTGTAAGCAAACGATAGAGCATCATGTCTTATCCAAACGGGTTATAGCCAAGTGAGACGTGGATACCGGCAACCACGCCAAACACCACCACTGTCGCGATAAGAGCGGTTGCTTCTTTTTTGATGGGAACCGCATGATATGCATCGCGCGGCCCCTCATCACGGTTGATAATGACCATCTCGGCCAACGCCCAAACGATCAATCCACCAAAGAGCACAAAGGACGCGCTATCGCCATTGACCAGCAAATGCGCAACACCCCACACCACAATCGCAGACAACTGAGGATGGCGGATGAATTTCGTGATCCGCGTTTTCGCACCTGATGCCGCAAACAGATAAAACGCAAAGAGCATCAAGAGGTTATTTACCCCAGTCAGCGCAGTGCTGCGCCCCCAGTAAAACGTACTATCTGCTTGGCGATAACCAACAACCACCAGGCCGATGGCGATCAAGAGTATAAC
>CAKMZE010000078.1:8470-11897 GCA_929200295.1 uncultured Alphaproteobacteria bacterium
GAGTATAACAGCAACGACGCCTTTGCCTTTATCGCCAAAGCCAGCACGATGGTCCGGTGCGAGACGCTTCCAGACATGTGCGCCCACCCAGATAAGCAGCCCTAAAATAAGATAGATCATGTCCCCTCCAACATTTTGATCGCTTCCGCTTTGGCAAGCGTGGCGCGTGCGGTGACAATATGCAAGCTTTCTACGATCTGCCCATCGACAACAGCGACACCCTGCCCAGCCGCACTTGCCGCATCAAATGCTGCGATTTGCCGCGCGGCAAGTGCAATATCCGCATCAGATGGTCCAAAAGCTGCATTGCAAACTTCGATCTGTGCGGGGTGGATCAATGTTTTACCATCAAAGCCCAGCGCACGGCCTTCGGCGCATTCTTTCGCGAGACCATCCGTATCTTTGAACGTATTATAAACGCCATCTAGTGCCACAACCCCATGCGCGCGCGCCGCCAAAAGACACATCTGCAATGACAACATCATCGCATCGCGCCCCTGCGACATCAGATCTTTGGCCAAATCATTTGTTCCCATCACAAACCCGACCACGCGCGGATGCGCTGCGATTGCGCTGGCATTGATCACCCCAAGCGGGGTTTCCATCATCGCCCATATCGGGACATCTGGGGCCAGCGCAGCAAGCGCATCTATATCTGCGGGGCTGTCCACTTTGGGCAGCAGGATAGCATCGCAACCCATTTGCACCGCGGCATTCACATCGTCAGCACCCCAAGGTGTTGCGCGTGCGTTGATCCGAACGACCTTATATCTTTGCCCATACCCATCATCCTTTAGCACCTGCGCAAGCGTTTGCCGGGCTGAGGCTTTCGCCTCGGGTGCGACAGCGTCCTCGAGATCAAACAAAATGACATCCACGGGCAGGCTGCGGGCTTTGTCTAATGCGCGCGGTTTATCGCCTGGAATATAGAGCGCTGAGCGTGTCGGGCGATCAAGCATGACATTTACCTTGAAATTATGTGTCGCAAAATACGCATTATACTTTCCAAATAATACAAGCAAGCGCAATCCAGCGCATGGTGACAAAACCGGCGCAACGTGACGGTTGTTTAACCAAATTCATTTAAAAGTAGCGGCATCGTATTGCCACGTGATCTTCGCGACAGACTATTCGTCGCGTTCTCCCTCTTTCGCATTTAGGTGATCTACATGAAACATATCTTTTATTCTCTGACCTTTAGTCTTGGCGGTATGGTTTTGACGGCGGATCAAGCTTTCGCACAACAAACCCCCTGTGCTGATCGTGCGATGGTGATCGCACAGCTTGCAGATCGCTACGGCGAAAGCCGCCAAGCCATTGGACTAAGCAATTCAAACCGCGTTCTCGAGGTTTACGCCTCGCCTGAAACAGGCACTTGGACGATCACCTTGACACAACCCGGTGGCCCCACGTGTCTTGTTGCAGCGGGCCAAGGGTTTGAGCTTAACCTCGAGCCGCTCCCTGTTGATGACAGCGGGGCATAAAGGGCTAAGTGATCAACAAGGCGGTGGCGCCATCCCAGATAAGCTTTGTTGACAGGATCAGCAAAGCCCATATCACAACGCGGAAAAACACCTGCTCTGGCACGATACGGATCAAACGCACCCCGCAAATAACCCCCAGCGCTGCGGGCAGTAACAGCATTGCCGCGGCCTGCATATTTCCCGCATCCAGCTGCCCTAATGCGTAATAGGGGATGAGCTTCACTATATTAATGTAGGCAAAGGCAATCGTGACCGTCCCCACAAATGTGATCTTATCCATCCGCAAAGGTAGCGTGTAAACTTGATATGGTGTCGCGCCGGAGTGGCTTACAAAACTGGTAAACCCCGACACAGCCCCCCAAAACACCCCTGGCACAAGGCGTGGATAAACGGGCGGGCCTGTGACTTGTTGCCGCAAGATCATTGTCAGGGCAAATGACACGCCAATGACGCCAATTATGAGCGTTACAAACGCCTCGGACACATATGCGGATGTTGCCCAGCCCAAAAAGACGCCAATGGGCATAGCGGCAAGCATGATCTTGAGCACCCGCGCATGAAACACCTTGCGATAGGCATAAAGACCCAGCACATCAGCTGCGATAAACACAGGCAATAACAGCCCCGCTGCGGTGATTGGCGACATAATCAATGACATCATCGGCACCGCCATGGCTGTTATGACGGGCACACCGCCTTTGCCTAGCCCTACGCAAAAGGCTGCAAAAACCCCAATACCCCAAAATGTTAACCCGTCCATGCGAACCCTTGCTCAGGTCAAAAACCACACCTTACCCTTGCACCTCGCCCGGCAAAAGACTAGGCATCGTCGCGAAATCCAACCACACGTGAAGGAGCCTGCTATGGCCAGACCCAAGATTGCCCTTATCGGTGCCGGACAAATTGGCGGCACGCTTGCCCATCTTGCCGCTGTCAAAGAGCTTGGCGATGTTGTTCTGTTCGATATCTCAGAAGGTATCCCCCAAGGCAAAGCACTCGATATCGCCGAATCCGGCCCATCTGCAAAGTTTGACGGATCATTCAAAGGCACGAATGACTATGCCGATATCGCAGGGGCTGATGTTTGCATCGTGACCGCAGGCGTGCCGCGCAAGCCAGGCATGTCGCGCGACGATCTTTTGGGTATTAACCTCAAGGTGATGAAAGCCGTTGGCGAGGGTATCGCCGCCCATGCACCAAATGCATTTGTAATCTGTATCACAAACCCGCTGGATGCGATGGTTTGGGCGCTGCGCGAATTTTCTGGCCTGCCACATAATATGGTCTGCGGTATGGCGGGTGTTCTCGATTCAGCGCGGTTCCGGCACTTCCTTGCTGATGAATTCAACGTCTCAATGCGTGATGTGACTGCCTTTGTTCTGGGTGGGCATGGCGACACAATGGTGCCGCTCACACGGTATTCGACTGTTGCAGGCATCCCTTTGCCCGATCTGGTTGATATGGGCTGGACTACACAAGACAAGCTTGACGCGATTGTCCAGCGCACCCGTGATGGCGGTGCTGAAATCGTTGGTCTTTTGAAAACAGGATCCGCCTTTTATGCCCCTGCAACCTCGGCCATTGAAATGGCCGAAGCGTTTTTGAAAGACCAAAAACGTCTTTTGCCATGTGCCGCGAATGTTGATGGCGCCTATGGGCTCAATGGCATGTATGTTGGTGTGCCAACCATTATTGGCGCAGGCGGCATTGAGCGGGTCGTTGAGATCAAAATGAACAAAGACGAGCAAGCCATGTTTGACAAATCTGTCGATGCGGTCAAAGGTCTGGTTACAGCATGCCAAGGCATCGATAGCAGCCTGTCCTAAGCACTCTTTATATTAAAGACAAAACGCCTCTTCTTTTGAAGGGGCGTTTTTTGTTGCGCAGCGGTCATTTTGCGTCAACTCAACTAATTTGTGATCACGCAAAAAATCATGTGATCA
>CAKMZE010000078.1:11907-12919 GCA_929200295.1 uncultured Alphaproteobacteria bacterium
TGTGATCACAAATTTCGTATTTTTCATCGAAATCACAAAAATGCAGTTTTTTATTAAATATTCTTATGTTTGAGTGGTGATCAGCTAACACCATTAAGGAACGCCTTATGAATATCCATGAATACCAAGCCAAGGCTTTGTTGCGCTCCTATGGTGCCCCGGTCAGCGATGGACGCGCTGTTCTCAAGGCGGAAGATGCGAAAACAGCCGCGGGTGAGCTTGATGGCCCGCTTTGGGTGGTCAAAGCGCAAATTCATGCAGGCGGCCGTGGGAAAGGCAAATTCAAAGAAGCCGACGCAGGCGAGGCTGGCGGTGTACGTCTTACCAAATCTGTGGTCGAGGCTGCCGATGAGGCCAAAAAGATGCTGGGTCGCACGCTTGTTACCCATCAAACGGGCCCCGCAGGCAAACAGGTCAACCGCATCTACATCGAAGATGGCTCTGGCATCACAACCGAGCTTTATCTTGCTTTATTGGTTGACCGCCAAACCTCGCGTATCGGGTTTGTCTGCTCAACAGAGGGCGGCATGGACATCGAAGAGGTGGCCGAAAGCACGCCTGAAAAAATCCTGAATTTCACAGTCGATCCCGCAACCGGATACCAAGCCTATCACGGGCGCCGCGTTGCGTTTTCCCTAGGGTTAGAAGGCGCGCAAGTGAAACAATGCGTCGCGCTGATGGGCCTATTATATAAAGCATTTGTCGAAAAAGACATGGAAATGCTCGAGATCAACCCACTGATCGTGACTGATAAGGGCGATCTCAAGGTGCTCGACGCAAAGGTCGCGTTTGATGGGAATGCGGTTTACCGGCATTCTGATATCGCGGCCCTACGCGACGAAACAGAAGAAGACCCAAAAGAGCTCGCCGCGTCAAAATATGACCTCAACTATATCGCGCTGGATGGCGAAATTGGATGTATGGTAAACGGCGCTGGTTTAGCGATGGCTACTATGGATTTGATTAAGCAAGCGGGTGGTGAGCCAGCAAATTTCCTTGATGTAGGAGGTAC
>CAKMZE010000079.1 GCA_929200295.1 uncultured Alphaproteobacteria bacterium
CGATGACAGCTGCTGGGTTTCAGGGTTCAGGATCGCCTGACCGTGTTGATGCATAGGTATGGGCAATCCATGAGCTGATCATCACACCCTCGCTCAGTTGGCGTCATCCCCGGATGCGCGGATTATAATCGCTTGCGCAACAGCCACCGTACTGTGCTGTCGGAGCTTCGTAAGATCTTTCCGAGATAACGTCCCCCAACGCTTTGACACAGATTGCCAAAGCAGCCCCCGAAACCAAGGAGAGCCTTGATGTTTGAATTTCTATCCCGGAATGCGGCAAAGCCCGCAACTGCACCTGAGGCAAAGGCATCAGCGACAGGTCCGGTGATTGCAATGCAAGGCCATGGCCGTGTGGCCTGGAGCCCGCGCGACATGGTCTCTTTGACCAAACTGGGTTTTGCGAACAACCCAATTGGGTTTCGTGCGGTTAAGATTATTTCTGAGGCGGCATCGGCGCTGCCATTGATCGTACAAGACCGCACGCGCCGTTATGAGACGCACCCGATGCAAGAGCTCATCTCGCGCCCCAATGCGGGGCAGGGGCGCGCAGAATTGCTTGAGGCACTCTATGGTCAGGTTCTTTTGACAGGGAACGGGTATCTTGAAGCGGTCGCACCTGATGGGGATCCGCAGGAGCTACATGTTTTACGCTCTGATCGCATGGCATTGATCCCGGGGGCGGATGGGTGGCCTGTGGCTTATGAATACGGTGTGAATGGCCGCAAAGTACGGTTCTCAGTCAAAGAAGGCGTCAGCCCGATTTGCCATATCAAAAGCTTTCACCCGCAAGATGATCACTATGGGTTTTCCGTGATGCAGGCGGCGGCGAATGCCATTGATGTGCATAACGCGGCCTCGCGTTGGTCTAAGGCGTTGCTTGATAACGCGGCGCGCCCGTCTGGTGCGATTGTCTATCGCAGCGCCGATGGGCAAGCACAGCTGACACAAGATCAATATAACCGTCTCGTCGATGAGATGGAGAGCCAGCATCAAGGCGCGCGTAATGCAGGACGCCCCATGTTGCTTGAGGGCGGGCTCGATTGGAAGCCTATGGGCTTTTCACCCTCGGATATGGAATTTCAGAAAACCAAAGAGGCAGCGGCGCGTGAAATCGCTGTGGCCTTTGGTGTGCCGCCGATGCTGCTAGGCATCCCTGGGGATGCGACCTATGCAAATTACCAAGAGGCAAACCGCGCATTCTACAGGCTAACGGTTTTGCCACTGGCCACACGTGTCACAAGCGCGATTGCGGATTGGCTATCGGATTTCACTGGCGAAAAGATGGACTTACGTCCTGATCTTGATCAGGTGTCGGCCCTTGCTGGGGAACGTGAAAGCCATTGGCGCAGGGTGAGCGAGGCGAGTTTTCTCACAGATGCTGAAAAACGCAGCTTGCTAGGCCTGCCTGCGCAAGAGGTCGGCGATGACGGGTAAAGTTTATGATCTTGATGGTGGCCAGCGTGCACACACGCCGCAACCGCCTGTCGCTGATTTTTGGTTCGCGCAGCTGGATGTGCGCCTAGGGCGCATCGAATATATGGTGGCGCGCCTGGAGTGGCAGATGATGATTATCGCATGTGTCGCATTTGTCTTGCTTGCCTTGGAAATTTTGCAAGCCGTTCGTGGAAGCTAAGAGGATAATACATGATTGATTTAGAGCACAAATTTTGTCTTCTGGGCAAGGATGTGAGCATTAGCGAAGGCGCTGTGATTACCGGATATGCCTCGCTCTTTGGGGCCAAGGATCACAGCGGTGATATTGTTGAGGCAGGGGCTTACAAAGCGTCTTTGACCAAAATGTCAGCGCAGAAGCGAAGCATTAAGATGCTTTGGCAACATGACCCATCCCAGCCAATCGGTGTGTGGGATGAGGTGCGTGAAGATCAAAAAGGGCTTTGGGTCAAAGGCCGTATTTTGACGGACATTGCAAAGGGGCGCGAAGCTGCGGCCCTGATCGCGGCAGGGGCTATTGATGGGCTGTCCATCGGCTACCGCACGCTCAAGGCGCATAAAGGGGCCAAAGGCCTGCGCCATCTTGATGAAGTTGAGCTATGGGAGGTGTCATTGGTGACATTCCCCATGCTTCCCGATGCGCGTGTGGGGGGCAAGGGCGAAGACCCGATGGCTCACCATTTGCGTGAATTGGCGTCCGTTTTCGAAACGGCGCGCTTGACGTTCCCGGAGCTTTGACACCGGGGTAATCCGACCAACTGGTCACTCACAAAGAGGACATGAACATGACGACACCCGAGACGGATTCTCGGGCCGGAGAGGCTTTGTCTCCGGCTGAGGAGTTGCGGGCCGCGATGGGCGGCTTTGTGGCTGACTTTAAAGATTTTTCCAACGGCGTGACTGCCAAACTCCAGAAACAGGATGAACGAATGAACAAGCTGGACCGAAAGACATTAATGGCGGCGCGCCCCGCGTTGGCCGCAGGTATTGAAGCGGATGCGCCGCATCAAAAAGCCTTTGCCGCGTATCTGCGTTCTGGCGATGATGATGGCTTGCGTGGGCTTGAACTGGATGGAAAAGCGATGAGCGCATCCGTGGCGGCTGATGGCGGTTATCTTATTGATCCGCAAACCGCAGAGCAGATCAAAGGCACATTGTCATCAACGGCCTCAATCCGTGCGATTGCAACAGTGGTGAATGTTGATGCCAGCTCATATGACGTGTTGGTTGATCACACTGAGATGGGTGCTGGTTGGGCGACAGAATCCGGGACGCTTGCGGAAACGGACACGTCACAGATCGACCGCATCAATATTCCGCTTCACGAGCTTTCAGCGTTGCCAAAGGCATCGCAACGTCTGTTGGATGACAGCGCCTTTGATATCGAAGGATGGCTTGCGAGCCGTATCGCAGATAAATTCGCGCGCTCTGAGGCGAGTGCCTTTATCAGTGGCGATGGCAATGAGAAACCCAAGGGTCTGCTCGACTATCCAACCGTTGCTAATGACAGCTGGAGCTGGGGCAATATTGGCTATGTTGCGACAGGGTCAGACGGGGCTATTGATGATGGCGATGCGATCATTGATCTGGTTTATGCTGTTGGCGCTGTTTACCGCGCGAACGGGACGTTTGTGATGAATTCAAAAACGGCCGGTATGATCCGTAAGCTCAAGGATAATGATGGGCGCTTCTTATGGTCTGACGGTCTTTCTGCGGGGGAGCCTGCGCGGCTCTTGGGTTATCCGGTTCTTGTGGCCGAGGATATGCCAGATGTGGGCAGTGACGCGTTTGCGATGGCCTTTGGTGATTTCGGAGCAGGCTACACAGTAGCAGAACGCCCTGATCTGCGCGTTCTGCGCGATCCGTTCTCTGCGAAACCGCATGTGCTGTTTTATGCGACAAAACGTGTTGGTGGCGCTGTGAGCGATTTTGCAGCGATTAAGCTATTGAAGTTCGCGGCCAGCTAATCTGGCTTTGCGATCCAGGTGCCGCCCTCACCAGCGGCATCTGTCCGGGCGCTTTATCAACTCCGTGTTGTCTAGCTTCCCTTCCGTCCGAGCGATGCGGAGGATGCGCCCGGTCTCCACTGAAATGATCGTTTTTGGAGTTTTTCCATGATTTTAGCCGAAGATTCAGCAGTGCCATTGGCCGCCTTGCCAATTGCTGCCTTTAAAGACCACATGCGTCTGGGGTCCGGCTTTTCGGACGATGGATTGCAGGATAATGTCGTCGAAACCGCGTTACGGTCTGCATTGGCCGCGATTGAGGCCCGCACAGGTAAGATCTTAATCAGCCGTGGTTTTGTATGGACAGTGACGCGGTGGCGGGATGCGTCTCGGCAGTCGCTTCCTTTAGCGCCTGTGATGTCTGTGACATCGGTTGTCTTGCATGATCATATTGGAACTGAAACGCCATGGGCGGACACGAACTGGTATCTAGAGCAAGATACACATAGCCCGTGTCTGATAGCGTATGGTACGCAATTGCCGGTCATTCCAGCGGGCGGATCGGTAAAGGTATCATTGCAAGCCGGCTTTGGACCTGCATGGGGTGATATACCCGCGGATTTGGCGCAGGCGGTTTTTGTCCTTGCGGCGCATTTTTATGAATTTCGATATGACACAGAGGGGAAAGCGACACGCTTGCCCATTGCTGTTGAAACGCTCGTCGCGCCATTTCGCAACCTGCGCTTGCTGGGTGGGTTTGGCAGATGAAGGAGCCGCATCTTAATCGTCAACTTACGCTTGAGAACGCTGTGCAATCGCCAGATGGATCCGGTGGGCTGACCGTGACTTGGGTGCAGCTAGGCACCGTTTGGGCGGAATTTCAAAGCGCAACAGCAAGCGAAAAAACTGGCTATGCGGCACCTGTCGCGCGTGCATTGTACCGTGCGATCTTGCGCGCAGCCCCTGTAGGGTCACCGCGTCGACCGCAGCCAGGGCAAAGAGCGCGTATCGGCACACGGATATTCGAGATCGATGCTGTGTCTGAATACGACCGCGACGCACGGTTTCTGCGGTGTATCTTGAAAGAGGAGACCGTCTCATGAGCTATGCGATGTCTCATGCCTTGCAAGCCGCCGTATACCAGACGCTTAGCACAGATCCGACGCGCACGGGCTTGGTTGGCACAGCGATCTTTGATGCGATGCCAATCGGCGAGCGCCCATCGCTTTATGTGGTGCTGGGCGGTGAAACGGCGCGTGATCGTTCTGATCAAACGGGGGCAGGGGCTGAGCATGCCTTTCAGATTGATGTGCTGGCGCATTTATCCGGGTTTGCTCAGGCAAAAGAAGCCGCGGGCGCTGTGTCTGATGCCTTAGCCGGTGCCGATCTCACGCTGACGCGCGGAACGCTTGTCGGTTTGCATTTCGTCAAAGCCGTCGCTGCACGGGTTGGCAGCGGCGATACGCGCCGCATTACCCTTACATTTAACGCGCGCCTTTGTGATGCGCCACAATCGTCTAACACATAGGAGAGCTGCGACATGGTAGCCCAGAATGGCAAAGACCTTTTGGTCAAGATCGACATGACCGGTGACGGATCGTTTCAAACGGTGGCGGGCTTACGTGCCACGCGGATCAGTTTTAACGCTGAAACGGTTGATGTGACCTCATTAGAAAGCACAGGCGGTTGGCGCGAGCTTCTTGCAGGTGCGGGGGTGAAAACCGCCGCGATCTCAGGCTCTGGTGTCTTCAAGGACGAGGCAACGGATGAGCGCGCGCGGCAGATATTCTTTGACGGCGAGACACCAGAGTTTCAGGTGATCATCCCTGATTTCGGCACGGTCGAAGGGTCGTTTCAGATCACATCGGTGGAATATTCCGGCACATACAATGGTGAGGCCACATATGAGCTGAGCCTCGCATCAGCTGGGGCGATATCCTTTGTGGCGGTGAGCTGATGGTAAACCCCTATGCCGGTGAGGTCGCACTAGTGCTTGATGGGCAGCGCCATGTTTGCAAGCTGACCTTGGGTGCGCTGGCCGAGCTGGAAAGCAGTCTTGGCGAGGACACATTGGTGGCTTTGGTTGCGCGGTTTGAAGGGCGCGGCTTTTCAAGCCGGGATGTTATGGCGCTATTGGTGGCGGGATTGCGCGGTGGCGGGTGGCAAGGCACAGCGAATGATCTGTTAACCGCAGAAATCCAAGGCGGTCCAATTGGGGCTGCACAAGTTGCAGCACAGCTACTCGCACGTGCCTTTAGCACGCCAGACGCATGAGCCGCATGGACTGGCCTGCGTTGATGCGGGCAGGCTTAATCGGCTTACGGCTGCCCCCGGCAATCTTTTGGTCGCTTAGCCCGGCTGAGCTGCACATGATGCTGGGCCTAGATGCGGGTGACACACCCATGGGACGTGCGGCGCTTGATGCTTTGCAACAAGCCTATCCCGACGCAGAGCCAGGAGATAAAGAATGACAGATTTTGATGACCTTGATGACAAAGAAAATGGCATTACAGCATTGGGCGAAAGCATTGCACGCACGGATGAGGCCGCAGAAGCCTGCCGCAGTGAGATGGATAAGCTTAGCGCAAGTGCTGAAAAGACAAAGCATGATCTCTCTGGCTTGGAGCGTGGGTTTTCAGGCGGGTTGCGCAAAGCGTTTGATGGGCTGATCTTGGATGGGATGAAGCTGAGCGATGCGCTGGGCATTGTCGCTGAAACCATGTCAAAAACAGTATATAACGCAGCGATGAAGCCTGTAACCAACCACATTGGTGGCGTTCTGGCAGATGGGGTCGGTGCGATATTAGGGGGTGCGCTCCCATTTGCTGATGGTGCGCCGTTTAGCCAAGGCCGGGTGATGCCCTTTGCCAAAGGCGGGGTTTTATCAGGCCCCACGACATTTCCGATGCGCGGCGGCATGGGGCTGATGGGCGAGGCTGGACCCGAAGCGATTATGCCGCTCTCACGTGGGTCTGATGGACGCTTGGGTGTGCGCGCCCAAGGGGGGAAATCTGTCCATGTCACGATGAATATCCAAACCCCAGATGTGCAAGGCTTTGAACGCTCGCGCGGGCAAATTGCGGCGCGCATGTCGCGGGCCCTGGGGCATGGAAACCGGAACCGGTAGGAGCATTACAAATGTCATTTCATGAAACCCGCTTTCCTGCATCGCTGTCCTTTGGGGCGGTGGGCGGCCCTGAGCGGCGCACAGAGATTGTGAGCCTCGTTAATGGCTATGAAGAGCGTAACAGCCCATGGTCGCATTCGCGCAGGCGTTATGATGCGGGGCTTGGGCTGCGGTCATTGGATGATGTGGCAACCTTGGTCGCCTTTTTCGAGGCACGCCAAGGGCAGCTATATGGGTTTCGCTGGAAAGATTGGTCTGATTATAAATCCTGCCTGTCATCGGCCACGCCTACTGCGCTTGATCAATTTATTGCAACAGGGGATGAGGTGACGACGCAGTTTGATCTGATCAAGGAATATGCCTCAGGAGTTTATAACTACAACCGCCCGATTTCCAAACCTGTCGAAGGCACCGTGCGGGTGGCGCTGGGCGGGGATGAGTTACAAGAATCAATTGATTACACGATTGACTTCATTCAAGGGAAGATCGTTTTTAAGACCGCCCCACCAAGTGGCGCTGAGATCCGTGCAGGTTTTGAATTTGATGTGCCCGCGCGCTTTGATACTGACCGTATCCAAACCTCGGTCGCGAGTTTCAGAGCAGGCGATGTGCCCAATATCCCTGTGGTCGAGGTGCGGGTATGAGTGTGCAGTCATTCAATGACCATTTGAAATCAGGCCTGACGCAGGTGTGTCGTTGCTGGGCGGTGTCTCGCGCGGATGGTGTGACCTTGGGCTTTACAGATCATGATTTGCCCTTGTCCTTTGACGGGATCACGTTTGAGGCGCAAAGCGGCATGGGCGCTATGGCGATTTCAAGCGCGACAGGGCTTGCTGTAGATAACACCGAGGCGGTTGGTGTGCTCAGCACCGCAACGATCACTGAGCAAGACATCGCGGCAGGGCGCTATGATGATGCGGATGTGACGCTTTGGCAGGTGTGCTGGGCGGATGTGTCTGCACGGCGCCTGCAATTTCGGGGGCGGATCGGTGAGATCAGCCGCTCTGGCGATGGGTTTCAGGCGGATTTGCGGGGCTTAACGGATCTTTTGAACCAACCGCAGGGGCGGTCATATCTGCGCAGCTGCTCGGCTGTTTTGGGCGATGCAGCCTGCCGCGTCTCACTCAGCGATCCAAATTTTGCGCTCTCTGTCGTTTTGGATCGCACGTCTGATCTTGGGCAGCATTTTGATCTTGTTGCGCCCGGGTTTGATGCGGAATGGTTTTCTGGGGGCTTTCTTGAGGTGCTTGACGGGGTTGCGCATGGCTTGCGCGGCGCGATCAAGCGCGACCAGATCATTGGCGGCCGGCGCGAAATCACGCTTTGGCAACCTTTGGGGATTGTTCCCGCTGCGGATGACACGGTCAAACTCATCGCAGGTTGCGACAAGCGCGCTATCTCGTGTCAGGAAAAATTCAACAATATGATAAACTTCCAAGGCTTCCCTGATATTCCTGGCGATGATTGGCTGATGTCCGTTCCACGCTCTGGCAATGACAATACCGGGGGAAGCTTACGGTGAGCACGCAGGTTGTCGCATGCGCCCGTCGTTGGATTGGCACGCCTTATATGCACCAAGCCTCTGATAAGGCCATTGGCTGCGATTGCCTCGGGCTTATTCGCGGCGTCTGGCGCGAGCTTTATGGTGCGGAGCCTGAAACTGTCCCGCGCTACACTGCGGATTGGGCCGAACCACAAGGTGATGAAGCGCTTTGGCGGGCTGCGGCACGACACCTCACATCCGTCAGTGAGCAGCCTTACGTGCCTGGTCAGGTGTTGCTCTTTCGTATGCGCAGCGGCGCTGTGGCAAAGCACCTCGGCATTCTGGGTGATCACGGGCAAAGCCCCAGTGTGATCCACGCTTATGCGGGGCATGGCGTTGTGGAAAGCCCGCTTTCGGCCCCTTGGCGCGCTAAAATTGTTGCGCGTTTTGCGTTCAAGAAAGGATAAGGCATGGCGACGATCGTTTTATCAGCCGCAGGCATGGCGCTTGGTACGTCCTTAGGGGGGACCGTCTTGGGTCTTTCTACGGCTGTTGCTGGGCGCGCTGCAGGTGCAGCCCTTGGCCGTGTGATTGACCAACGCATTCTTGGCGGTGGCAGCGAAGCCGTTGAAACGGGGCGTGTGGATCGGTTTCGCCTTACAGGTGCGAGCGAGGGTGCAACCGTTGCGCAGGTCTTTGGCCGCATGCGTGTCGCGGGGCAGGTAATCTGGGCGACCAAGTTTCAAGAAAGCACGACCACCACAGGTGGCGGCAAAGGAGCAGGCCCAAAGCCAAAGGTCACAGAGTACAGCTACTCTATCAGCCTTGCGATTGCCCTATGCGAGGGTGAAATCACCCGCGTGGGGCGGATCTGGGCTGATGGCGATGAAATCGCGCCAGATGATTTGAATATGCGCGTTTACCATGGGGCGGCGGATCAGCTTGCTGATCCTAAGATTGCCGCAACCCAAGGGGCTGAGAAAACGCCAGCCTTTCGCGGGGTTGCTTATGTGGTGCTCGAAGATCTTGATCTGGGGCAATTTGGCAACCGTGTGCCGCAGTTTACATTCGAGGTCATGCGCCCATCACCTGATACAGCCCCCGAGGAAGAGGCTGACCTTGCACGCCAGGTGCGTGCGGTGGCGCTTATCCCGGGAACCGGGGAATATGCGCTCGCTCAAACGCCGGCGTATCTGTCCAAAGGGTTCGGGCAGAACGAGGCGATCAACGTCAATTCAGCCTCAGGAAAAACAGATTTTGAGACGGCAACAGACGCTTTGCAAGGGGAGCTGCCCAATTGTGGGTCTGCGTTGCTGGTTGTGTCATGGTTCGGGGATGATCTGCGCTGCGGCCAATGCCATGTACAGCCAAAGGTCGAACAAAATACCGCCGATGCGGCGGCTATGCCGTGGGGCGTCTGTGGCACATCGCGCGCGCAGGCGGGATTAATCGCACAACAAGAAGGACGCCCGATCTATGGCGGCACGCCTGCTGATGCCTCTGTGGTGGAGGCAATCCAAAGCTTGAAAAGCAAAGGGCAGGATGTTGTTTTTTATCCCTTTATCCTGATGGAACAACTTGCATCAAATGGCTTGAGCGATCCATGGAGCGGCGCGTCTGACCAGCCAATATTACCTTGGCGGGGGCGGATCACCACATCTATCGCACCGGGGCAAACGGGCAGCCCCGATGGGACCTCAGCAGCTGAGGCCGAGGTTGATGCGTTCTTTGGCACGACCCAAGCGGGTGATTTCAGTATTGATGGTGCGTCCGTTGCATATAACGGCCCATCGGATTGGCGCTATCGGCGCTTTATCCTGCATTATGCGCATTTATGCGCGGCTGCGGGCGGTGTGTCTGCGTTTTGCATCGGCTCAGAAATGCGCAGCCTCACGCAAATTCGGGGTGCGAGCGGCAGCTTTCCTGCGGTGGATGCTTTGCGCCAATTGGCCGCCGAAGTGCGCAGTATTCTGGGGCCCCAGACTAAGATCAGCTATGCGGCGGATTGGTCGGAATATCACGGTTACCAACCAGCTGGGACAGCCGATAAGTTATTTCATCTCGATCCGCTTTGGGCGGACCCGAACATCGATTTCATTGGTATTGATAACTATATGCCGCTGTCTGATTGGCGCGATGGCGAGGCGCATGCAGATGTTTCAGCGGGATCAATTTACAACCTATCGTACCTGTCTGGCAATGTGGCTGGCGGTGAGGGGTATGACTGGTATTACCCCACGCAAACCGCACGTGATGCGCAGCGCCGTAGCCCGATTACTGACGGTGAGGGCGAGCCTTGGATCTGGCGCTCCAAAGATCTTAAGGGCTGGTGGGGCAAACCGCATCATGACCGAGTGGGTGGGCAGCGCGTGGCGCAAGCCTCGCCATGGGTGCCGCAATCAAAACCGATTTGGTTCACTGAACTGGGCTGTGCTGCGATTGATAAGGGCACGAACCAGCCTAATAAATTCCTTGATCCGAAATCATCAGAATCGCAACTTCCGCATTATTCCAATGGGATGCGTGATGAAGTTATTCAGATGCAATATTTACGGGCGATCTATCAGCATTTCGCACACCGCGACAACAACCCCGTGTCTGAGAGCTACGCCGCACCAATGGTGGCGATGGAACGTGCGCATGTTTGGGCGTGGGACACGCGGCCTTTTCCGTATTTCCCAGGTAATTTAGCGCTGTGGTCTGATGGCGACAATTACGCCCGTGGGCATTGGCTTAATGGCCGTGTGAGCAATCGCACACTGGCCAATGTTGTGGGCGAGCTATGCCGCAAGGCTGGCGTGACTGATTTCGATGTCAGCGCGCTATATGGTATTGTGCGCGGTTATACGCATTCTGATATCAGCTCTGTGCGCGCGGCCTTGCAGCCACTGATTCTCACCTATGGTATCGATGTGGCGGAAAGAGACGGGAAACTCATTTTCCGCAACAGACACGCTATGGCGTCTGAGGTGCTTGATTATAACCGCCTTGCCCAAGACCCCGAGGCCCAGAGCGCGCTCGGGTTAACCCGCGCGCCGAAGGCCGAGATCATTGGCCGTGTACAGCTGGAATATATTGATGCCGAGGCCGATTATGAGGCGGGCGTCGCCGAAACGGTACATCCTGCTGATCCGACAATCGGCGTGTCACGTTCAACTTTCCCACTTGCGATGACGCGGGCTGAGGGTGCGCGCACAGTCTCGCGTTGGATTTCTGAGGCGCGGGTCGCGCAAGAGACGCTCAACTTCTCTTTACCGCCATCTGAGGTTGGGATCGGCGTTGGTGATGTCGTTGCATTTGACGCCCCACAGGCCAAAGGCCGTTACCGTATCGACCGGATTGAAGACGCCGGGATGCGTCTGGCTGAGGCCACGCGTGTCGAGCCCGAGGTATATGGTGCGCAGCCTTTCCCCGAGATCGCGGCCCCCTTAAAGACGCGTCAAGCAGCGACGCCTGTTGAGATGTTATTCCTTGATCTGCCGCTCTTAACAGGGGATGAGGTGCCACATGCACCGCATATCGCTGCGGTGGGTCAGCCTTGGCCGGGGACGGTCGCGCTTTATTCTGCGGCGCAAGACAGCGATTACGCACTGAGCGAAACGATCACGCGTTCTGCGGATTTCGGGCTGACAGAGACACCGCTTTTGACAGGGCCTGTGGCGACATGGGACAGGCAGAGCCTGACCGTGACGTTTTTGCGCGGGGGCCCAACATCCGTTTCGCCGGATGCGATTTTGGCCGGGGCCAATACATTTGCCATTGGCGATGGCAGTGCTGATCAATGGGAAATCGTGCAAGCCGCCCAAGTACAGCCAATTGGAGACGGCCAATTTATCCTAAGCCAATTTCTGCGGGGGCAAGCCGGCAGCAGTGGCCTGATGCCATCAGAATGGCCTGCTAAATCAAAGGTCATTGTGCTTGATGGGACGCTCAAACAGTTGAACCTTGCATCCGGCATGCGCAATCAAGAGCGCCATTTCCGCTTTGGCCCGGCACAATATGCGCTTGGTCATGAAAGCTATGGACATGAGGTTGTCAGCTTTTCCGGCAATGGACTGCGGCCTTATCCTGTTGTGCATTTGCGTGCAGATGGGAGTGCTGACACGCAGTTTTCATGGATCAGACAGTCGCGTATTGATGGGGACAGTTGGAACGGGCTTGATGTGCCATTGGCCGAGGATCAAGAGCTATATCAAATCCAGATTTTACAAGGCAATCAATTGCGTAGAAGCGAGATCGTGTCAGAGCCGCAGTTTACATATGCGGCGGCGCAAAAGTCTGCGGATTTAAGCGCGGGGGCTTACCTGATACGTGTGGCCCAAATATCCGCGCGATATGGGGCAGGGTTGTCGCAAGAGTTGGCGGTGAACCACTAAAATGCGTCCCATATACCCGTTTGATCTTGAGCAGTTAAGCCGGCGCGTTATGGCGATGCCAAAAGACATGCAAAAAGCTTATGTTGCAGATGTGATCCTGCGTGCGCAGATCGCAGATCGGTATCGCAAGCGATTAAATAAATCGCACCCCGAATATGGGTCTGGCACGTTGTCTTCGGCAATCCCGTCACAGGATATACCGTCAAGCACTGTACCGCGTTTTTGTGATGCACCCTATTTGGCGGCTCTCTCGGTTGTCATCAGTCAGCTGTGCGCCGAGAAATCGCATTTTCCATGAATGTCACTGCCATGGGTTTTAACTTGGCCTGCGCGTCCTATCTGTTAATATAACAGCTGAGACAGTCAAAGGACCTGATCATGGCCGATGCACAGACAAGCATAACATCACTCGACCCCGTGTGGCACCGGATTCGCGATGAGGCGGCAGATGCCGTCGTTTCTGAACCCTTGATGGGGGGGCTGATCCATACAGGGATCTTGCAC
>CAKMZE010000080.1 GCA_929200295.1 uncultured Alphaproteobacteria bacterium
AACTGCGCTATGCAGCCGCTTCTGTGGCCCAATATTGCACCGCGTTTTACAATCAATACTTCCGTGATGTGCCTATCGATAAATTGGAATTGGGCGAGCGGATTTTACTCAAGCGCAATCCAGACTTGATGACGCCGGGTGGATTGTGGTCGTTGCTCAGCAATCCAAAAATGATGGAACGCTTTGCACAGATTGAAGCGGATGAAGGCGATCCTGCTTTGAAAGCCCTTGCGATGAACGCGCTGGCTTTGCGTGGCCACGAACATGAGCCACAACACAGACAAGCAGCGCTGAAAGCCTTGCGTATTTTCTCTGCGGGATCACGGCTTCATGGGACGGGTGTTGGCGCAGACATTACCCATGAGGAGTTGATCCGCGAAGGCTATATCATCTTCATGGTGGGGCCGATGGCCTATATGAACCGATTGGGAGCCTATTATGCTCTTAATGTCATGGCCTTTAACGATGCGCTCTATAGTGGTGCTGGCCCTCTGATCAAAATCCTAGACGAGTTCACCAACTGCCCGTTGAAACCGCTTGTAGAGGCCATCACAACCGAGCGCGGTTATGGCGGTGAGAACCATATGATCGCGCAATCACGATCCGAGATTGAACGTCGTTTTGGCAGGCTGGAAACCGAAACCATTGAAGAAAATGCCATTGTCAAACAATGGTTCGGGTTCAGCTCTTTTGCAGAGGCCGAGCGGATATCAAATGCAATTGGCGAGGAGCATGTAATCTCGCGATCCCTGTCGACGGATGATGCGACACAGCGGCTGCAACAAAGTCTGCAATTGACAAAAGAGCGCAATCTGACCCCTGCACAATTGATGTCTCTGCCGCCAGATATGCAACTCGTTTGGGTCAAAAACGTGGGGTTCTTCTTGGCCAAAAAACTCGGCCAACACCAGATTGATCCAATATGCGCCGATTGTGCGCCCAACCCCATCGAGGGTGGCAGGTTAGAACCAGACCCAAAGATCACGCTGAACTTTAGGAGGTCCTAAATATGATCCGCACCTTGTCTTATGCCAGCTTGTTTGTCTGGATTCTTAGCCCATTGGCCCTCTATGGAGCCAATACAGTGTTTGGGACGCCGCACATCA
Organism: uncultured Alphaproteobacteria bacterium; assembly: GCA_929200295.1. GTDB lineage: Bacteria > Pseudomonadota > Alphaproteobacteria > Rhodobacterales > Rhodobacteraceae > Yoonia. Next base: position 1,107 of record CAKMZE010000080.1, read on the forward strand.
TTCAAAGCTACACCTTCAGCACCAGCGGCAGTCGTTACGATCCATTTGCGGATCGGCATTACTTTGACTGCACCTATTGGGGTGCGACGGGAACACACACAGTATCTGCGCGTGCTGGAAAATGCGGCTGGGTGCGGTTCATCAAGTGATAGATTCAGTGTTCCGTCCACCATGTATCAATGTTAGCGGGCCAATAGATGCGCCATTTGAGGCCCAGCATCTGGCTCAGCTGAAACCGCGCCATGCTCTTGAGCACGCTGAGGACGGTGGCCTCGGTCACTTCACCAAGCGCGATCATTCCGTCGAGATGCCATTTGGGCTCAAGGTCCAGGCTGTAGGGATCAACGGCGTCCCAGAACCGCGTGTAATCCATCGGCTCCAGCCACGCGACCACATCATCAATGTCTTCGAAATCTTGCATAGCAACATCGTATCAAAACGGGTTTTTGCAATGCAAATCTTTAGCGCAAATCGGCGGTGGCTATGACTTTGGACATTGAGTTGGAATTGGAAAAGACTTTTGCGGAAGCTCTTAAACAGCACGCTGCTTCGAAGCTGCGCACAGGCGAGGATTGGGCCAAATATCGTGAAATAGAGGAAGATCACGAACGGCTGCGCAATGAGGAACGACGCGACTTTACAGAGAATTTTGACACGCGCATAGAAACTGCACGCCAAAAGGCCATCGCTGAGGCTGGAACTCCGAAACTCGAACACCCAACACCCTTTGGCACGGATCACTTCGATAAAAACACAATTGAGCAGCGGGCACTTCAAATCGTTGAGCATGACCATGAACAATCACTTGCTGACATCGACGTGGCAGAGGCTGAGGCGCAGTACCAACTGACAGAAGCCGTGCGCGAACGGGACAAGCCAGAACTTGGGCGCGACTTTAAACGTGCAGCAGAGCCAGGCCCCTCGATATCGTTCCAACGCAGTTGAGTAAGGATGATGCAATGAACAACCTTTTGAGCCCCTTAGAACATGAGTTGGCATTGATGGATGCGCGCGCGCAATCCGCCAAACTCACCCGCCCTGTCGATGTTGAGAAGCGCGAGGAGATCACCAAGCAGTTTGACAAAGAACGCAAAACTCAGGCGCGCAAATTTGATCGTGATAAATCTACACGCCTCTGGATGGCAGCGCGCAAATTCGCCAAAGACAGAGGCGAAGATTTTGATCGCTTGCGCAAACGTAAAAACCCTTCTTCAAATGCCAAAGCCAGACGCATCGCACGCATGGCCAAACGTGCCGTTGCTCAAGATCACGACCGACGCATGTCTCAGATCGATCTCAGAGAAGCCAAGCAGCTTAATGCGCTCGTGGAGACTGCGCGTGACCGCGTAAACGGGCCGCAATCGTCGCAACCGCAAAAGCGTTTGACCGATCAACGCGATGTGCAGGTGTGCGCAAACTTTAACCGAACCCGTTAATCCCAACCGAAAGGACATCCCCATGGTTACTGAATACATCGACCCCAATAGACAGCCCGCCCGCGATACCTTCCATGGCAAGACCCTAACCGATAGCCAATTTGACGAGGCCTATGCCATCTCAGCCATTCTCCACCGCGAAATCCTCAAATCTGGTTCCTTCCGGGAAAAGCTCACAGATTACGCCCACGCCTTTGCGCGCGATCAACGCTTTGATGCGCTGAAAGGCGAAGATATCTTACGCGATGTCTTTAAGGGTCGTTACGACCAATCCATGAACCAGATGCGTGAGGGCTTAATGGAGCGTGAAGCGATTGTCCAAAACAGCGGACAGGATCAAGCGCTACGCCATGCAAACTCGATATTGGCCCAGATTAAGGATGTGCCTCAGCCGTTTTACAAGGCCCATGATGCCGAAGGCGTCGGCATGGCCCGCAAGCACGGCATCACAGAGATTGGTGCCAAGAAAATGATGGCAGAAACTCATGAGAAAGATCAGGGGCGCACGCTTTATAAGGCCGGCAAGGAGTTAGAAGCCGTCCACTATACGCCCATTATAGAGGCTGCGCGCGCTCAGAGACGGGTTGAGACGGCAGATAAAACACGTACACCGGCGCGTGTCAGGTAGGTCCGTTCATGCGCTACACCGCTGTATGTAAAACAGAAAATTCTTGCATGCAGCAAATCACTCCTGCAGATTGTTCTCTTTTTGTTCGAGTTGGAGAAGAGAAAATATTCTAATAATACAATTGGAGGCACCATATGACCGAAACCCCACCCCCTGAAACCAGCACCACAGCACCCGCGCTCAAATTTAACTGGGAAGATTGGTTGCCCTTTTTTGAGGCCTCGGATGCGACGCTTGCAGAAAAGCGGGCTTGTATAGAGGTCATATGGATGGTGGTGGTTGGGTTTGTGGACCTAGGCTTTGATTTGAACCCAACTCAGCAAACCTGTGGAAAAGAGATTGATTTGACTGCGATATTGCAGGCCGCTGTGGTAAACGCAGAGAGCGTGACGCAGCTTGCCCGCGAACTCCCCGACACTGGAAAGGAAGACGCCGCATGAATGAGGACAAACAAACTGCTGTAATCTATGCTCGTGTGTCTTCAGCGGCCCAATTGGCCAAAGGGGATGGGCTTGCGAGCCAGGAAACCCGCTGTCGTGAGCATGCGAAATACCGCAACTATGATGTGATTGAAGTGTTTCATGACAATATGTCGGGCGGTGCAGCGGACAGGCCTGCCATGACGGCATTGCTTAAGTTCCTGCGCAAGCGCAAAAGCGATACCGTCGTTCTGATTGACGACATCAACCGCTTTAGCCGTTCCATTCAAGTGCATTGGCAATTGCGGGCATTACTGGCTGAGGCAGGCGGCAAGCTGGAAAGCCCGTCATTGGAATTTGGCGACGACTCTGACAGCGTTCTTGTTGAAAACCTGCTTGCCTCCGTCTCTCAGCACCAGCGCCAGAAAAACGGCGAGCAAACCAAGAACCGCATGCGCGCCCGTGCCATGAGCGGCTATTGGGTGTTCCACGCGCCCCTTGGGATGAAATACGAAAAGACGCCGGGTCATGGCAAGCTGTTGGTGCGGGATGAACCTATCGCATCTTACATCCAAGAAGCCTTGGAAGGGTTTGCCTCAGGGCGGTATGAAACCCAAGGCGAGGTGAAACGCTATCTGGAGAGTTGCCCTGCGTTCCCGAAAGATTTTGCCGATGGTACCATTCGGTTCGAACGTGTGGCGCGTATTTTGGATCGCGTGCATTACGCGGGCTATATTGAAATCCCTGAATGGGATGTCACTTTGCGCAAGGGTCACCATGAGGGTCTTGTCTCCTTGGAGGTCTGGGAAGCAGCCCAAGATCGCATCAAGGGTGCAGCCCGCGCCCCTGCACGCAAGGACATCAACGCAGACTTCCCTCTGCGCGGCTTTGTTTGCTGCAATGATTGCGGCAATCCGCTGACCGCCAATTGGTCGAAAAGCAAAACAGGCAAAAAACATCCTTATTATCTTTGCTTCACCAAAGGCTGTGAGAGCCACCGTAAGTCTATTCGTCGTGATGTGCTTGAGGATGAGTTTGCGGCGTTCCTACAGGAACTACAGCCCTCTGAAGGGCTATTTGCCTTGACCAAGGCCATGTTCAAGAGTGCTTGGGATCAGCGCATGGTCCAAGCTCAGGCCGGAATCGCAACGATCAAGCGGGATGTGGCGAAGTTGGACAAGCAAATCGAAGGGCTTCTGGACCGTATTGTTGAAACGAGCACGCCCTCCGTCGTCACCGCCTATGAAAAGCGCCTTGCCAAGCTGGAGCGTGAAAAGCTGATATTCCAGGAAAAACTGACAAATGGGCCCAAACCTACCAAGAGCTTCGACGAATTGTTCGAACTCGCCTGCCAATTCCTCGCAAGCCCTTGTAAACTATGGAAAACAGGTCAGCTTACCCTACAAAGAACTGTACTAAAACTGGCCTTCGCTGAGCGTATTTCCTACTGCAGAAAAACAGGACTTCGAACCCCAGATTTAGCCTTACCGTTCAAGGCGTTAGGGGGGACACAAATGCAACAATGTGTGATGGCGGAGGCTCAGGGATTCGAACCCTGGGAGGACTTTCACCCTCGTCGGTTTTCAAGACCGGTGCATTCGACCACTCTGCCAAGCCTCCGTTGGGGTCCTCTTAAGCGGTCTGAATTGATTCGGAAAGTGGCATTTGCGCAGGGAAATTTCGCCGATCACCTTGCCACAACACTTTCATTGATTGTCATCCGCCGCTATGATTGTATTTAAGAACCAAACGCGCCAGAAGACATATGCAAAAAACACTGCATAAGCATAATAATAAGGCGAGATAGCAGCAATCAGGGCAGAGAAACTCTGCAATGGAGGGGCAAATGACAGGTAGAATACTCACGATAAAAGGGCAGATGCGTGCGGGCGCGGCTGTAATCGCACTCTTTGCGCTCACAGCTTGTGACGAAAATGGCGCATTTAGCTTGGGCAATTTAGGTGCTTCTGGGCAGGCAGACGAACCAATGGAAACGATTGCGACTGTTTCTGTCGGCGAGCGTGATGTTGAGGCCCCCGACATTTTCCAAGTCTCTGAGGCTGGGCTATGGGATGGGCGGCCCTCGCTAGGTGGTGTTTGGGTAGCACATCCCGATGTGACAGACCCTGAGCGCGTGATTATCCGCAATGACAGCAATGGCAGTTTTGTGATTGGTGCATTGTTCAGACGCGAGCGCGACAACCCCGGACCTGCGTTGCAAGTCTCGTCTGATGCGGCGGATGAGCTGGGTATCTTGGCAGGTGCGCCAACTGCATTGAACGTGACAGCGCTCAGACGTGAAGCGGCACCTGAAGGCGAGCTACCAACAGCCGTATCCGATTTTGAGAATGTGCCAGAAATTACAGTTGGTACATTGGATCCTGTGGATGATGTTGCAATGACGGTTGCCGATGTACCAGCCACGCCTGTCGCGACATCAGCGCCTGCGCCCACGCCGTCGTCTTTGAATAAGCCTTATATTCAGGTTGGCATATTCAGCATTGAATCAAACGCCACGCGTAACGCGCGTACTTTGCGCGGCAACGGTCTTTCAACCCGGATTCTTGCGCAAGAAAGCCGCGGCAAACCGTTTTGGCGTGTGATTGTTGGGCCATCTCCAACAGCGGATGATCGTGCGGCTGTGCTGTCAAAAGTGAAATCGCTTGGCTTTACTGATGCCTATGCAGTGACAAACTAGGACGTAAGAAATGAGTGTACTTCAGGCAAAGCATTACATCAGTTTATGGGTAACAATGCTTTGCTGTGCGCTCATGATAATGCCTGCACAGGTTAGCGCACAAGCCTTTCAAACCCGTGCAACGGCGGCCTATGTCATAGATCAAACCACGGGCACTGTTCTTTTGGACAAAGACAGTGGCAGGCCGATGCCGCCCGCTTCAATGTCAAAGCTGATGACGATCTACATGTCATTTGAGGCAATTGCAGAGGGGCGTTTGCGGATCGATGAGAAGCTACCTGTTTCACGTCATGCTTCTGCCTATACCGGATCATCAATGTTCTTGGACACAACCGACCGTGTCAAAGTTGAGGATCTGTTACGCGGTGTCATCATTTTATCGGGCAATGATGCAAGTGCCGTTCTTGCAGAGGCACTGTCGCCTGATGGGTCTGAGGCCGGGTTTGCCCGCTATATGACCCGACGTGCCCAGGACATGGGGCTGCACAATTCGACCTTTGCAAACTCAAACGGGTGGCCCGCGGCTGGGCACCGCATGTCTATGCGTGATCTTGCCATTCTGGCCGAGCGGTTAATTGCAGATTACCCAACGTTTTATCCGCTGTTCTCAGAGCGTGAGTTTCTTTTCGATGGTCGCGTGCCTGCAAACTCGCAGAACCGTAATCCCTTGCTAGAGCTTGGGATCGGCGCTGACGGTCTGAAAACAGGACATACACAAGAAGCGGGCTATGGGTTAGTCGGTTCCGCGAAGCAAGGTGAGCGAAGAGTGATCTTTGCCATCACGGGGCTACAATCTGCCCAAGCGCGCGCAGAGGAAGCGGAAAAAATTGTCAATTGGGCTTTCCGACAATTTGCGCAGCGTGATGTGTTTGATGCGGGTGCGCAAATCGCTGAGGCCAAGGTTTGGATGGGGGATCAAACATCTATTGGTCTGACCGTACCTGAAACGGCGACGCTGCTCGTACCCGCCTTAAGTGCAGATACGATGAAAGCAGAGGCGGTCTTTAACAGCCCGCTTGTTGCACCACTTGGTTCGGGAGAGCAGGTTGGCGAGCTAGTGATTACATTTAAGGATTTGCCTGAAAAGCGGCTACCGCTTGTGACCCAAGCCGCTGTGGGAAAAGGCGGCTTTGAGGCGCGCATGCGCACAGCAATCGAAGTGCTACGTGTAAAATGGGCCTCTGATACAGAGGCCGATCCGGGGGCTGATCCGGCCCAACCGTCTCATTGATTGATCAATGACGCGCGGTTTATTTATCACGTTCGAAGGGATCGATGGATCGGGGAAGTCGACCCAAGCAAAGGCCTTGGGCGCGGCGCTTGCAAAAGACGGCCATGATATTGTCATGACGAGAGAGCCCGGCGGTAGCCCCGGCGCCGAAGAAATTCGCCACCTTTTGCTGACAGGCGATCCTGATAGATGGTCCGCAGAGACCGAGATTTTGCTCTTTACTGCCGCACGACGCGATCATTTGGAAAAGGTGATTGAGCCCGCACTTATGGCAGGCAAAACGGTGATCTCTGACCGGTTTGCGGATAGCACGCGGGTCTATCAGGGGGCCACGCGTGGTGATTTGCGCGCAACTGTTGATACCTTGCATGACCTGATGATCGCACGCGAACCTGATCTAACCTTCATCATTGATATGGATCCGGCAACAGCTTTGTCGCGGGGCTTGGCACGTGGGTCGGGTGAGGATCGGTTCGAAGATTTTGGGCTAGGCTTTCAAACATTGCTGCGCGACGGGTTTCTAGACATTGCCAAGTCGCAGAACGGGCGTTGCATTGTGGTGGATGGTAACCGCATGTCAGACGATATCACGGCGGACATCATCGCCCAAACGATTGCCCTGTTATGAGCGATCCCCTACCACAACCAGATCAAATCGAAGGCGCCCCGCATCCGCGTGAAACATCGCGGCTTTTTGGGCAAGACCAAGCCGAGGCTGATTTTCTAAACGCGTTTGCCAGTGGGCGGCTACATTCTGGGTGGCTGATCACAGGGCCGCGTGGGGTAGGCAAAGCAACGCTTGCGTGGAGGATCGCGGGGTTTCTACTGGCGCAGCCCAGTGAAACGGGGCTTTTTGATGCGCCGCTCACGCCAGATACGCTCGATATTTCGTCCGATCACCCTGATGCACGGCTGATCCAATCAGGTGCGCATCCGCGTTTATATGTGGTGCGCAGGCCCTATGATGACAAAACCAAAAAGCTCAAAACAGAGATCACCGTTGATGCGGTGCGCGGGCTTAAGGGGTTTTTCCATATGTCCGCCGCCGATGGTGGACGGCGTGTCGTGATCGTTGATGCAGCAGATGAGCTGAACCGCAATGCGGCAAACGCCATTTTGAAAGAGCTTGAAGAGCCGCCCCAGAACACAACATTGCTGCTGATCGCGCATCAACCCGCGCGGCTCTTGCCGACAATCCGGTCACGCTGTCGCGAATTGCGCTGCTCTAGCCTGCCGCCTGATCATTTCGGTGCGGCGTTGGAACAGGCAAATCACTCTGCCGAAGGATCAGAGGCCTTGTCTGTGCTGGCCGCAGGATCACCCGGTGATGCGATCAGATTGTTGAACCACGACGGTCTGGCGCTTTATACTGAGCTGGTCAAAGTGATGGGCGGCTTGCCATCGATCAATCGTCCCGCTGCACTGGCCCTAGCCAATGCATGCGTGGGGGCTGCGAATGCAACCCGGTTTGCGCTATTGCTCGATCTGATGGATCTTTTCCTTTCTCGTGCTGCACGTGCGGGGTTGATGGGCCCACCTGCAACGCAGGCGGCGATGGGTGAGGCGCTTCTTTTGGCGCGGATCGCACCGCATGATCAAATGGCGCGGCAATGGGCGCAGCTACAACAAGAGCTTTCGGCCCGTGCGCGCCATGGGCGTGCTGTCAACCTTGACCCGGCGGCATTGATCCTTGATATGATCTTTAAGATTGAAGAGACGGCGCAGGGTGTCGCCGCAACGTAAAGGCGGCCTTTGATGACCATCCCTTCCATAGTTGACAGCCATTGCCATCTCGATTTCCCAGATTTCGATGAAGAGCGTGATGATATCGTCGCACGCGCAGTTGCGGCTGGCGTCACGCGCATGGTCACGATCTGCACGAGGCTTAAGAACGAGCCCGCAGTGCGCGCCATCGCAGAGAAATACGCCCCGGTTTATTACGCCGCTGGCACGCACCCAATGCAGGCTGCAGAAGAGCCACTTGCAAGCGTAGATGAGCTGATCGCCCTCACGCAACACCCCAAGATGGTGGGGATCGGTGAGACAGGCCTCGATTACCATTACACCTCTGACAGTGCTGATATTCAGCAACAAAGCCTGCGAATACATATTGCTGCTGCACGCGAAACCGGGCTGCCCCTGATTATCCATTCACGTGCCGCTGATGAGGATATGGCACGCATTCTAAAGCAAGAATACAAGAACGGCGCTTTCACATGTGTGATGCATTGCTTTTCTAGCTCACCCGCGCTTGCGCGGGCGGCTTTGGATCTTGGGTTCTATCTGTCGATGTCGGGCATCGCGACCTTCCCCAAAAGCCATGAGCTGCGCGCAATTTTTGCGGCAGCCCCCCTAGACCGTATCCTTGTGGAAACCGATAGCCCGTATCTGGCCCCCGTGCCAAACCGCGGCAAACGCAATGAGCCCGCCTATACAGCGCATACGGCTGCAAAGGGCGCTGACATCATGGGCTGCGATCTCGCAACATTTGCTAGTGTGACGACTGAAAACTTTAATCGGTTGTTTTGGAAGGCCGTGGGATGAGCGCGCAGGATCACATCCGTTTTCGGATCCTTGGCTGCGGCTCATCTGGCGGCGTGCCACGTTTAACAGATCAGCCCGGTGGCGATTGGGGGGCATGTGATCCGACAAACCCCAAGAACCGCCGAAGCCGGTGTAGCCTGCTCGTGCAACGGCAAAGCAATCAGGGGACAACATCTGTTCTCATCGATACCAGCCCGGATATGCGACAGCAGCTTTTGGATGCAGGTGTGGGATCATTGCAAGCGGTACTTTATACCCATGCCCATGCGGATCACGTGCATGGATTGGATGACCTGCGTATGGTTGTCTTTAACATGCGCCAGCGGCTTCAGGTCTGGGCTGATGCGGATACTTCAAACGCGCTGCTTGATCGCTTTGGTTATGCGTTTGTGCAGCCCAAGGGCTCGGCCTATCCGCCGATTTGCGAGCTAAACCTGATCACACAGAATGTTACGATTGAGGGGCCCGGCGGGCCTTTGACGTTTACCCCGTTTACGGTTGCCCACGGCAATATCGATGCGCTTGGGTTTCGGATAAATGATGTCGCGTATCTGCCCGATGTCTCGGACATCCCCAAAGATGTTTGGCCGCAGCTTATGGGGCTTGATACATGGATCGTTGATACCCTTCGCCGCGATCCGCATCCAACGCATTCACATCTGGCCAATACGCTCGATTGGATCGCGCACGCGGCACCAAAACACGCAATTCTTACCAATATGCATAATGATCTTGATTACGCGACATTGCTCAAAGAAACCCCAGATCATATTATCCCAGCTTATGACGGTCTGACAGTCACACGCGCGATTACATAACCTAATAAGGTCTCATCATGAGCGTCTTACTCGATGTCATTTTGCCGGTTTTTCTGCTGCTTGGTTTTGGATATGTCGCGGTATGGAAGGCTGTGATCTCTGACAGCCACATCGACGGGCTTATGGTCTTTGCCCAACGGTTTGCGATCCCCTGTTTGCTGTTTCGCGCGATTTCAACGCTTGATCTAAGTGCTGGGTTTGATGCCGCACTTTTGGGCAGTTTTTATATCGGCGCTTTTACGGGTTTTGCGCTGGGGTTCTTAGGCGCGCGTTATCTCTTTGGCCGTGATTGGGAGGATGCCATCGCCATTGGGTTCTGCGGGCTATTTTCAAACTCGGTTTTACTTGGCCTGCCAATAACAGAGCGCGCCTTTGGGGCAGATGCGCTCGCGGGTAATTACGCGATTATCGCACTCCATGCGCCATTTTGTTATTGCATCGGCATTACCGCGATGGAGATCGTGCGTAACCGAACATCAGCCCTGCGCCTTTTGCCGCAAAAGGTTCTGTCCGCGATGTTCCATAACGCGCTGATCATCGGGATCACATTGGGGTTTGTTGTCAATCTCACATCGCTTCCACTTCCGGGCGCATTCACGGATGCGCTTGACCTGATGATCCGTGCCGCACTCCCTGCGGCCGCCTTTGGGGTTTGGGGGAGTTTCGTTTGCGGCACACCCGCGGGCGAAGCGAACAGTATTTTGTTTATCGTGGCGATCTCATTGGTTATTCATCCCGCGACAGTGTGGGGCCTTGGCCGCTATATGGCGCTTGAGACAGAGGCGTTTCGCTCGGCAATCATGACGAGCGCAATGGCACCTGGGATCAATGCGTACCTCTTTGCAAACATCTACGGCAAAGCCAAAAGGGTCGCCGCCTCAGCCGTATTAATCGGCACAGTCGCCACTATCCCCACGGCATGGATTTGGCTGACACTGCTGTCTTAGTTAGTATAGGTGATTTGGCAGATTATTAGGAGAAAGTATGAAGCGCCAGACTGAGGAGGGTAACATAAATTTATATTATCAATGGGGTGTTAAAGGTTCGGGTTTTGGCGTTTGCCTTGTTTAAGCCAGTTAAATTTTTTGGAAAGGATAGGGTTAAGATGAAGGAGTTAACGTAAATGTTTGGAGTTACCGGAATATCAGACGCACGAAAGATAAAACTAGCCGCTGATTTTTTATCAGCAAAAGTACTTTTTGGCTCGCTGGCAAGTTTAGGTTGGAGCATGGCTCAAAATGCCAATCGAATTATCGAAATTATGGCCTCTGGCAGCAACGTAACCAACGAACAGATAGCTTCATATTCAACGTTGATGGCTTTTTCAGGCATAGGCGTAGGTTGTCTTGGCAGTTTTCTTTATACCGCTCATGTTTACACGTCTTTCTTTGCAGTTTGGTCATTCTCAAATGCCGATATTCGCTCCGAGGGTATATTAGGTGCAATTCTTGATTTCCTATTGTACAAGATACTCGCAATCCTGCTGTTGGCAGTGTCTGCGTTCGTTGGAAGTGGGCTTTGGCTACTGATGACTTTTTATGCTTTTTATCAATGAGGAGCAGTTTATTGAAACTGCTGGTCAAGTTAGCTGTAGCTTAAGTCATTGTTTTGACGATCAAGCACCGGTAATCTGCGCAACCAGTTCTTCAAGCAGCTCTTGGTGCGTAGCAAGCTTGCCTTGACCTGGCGGGCGGCCCCGGACATCCTGCGCAATCTCCCCCGTCTCGCGCCAGCGCACCCCGGAGAGGTGGTCTCGGGAATTCAGACCAGTAGTTAATGTGGATCGACTTATGAGAAAGACGATTCGAAAGAACCATTCACCTGATTTCAAGGCCAAAGTTGCGCTTGAAGCAATCCGCGAAGAAATGACGATGGCGGAATTATCGAAGAAGTATGGGGTACATCCGACGCAGATTGGGACTTGGAAGCGTGGCGGGCGCTACCCCCAACTGCGACTCTTGTTAGAAAACAGTAGTTTATCTAA
>CAKMZE010000081.1:0-786 GCA_929200295.1 uncultured Alphaproteobacteria bacterium
TTTCTAAACCTAAGAATGGGGGAGGTTTCTTAAACGTCTAGCTCTTCGACGAAACGTGCATTTTCTTGGATGTATTGAAAGCGTAGTTCGGGTTTTTTACCCATGAGCCGCTCGACCAGATCACCTGTTTCACCGGGCATATCATCATCGATAGAGACCCGGATCAGTTTGCGCGTATCGGGGTTCATTGTGGTGTCTTTAAGGTCTTTGGCGTCCATTTCTCCCAAGCCCTTAAACCGCTGCATGTCGATTTTGCCTTTCCCACCAAGCCCTGTCTCCATCAGCCGGTCTTTCTCGCGGTCATCGGCCACATATTGCCGTTTGGCGCCTTGTGTGAGCCGGTAAAGCGGGGGGCATGCCAAATAGAGATGGCCTTGGTCAATCATCGGGCGCATCTGGGTAAAGAAGAATGTCATCAAGAGTGCGGCGATATGCGCCCCATCGACATCCGCATCCGTCATGATGATCACCTTATCATAGCGCAGATCATCAATGTTAAACCGCGTGCCCAGCCCAACGCCGAGCGCTTGCGCAAGATCATTAATCTCGGCGTTTGAGCCGAGCTTGTTTGACGCAGCACCCAGCACGTTCAAGATCTTTCCACGCAGGGGTAGTAAGGCTTGGGTTTTACGGTCGCGCGCCATTTTGGCAGAGCCGCCAGCGCTATCCCCCTCAACGATAAATAGCTCTGTCCCCTCGCGGTTGGTCGCCGAGCAATCAACCAGCTTGCCCGGCAGGCGCAGTTTCTTGGTGGCTGATTTGCGCTGCGTTTCTTTTTCTTGCTTC
>CAKMZE010000081.1:796-2734 GCA_929200295.1 uncultured Alphaproteobacteria bacterium
GCCGTTCTTCTGCGCGTAAGATCAGGAAATCGAGGATTGCCCCGGCTGATTTCGTATCCGCCGCCAGCCAATTGTCGAAATGGTCGCGCACAGCATTTTCGACCAGTCGCTGCGCCTCGGTCGTGGCAAGGCGATCCTTGGTTTGGCCAACAAATTCTGGCTCGCGAATAAAGCAGGATACAAGTGCAGCACCCCCAACCATAAGATCCTCGCGCAGGATTGATGCGGCTTTGCGGTTATTGACCAGCTCACCGTATGCTTTGATCCCCTTTAGGATCGCCGCCCAAAAGCCTGTGACATGTGTGCCACCTTCGGGTGTTGGCACTGTGTTACAATAAGATTGGATAAACCCGTCACGTGTCGGTGTCCAATTGATCGCCCACTCGACCTTACCCGGCACGCCAAATTTCTCTTGGAAATCAACGGTCCCTGCAAAGGGTTTATCAGCATATGAGGTCGCCCCGCCTAAGGTTTCTATCAGATAATCGGATAGGCCGCCGGGAAAGTGAAACGTCGCCTCAGTTGGTGTCTCGCCATCGTCAATCTCAGATTTCCAACGGATCTCAACCCCTGAGAACAAATAGGCCTTGGAGCGGATCGATTTGAAAAGCCGTGCAGGTTTAAAGCGGTGCGAGCCAAAAATCTGCTCATCCGCATGAAAGATGACCGTGGTGCCACGACGATTGGGGGCGGCACCGATCTTATCAACCGGGCCAAGTGGGATACCCCGTGAAAACCGCTGTTCATATAGCTCTTTGTTGCGTGCAACCTGCACGACCATACTGTCAGAAAGCGCGTTCACAACAGAGGCGCCAACCCCGTGCAAACCACCCGACGTTTGATAGGCCTTGCCCGAAAATTTCCCGCCCGCGTGCAAGGTGCATAAAATCACTTCTAACGCTGATTTATCAGGGAATTTAGGGTGCGGGTCAACGGGAATCCCCCGCCCGTTATCGCGGATCGTTATGGCATAATCTGCGTGTAGCTCGACCTCGATCCGGTTGGCATGGCCTGCGACGGCCTCATCCATTGAGTTATCAAGAACCTCGGCCACGAGATGGTGCAAAGCACGTTCATCTGTGCCACCGATATACATGCCGGGGCGTTTTCTAACAGGCTCGAGCCCTTCCAGCACCTCAATACTATCCGCATTGTAGTCGCTTGGATCATCCGCACCGGAGAAAAAATCATCTGACATGTCACTGCTCGCCTTTTTGTTGGTACTATATTGGCAGCACGCAGGCCGGGGCGCAATGTGGTGTTTTGGCTAAGTGGCATGTGACCTAGCGATATTGCAGATCAATAGTAACGCCTCAGCAAGATGCGGCGCCACAATTAGCAACGACGCTATTTGGTCATTTTAGAAAGCTTATCCTGCATTTCTTGCAATTGCGCTTTTATATCGTCCAATTCGTCTTGAGAGGAACTTTCAGCCTTGGTTTCTGGCGTGGGGCTTGCGGCCCCACCTGTCATCGCTTTGAAAAACGCGGCTTGCTGGGCTTGCATGGCCTCGAAACCCGGCATTTTTGCCATTGGGTTCATCGCACCAATATTTTCCATCGCTTTGGATTGGCCGTCTCGCAGCATCTCAAAACTTGCGGCAAGGAACTCTGGCACGACGCTTGATGCCTGATTTGTGTAGCTGCGCACAAGATCAGTCAGGATATCGACACCCAAAACGCTCTCTCCGCGGCTTTCGTGCTCTGCGATGATCTGCAACAGATATTGCCGGGTGAGATCATCGCCCGATTTCAGATCGACGATCTTGACTTCGCGCCCATCACGGATAAAGCCCGCGATATCTTCTAACGTCACATAATCGCTTGTCTCGGTATTATAGAGCCGTCGACTTGCGTAGCGCTTGATCAAAAGCGGTGCATCACTCTTTGCCACTGACGTCTCCTTTGTTGGCTATCCCGTGCAGGAATAAGCCTATGC
>CAKMZE010000081.1:2744-3468 GCA_929200295.1 uncultured Alphaproteobacteria bacterium
AGCCTATGCTGCATCTGCTAAAAAGAAAAGACAAATGGAATCGCGCTTTAGCGGATAAATCAGAGCATAAAAAAAGCGGACCGCTTTCGCGGACCGCTTTTTTTTCCAACCACGGCAAAGGGAGGAGGAAAGCCGCAGTTTAGAATATATAATTACTTTGCTGCGGCTTTTTTCGCAGCTTTCGTGACGTCTTGTGACATGTCCTTGCCAGCGGCCATCATCAGCTCAACTGTCTGTGATTGCAGCTTTTTGGCGATCTCAGCAAAGGCTGACATATGCTCGGCGGCAACTTCGGCAGAATCTGTAGTAAAGTCTGTTACGGCTTTTGCATAATCCGCTGGCTCTGGCTTTGCTGTTGACACGCCTTGCAGTTTTGTCAGCGTATCTTGTGTCCATTTCGCTGACAGCTCAGTTGATTTGCCAACGGCGTCTAATGCGACAGCTGACATTTTCTCAGCCAAAGCTGTTTGTGATTTGATCGCGTCATCAAATGCAGATGTGTTCATTGGGAAGGCTGCAAGCATATCTTTGAAAACAGCTGTGTAATCTTGTGTCGTGCTCATAATAGAACCTTTCATGGTGTTTTCAGTACGGTGGGAGGAACACTGATAGTTTTCTTATGACATACATACATGCTGCGGCGCAGCAATTCAAGTCTTTTTCTGCATTGCAGCGAAAATTACTCTGCAATCGCGAAATTACATTAAGACGTAGGTTCCGGGGG
>CAKMZE010000081.1:3478-5907 GCA_929200295.1 uncultured Alphaproteobacteria bacterium
CATAAAACCTGCCCCGGCGCTGGTGGTGATGTCGTTTCACCTGAATGACCAGAAAGCCATTTTTCCCACACAGGCCACCATGACCCATCGGTTTTCATAGCCGCCTCTTCCCAAACATCCGCAGTCAGACTAAGATCAGCATGCGTTGAGTAGCCGTATTTATTCTTACTCGGGGGGTTAACGATCCCTGCGATATGGCCGCTTTCTGCGAGGATGAAGTGTTTCTCTTCAGATCCCATTTGCTGCACACCGCGATAGCTGCTCTTCCAAGCGGCGATATGATCTGTCTCACAGGCAATCGCACAGATAGGCTGGTTTATAT
The DNA here is from genome assembly GCA_929200295.1 of uncultured Alphaproteobacteria bacterium. Classification (GTDB taxonomy): domain Bacteria; phylum Pseudomonadota; class Alphaproteobacteria; order Rhodobacterales; family Rhodobacteraceae; genus Yoonia. The sequence continues at coordinate 3,801 of CAKMZE010000081.1, forward strand.
CTGCAATTGAAACCTTTGTACCTGCGATCTCGAACCCTGATGTGGCAAACCGGTCTTCTTGGCAAAGACCGCGCAAATACTCCACTGACATGCTCGCTGGCAGGTTCGTGCCATCCCCATTCCAATACAGCAGATCAAAGGCGGGAGGGGCTTTGCCCATCATATAACTCTTGATCGCGGGGTTATAAATCAGGTCATTGGCGCGTAAAAAGCTAAAGGTCCGCGCCATGAAAAATGAGGATAAGAGACCCGTCTCCTTCACCTCTTCCTCGATGCCATCAACGAAATCATTATCGAGGAACACGCCCACCTCGCCCCGATCCGAGAAATCGGTCAATGTGGTAAAAAGCGTCGCCGCACGTACAGATGTATCACCACGCTGAGCTAAGAGCGCGAGTGTGAGCGAGAGCGTTGTCCCCGCGATGCAGTAGCCAACCGCATTAATCTGCGGGACGTCACATATGGCTTTGGCCTGTTCAATCGCAGTCAAATACCCGTCTTGCACATAATCCGTCATTGATATGTCGCGGTAGCTGTCATCTGGGTTCACCCATGAGACGACAAACACGGTATAACCTTGTGACACAGCCCATTGGATCAGGCTGCTTTGCGGTTTCAAATCCAGAATATAGAATTTGTTGATCCACGGCGGAAAGATCACAAGCGGGATTTCATAAACCTCATCCGTCGTCGGGCGATATTGGATCAGCTCAAAAAGATGGTTGCGAAAAACAACATCCCCCGGCGTCGTTGCCAGATTTTGGCCCACCTGAAACGCGTTTTGATCCGCGAGCGTGACCACCAATTGACCATCATTCGCCTCAAGATCACGCACAAGGTTCTCTAACCCTGCAACCAGGCTTTCGCCTTCGGTTTCAGCGGCAAGGGCCAGCGCCTCAGGGTTTGTTGCTAAGAAATTTGTGGGGCTCAGCATATCAATCATCTGCTTGCCAAAATACGTCAGACGTTTCTGTTCTTCGGGTGTGAGCGCAGTCATCTCAGCGATGCTTTGCTGCAACGCGGCAGAGGCCGTGAGATATTGCTGCTTGATCAAATGAAAGTAAGGATGCGTCTCCCAAAGATCATGCTCAAAGCGGCGGTCATCGCGTGTATCTTGCTTTGCAGATGTTCCTGCGTTTTCGATCATCTCAGCCTGTGTCGCCATGAAATGCTGCACAGCCTCACCCCAATATGCGACTTGATGCGCGATCATTTTCTCGGGGTGCGCCATCATTTCAGTCATATAAGCCGAGGCCGCGCGCGCATATAATGCAGGCGATGGCCCTTGCAGCGCATCGCGCACAGGCTTGCCGCGCGACATCGCAGCAAACAGCCGCTGGGTCAGCTCTTCGATTTGAGCAAGATTATCTTCTAGCTTTGTCACAGCGACCCCGAACGTAAAATTTTATAAATCCTTAGTTGTCATGTTAACATATTGCGCCTACCATGCACATGCAGCATTTTCGCAACCCCGCAATGCGCGACCCACAACGCAACGACGATAAGCAGGTCACCCAATGAAGCATATGATCACCTACGACCTGATGGAAACGATGCGCAACACCAATCAGTGGTTGGGTGCAACAGCCCATGCCTATGCATCGTATCCGGTGATGTCATTTGGTGCAAACCCAGCGATGGATTGGCTCAAAGCCTGGGGCGAGGTGACAGAGCGTACCTTTAGCCGCATGGTGGTGAAACCCGATTGGAATATCCCCCCCGTCACAGGCCCTCATGGGCGTGACTACCCCGTCGTAATTGAGACAGTGCTCGAACGCCCATTTGGGGATTTGATCCACTTTACGGTGCCCGGGCGCACAAGCCCAAAACGTCAGGTGCTTTTGATCGCGCCAATGTCTGGCCATTACGCAACGCTGCTGCGCAAAACAGTGATCAGCCTTTTGCCCGATTGCGAGGTTTTTGTCACCGATTGGCATAACGCGCGTGATATCCCAGTCAGCGCCGGAAAATTCGATGTCGAAGATTACACGCTTTATTTGGTGGACTTCATGCGCACCTTGGGCCGTGACATTCATGTGATCGCGGTCTGTCAGCCCGCCCCATTGGCTTTGGCTGCAACCGCACATTTGGCTGAGCAAGACACCAC
>CAKMZE010000081.1:5917-12475 GCA_929200295.1 uncultured Alphaproteobacteria bacterium
CTCTCACGCTGATCGGTGGCCCGATTGACCCAGATGCCGCGGCCACGGATGTCACTGATTTTGGTCGTCGCGTCACAATGGGGCAGCTTGAACACACGATGATCCAACAAGTTGGGTTTAAATATGCCGGTGCCGGGCGCATGGTGTACCCGGGGCTTTTGCAGCTTGCCTCGTTTATCTCAATGAACGGCGAAACCCATGCAACCGCGTTTCAAGAGCAGATTTTACGCACCGTCAAAGGCTGCGCATCAGAGCATGATAAGCACAACACGTTTTATGACGAATATCTGGCCGTGATGGATATGCCGGCTGAGTTTTACCTCTCAACCGTCGCCCGTATTTTCAAGGGCCGCGATATCGCGCGCAACGATTTCTCAATCGCGGGGCAGAAGGTTGATATTAGTAAAATAACCACTGTCGCTGTCAAAGTTGTCGAAGGCGAAAAGGATGATATATCAGCGCCTGGTCAATGTCTTGCCGCCCTTGATCTGCTTACCGGACTACCTGACAGCAAAAAAGCCGCGCATCTTGAACCGGGGGCCGGGCATTACGGTATCTTTGCAGGGGCAAGCTGGCGCAATAATATCCGCCCGCTTGTGCTTGATTTCATTGATGCAAACGCGGCTTAGCCCCTGCTAGCGTAGCATCAGCGGCTCTTTCATCCATTTCAATAGCGCTTTGGTCACCGCCTCACTTTGCTCAAGCGTTGGCACATGTGCCGCACCCGGCACGGTCAAAAGCGTTGAATATGGGATCATCTCAGACAGAAAACTATGGCGACGCAGGGAGAGCGCCGTGTCTTCTTGTCCACAGACCACTAACGTCGGCACCTTAATCTTGCGCAAGATGTCTTGCTGATCTGGGCGGCGCTGCATGGCGCGCGCTTGGCGCACATATGCGCCCAGACCGAAATCACGTGCCATATCGTGCAATGTACGTGCGATCGGCACGCGCGTTGTCTCAGACACCGCCATCTTATCTGGCATCAGCTCAGCCGCCACAACATCTGATAGCCGCCCTGCCCGCGCAGAAATGATCAAGGGCTCGCGCTGGGCTGCGATCTCGGGCGTGTCCGATTGCACATCGGTCGCAATCAGAGCGAGCCGGTTCACCCGCTCTGGCGCACGCCGAAACATCTCAAGCGCCAAAATCCCGCCCATGCCCATGCCAGCAACAGCAAAGCGTTTGGGCGACGCATCAAGAATTTGCGTGGCAATATTCTCAATACGGTCCGCATCCTTGCTCAGCGCGCATTGCACCGCGTGATGTTGCGACAAAACAGTGATTTGCGGCGAAAAGATCCGCGCATCACATAAAATCGGCGGGATCAGCACAAGGGGTTCGCTGATCATATTATCCTCGGGAAATATCGCGGCATGGTGGGCCTGAAACAAAGTAGTGTTACGTGCTTCTAGCCCTGCCACGATATCTGTTGCAAGCGGTCACTTGGGACCGCGTTAAGTTTCCGCTGAGGGCAAGATTTTTTGCATCACTGGTCGATAGATCAACACTAAACCCAAAGCTGAAAACAGCAGAATACCTGCTGGGATCACAGTCATCGCGCGCTCAAGTGCGGCCAATGCCTCTGGTGTTTGCGCAACAGTTTCGCCTGTGCTTTCTTGCCAGCCTGCACGGCCCAAAAGCACGCCAAGTGCGGCAGGAGCCGCCGCATTGGCGAGCTTTTGACCAAAAAGCCACACGGCTGAAAATGCGCCCTCAATCGCGGCACCTGTTTTTGCCCGCGTGACATCCATCAAATCAGGGTACATCGCCCATGGGATCTGCTGATAAGCCCCATTTGTCATGCCCGCACAAAGGAACATACCAGCCATAATCATAATGCTCACCGATGGAAGGACAGTCGCCATGACACATAGCAATATCGCATATAGACATAGCCCCACCACAAGGGCCCACATCTTACCCATCCGATGCGACAGCATCACCCAAACTGCCTGAGATAAGATTGAACCCAAGACAAACGCCGCAAACAAGAGGCTCATCAATCCCAGCGCGCCTGCGATACCAGACAGCGGCGTATCACCGCTATCCGTCATCAGATAAAGTGCGGCGAGCGGTAGGCCTGCTGTGAGTAATGCCACAGCCAACGTCATGACGCCGTAAAGCACCACAAGCACCATAAAGGCTGGGTTTCGGAACACGATCCCATACCCTTGGGCAAATGACACAGATGGGGCTTGCGTGATGCGCGGTGCCTTGCGCGTGATATAAAGCGAGAGCCAGATCGCACCGATCATCAGTGGGGCGACGGCCGCCGCGGCTTTTGCGAACCCCATGCCTTGCGCAAGCCCTGGGATCACGGCCCCACCCATGAGTATCCCGATACTCGCAAACCCCATGCGCCAACCGGTCATGGTCGAACGCTCCTTGGCGTCTTGGGTCATTTCTCCTGCTTGCGCGCCATATGGGATCGCCACCATGGTAAATCCGATTGTTGCAAGCCCGAAAAAGCCGCTCACCCAGAGGATAATACCTGTTTGCGTAAACCCTTCTGGTGTTGCGAACATTGCGATCATTGCGACAGACATCAAAACCGCACCAAAGGCCATCCAAGGGGCCCTACGCCCCCAACGGCTATGGGTTTTATCGCTCAGATACCCGACGATTGGATCTGTCACGATATCAAAGACAAGAACACCTGCGGTCACAAAACCAGCCGTTTGTGCAGGTACCCCAAGATATGTCGTCAAAAACGTGAAAATGAGCAGTTGCTTTACAACAACAAAGACAACCACCCCCATGTCAGCAAGCCCCCAGCCTGCCTTTTGCCCTATCGTGAGTGCCATCGTTCATCCCCCCTATTTATCCGTAGGTTAGGCACGAATGGGCTCTATCGCCAAGCGTGACGTTAGGGCGCGACCTCTGTGATCGACTGTGTGATCAAATCGAGACAGCTCTGATCGGAAAACCGATGATCAGCCCCATCCACAAGCGTGAGCCGCATGTCAGCGCCTGTCGCATGGGCAAGCAATCGGAGCGCCACATCAACAGACACATCCGTATCCGCTGTGCCTTGCAAAAACCGCGTGGGGAATGACAACGCAAGGGGTGCGCGCAACACAAGCCTTTGACGCGCCTCGGTGATCAAGCGCTTGGTGATGCGATAAGGTGCGCCATAGTCAGAGGGTAAATCCACATAACCCACCGTCTCTAAAGCTTCTTTTTGATCCGCATCGAAATGCGCCCACATGCTGTCTTCGGTAAAATCAGGGGCTGCGGCAATCGTCACAAGCCCGGCAATGCGTTCAGGGATGGCCCGCGCAAGAAGCAATGATATCCACCCGCCCATACTAGAGCCCACTAAGACAACAGGCCCGGCGAGCAACCCTATGGCCGCTTCTGCGTCCTCAAACCAATCGCCGATGGCACCTTCTTCGAACTCGCCATCGCTTTCGCCGTGACCAGAATAATCAAATCGCAAAAAGGCGCGCGATTGTGCTTTGCACCACGCTTCAAGATGGATGGCTTTGGTGCCTTCCATATCAGATTTGAACCCGCCTAGGAAAACCACAGCCGGCCCCTGCCCGTCTCTGAGATGATAGGCAATACGGCGGCCCTGCGGCGTGACGAATGTTTGTGCTTCTTTATTCATATGCGCAAATCATCACACCAAGGGCAGTGGCGCAAGGGTGCGTATTCCGAAATCACCCCACACGCGGGTCCCGTGCCGCCTGCGCGCGGATCGCCGCATGCCGGGCAAATTTATGTGTCATCTTTTTGCGCCGTGCCGCTGGCAATTTATCCTCTTGCCCCATGCGAATGATCTCGGCCCCATACCCATCAGCAATGATCAAGCCTGATTGATCTGGCAAAAGCTCGGTCGGGAAATCCGTATCAACCGCCCAGAAAAACCGATCACACCATTCCAAATAGCCTTCCCATTTATGATCTGATTGAAAGTCCGCGCGCGAGGATTTGCACTCAATCACCCAAATCTCGCCTTTTGGGCCCAGCGCCATGACATCGACCCGCAAGCCACGTGTTGGCACGAACTCTTCTATGCTCACAAAATCATGGCTGCGTAAATGCCGCGCCACACCACGCGCCAAAAGCTGGCCTGGCATGAGGGCGGGAAAAGTGGTGGTTTGCTCAGTCATTCCCAATATGTGAACAATTCATGAACAAAATTCAAGATGTTTCCACATCTTCCCCTTGTATAGCATCAAGCACTCACATAATTCATGTGGTGGCGGGCTTCTGCTCTTCTCGTGTTACAGGCGGTTACATTCCAGTGGCCTTAAGCAAATCCGAGGGAGCTGGCTCTGTCTGAGCCCTGGTTCAGTTATCTGGCGCCCACCTGTATATACAGGTCCTCGGGAATAAACTTCCTACGGTCGCTGCGGTTCCCGCCACCTTATTATTTTGGGGTATTATGCGCATTATTTTAAGCCTGCTATTGATGTTATCAGCACAATCCGTTCAGGCCTTTGGCTTGCAGGTCTGGTTTTTTGATGGAAACCCAAAGGATCGGCTGATCATACGCAATGCGGGTTGCCCGATTTGGGATGCGACCATTGTTTTAGACATGCGGCCCACACAAAATGGGATCCTGTTTGACACTGTACGTGGCGGGCCGGGCATTCGTGATCCGCTTGATATTACCGTTGATCAGGGTGATGCAACGCTTGGGCCTGTCGCAGATGGCGATCAAGTGCTGCATATTTTCGTCAACCATCTCAGAGACGCGGATCAGATCACCATCGCGATGGATGTTGATGACAGCGGCATAGGGGACCAAGTGGTCGTCACAGGCTCAGAAATGCAAGGCGCCATCGTCAGCATCACCATTGAGGGTGAAACAACGCAGACGACACTTGATCACGCATCACGTGGGCTTTTGCAAATACCTGCCGCCGCACAGGCCTGCCTGACATCGTAATCACGGACCGGGATACAGGTTCTCATCTTCGCTAAAATCCATCATCGTGAGAATACCCACGATAATAACAGCAGAACCAACCGTGTTCCACAGATTCAAAGCACCCGATGGTACGTTACGCACAACGGGCTCATCAGTCTGGACAAAGGGGTTAAGCCATGACGCGTCTCGGCTTGGCATTTCTGTGGTGTCGCAAGACATCAGCGCCGTAAAACAAATCATAAAACCCATCATCCGCATCAAAATCACCCTTATGAATAATCGCCCCGCAGCGGCATGAAACCAGCACACCACATCAGTTTGAGCTCGACGCAGCCTCGCTCTCGCCAAAGAGATACATACCGCCCAAAATAGCGATGCCCACTGCGACATGGTCCCAAGCGATGTTCGTTTGATATCCCAGTATCTGCGGCTGTAACGCCCCGCCCCCCGCAGTGGGCCCTGCATGGGCACCCTGACCATAGGGGCTGCCCCCTGATTGCGCGCCTGTGCCAGACGTGACCATAGTACCGGCCCCCTGAAAATCACTGTCGGGTGCGCGCACAAGCGGCACAACGGGTGGATCACTTACCGCGGTATCCACACCCACACCATCTGCCAGTGCAGGTGTCGCCAAAAAACACAATGTTATGAATGATCTCATCTCAATTCCCATCAGTCAGTCTCATATGACAAACCTTGGGTATTAATGATGAATTTTAGGTGAAATTTCTCAGCCTGTTATGCGTAAGAGGATCAAAATTGATCCGGCTGCATCTCGCGGGCCATATGGTCGAGCACCGCATTTACGAACTTTGGCTCTTTTCCTTCTGGAAAGAACGCCTGCGCAACACCCACAAACTCTGTGATGACAACCTTGGGCGGTGTGGACTTTATCAACAGCTCAGCACCAGCGGCGCGAAACAATGCGCGCAGCGTTGGATCAATGCGCGCAATTGGCCATTTCGCGACCAATGCACGGTCTGTCACCTGATCAATCGCGGCCTGCTCATCCACCGCGCGCAACATCAGATCACGAAACGTATCTGGATCGCCTTTGGTCATTTCCTGACCTTCATACACCGCCCCAAAGCGGTGGTCTTCGAATTCAAGCATCACCTGATCAACGGTTTGGCTTGCAGCCTCCATCTGAAAAAGCGCCTGCACAGCATAAAGCCGGGCTGCAGATTTCATTTTACGGATTTGATTATTCGAAAGTGTCATGCGGTAGTTTTACCCTGCTCTGCGAGCAATATGTCGCGCCCAAAACCAACAGATTTTTCTGCGCGGCCCCATTTGCGGCTTAGCGCCACAAGATGCAATGCGGCTGCAGCGGCGCCGCCACCTTTATTTTGTGCCGCAGGATCCGCGCGCACCTCTGCTTGCGCATAATTCTCAACCGTCAAAATCCCATTACCAATACAAAGCCCCTGCAGCCCCAAAAGCTGGATCGCACGCGAGCTGTCATTACACACCGTTTCATAATGCGTGGTCTCACCCCGGATCACACAGCCCAGCGCCACATAGCCATCAAAATTGCTCATCCGTTCTGCAATGCCAATCGCTGTAGGGATCTCAAGCGCGCCTGGCACATCAACGCGGTCCCATGTGGCGCCTGCCTTTTCAATCTCAGCCTGCGCACCTGCGACCTGATGATCCGAGATGTCCTTGTAATAGGG
>CAKMZE010000082.1:0-3119 GCA_929200295.1 uncultured Alphaproteobacteria bacterium
GCTAGGCAGGAACGCGCAGGACTAACGGGTTAATTCAAGCGTTTCTAACGACGGGATGGGCAATTTTGGCGAAATCGTTTCACGACGCGGCCCATTTTGCGTCTGCCATCACCGAATTGACCTTCAGATGCCAGCATCGCTGCGGTAAATCCGGCGCGCCAGCGGCAAAATGGGACACGCGCCAGTGCGAAAAGGTGAATGTCCACAGGCCCTAGGTGTGGTACTGTTATTTTAACGCGGCTTTGTGCGGCCGGTTAATTGGAAACAACCCGCGTTGGCTGTCTGTAAAACAGATGAGAATCAATCGCCGCCGTACGTGGAAAACGCCGCGCCCAAGATGGGTTCACCGCGCGTGTGTGATAATGCGTCGCGCCATTGGTCAAAACCCGGTCCGTTCCAGCCAGCAATAATTGTGCCACTTTCGCAACCTGTGCATAGGCGCTTTGATCGCGGATTTTGTCGGATAAGCCATCACAGGTATATGTAAATTGGCACGCGTAGCGGCGTCCTGTGCCCTGATTGATCACAGCACAGGCCGTATTGGGGTAAGAGCGGCTATCAACACGGTTCAAAATCACCTCACCAACGGCAAACATGCCTTTGACGGTTTCACCGCGCGCTTCGAAATACAAAGCCTCTGACAGGCATCGCCACTGCGCCCCGCCCCGTGCAGCAGGCAGGCTTGCGATATAGTCCCGGCTATAGGTCAGCGTCTCTGGCACCGTTTGCACATCTCGGTTCGCAGTACGCGGCACCGTTGTGAGGGCAGACAACCGCGCGTCCGGCACTACAGAGAGTGCCTCGCGCTCTTGTCCAAGCAATGCATTTAACCTTGCCGCCAAGACATCATCGGCAAAGCTTGCCGATCCAAACATCATAAAAACTGCGCATAAAGTCATGCGTCTTAGTGAAAACGCCATATCCCACCCATGATTCTCGAGCATTCTACACGCCCAACGCTGGCTCATATGGGAATGCTGTTCAGAGGTCAAATAAGTCTAAAGACTGTTTCTGGTCTGCGAACAATCACCTTGAAACAGGCGAAAGCGACCCGTTTGCGGACAAACGATCCGCGAGAGTTAATTGTGCGGCAGAGAGTCGGGCGACGGGCACACGAAACGGTGAGCAGGAAACATAGTGAAATCCTTGGCGTCTGCAAAAATCAATTGCGCCACGACTGCCGCCGTGTTCGCCGCAAATGGACAGTGTCACATCCGGGCGGCCAAGGCGCCCACGATCCGCGCCGATGGACAAAAGCTCGCCCACGCCTTCTGTATCGAGGGTGAGAAATGGGTCTTCTTCATAGACATGCTGTTTCACATAAGCCGACATAAAGCGCCCCGCGTCATCGCGCGAAAGTCCATAAGTCATCTGTGTTAAATCATTGGTTCCAAATGATAAAAACGCTGCGTGCTGAGCGATATCTTGTGCGCGCAAGGCAGCCCTTGGGGTTTCGACCATGACACCCAGTTTATATTCAAATTGCGCTTTTTGCGCGGCGGCCACAGCTGCGGCCTCGGCATCGATCAAGGATTTGATCAGCTCGACCTCTTTCATCGCACTGACCAGCGGGATCATGATCTCAGGCACAACGGACGAGCCATTGGCGCTTGCCTCGACCGTGGCTTCAAATATCGCACGGGCCTGCATTTCGTAGATTTCAGGGATCGCGATGCCCAGCCGGACACCGCGCATACCGAGCATCGGGTTATATTCAGTGAGCGCCGCCACACGGTCGGTCACATCTGTGAGCGGCAAGGCGAGCTGTTCGGCAAGATCCCGCAGACCTGCCTTATCTGCTGGTAAAAATTCATGCAGCGGCGGGTCAAACAGACGAATGCAGACAGGCTGCCCTTGCATGATCTCAAAAAGCGCTTTGAAATCTGCGCGTTGCATAGGCAAAAGACGGTCAAGAACCGCACGCCGATCATCTGCTGTTTCTGCGAAAATCATTTCCCGCATCACACCTAATCGGTCACCTTCAAAAAACATATGTTCTGTTCGACAGAGCCCAATCCCTTCGGCAGCAAAGTTCCGCGCCGTTTGCGCATCAGCCGGCGTATCCGCATTTGCGCGCACCCCGATATCGCGGATGTCATCAGCCCAAGACAAGAGCGTTCCAAACGTGCCGTCCAAAGAGGCCTCAAGCATCGCGGGGGTGCCTGCCAGCACCTCGCCTGAGGTCCCATCAACAGTGATCGTATCACCTGATGCAAATTGCCGCCCATCGGGCGCTATGATCATATCCTTCTTGCGATCAATTATCAGATCTGAGGCGCCCACAACACAAGGCAGACCCAAGCCGCGACCAATCACTGCCGCATGGCTGGTGATGCCGCCGCGCATCGTCAGCACGGCCTGTGCCGCATGCATACCGCGGATATCCTCAGGCGTTGTTTCGCGGCGCACAAGTACGCAGGCCTCTCCGCGGGCAGCACTTGCCTGGGCTTCATTCGCGGTAAAAACAATGCGCCCGCGGGCGGCACCGGGGCTCGCAGCGATGCCTTTAACAATCTGGTCGCGATCTGCGGTCGGGTCGATTTGGCGATGCAACAGCTCTGACAAGGCTGTAGGCTGTACACGCATCACCGCCTCTTCACGCGAAATCACCTTATCTTCAGCCAGAGCAACCGCGATCCTCACCGCCGCCTTTGGCGCACGCGGTACGCGCACCGCATCCAGCACCCACAGCTGATCGGATTCAAGTGTGAACTCAACCAGCATTTCCTCGCGCAGTCTCTGGCGGCAAATCTCGCCATAGTCGATCAGCTGGGTAAAGACCTCAGGCACGCGTTCCTCAAGTGAGGGGCCGCGCGCGTCCTTGGTGATAAAGATCGCCTCTTCGGCTGTGGTCAACGCCTCGCGTCTTTGGCTTTGGCCAAGGTAACGCCCGGTGACTTGCGGCATTCCTGTTGCACTATCAACATATTGGATCAACCCGGTTCCGCATTCGCCCGGGCCAACGCCTAAGGCCATGGCCTGAACAACCAGCCCAAGCCCAGCATCCGCAGGGGCCCCCTTGGCCTGACGCAAAAGCCGCGCTGATGTGCCATCCCAGGCACGCGCCATAGATCGCAGAACTTCTGTAAGCTGCACGCACGGATCTTGGGGGAACGGCT
>CAKMZE010000082.1:3129-12450 GCA_929200295.1 uncultured Alphaproteobacteria bacterium
CTCGTCGGTTTCAAATTCATAAGCCTCAAGCGCGTGTTGCAAAGCCGATTGATCCACAGCGCCCGAAGGGTAAAACAGCTCAGCATCGAGCCGGGCCACATGCACCGCATATGATTGTACAAACCGCAAATATAGCCGGGTCGCCAAAGCCGCGCCTAAGCTTTCGCTCATTTGCGCATGGCGTGCATCGCACATGCCGATGTTGAGGATCGCACCCGGCCCGCCCCAATCGGGGTCTTGGCTTGAGGGGCGCACAGACAGCAGCGGCGTATCCCCAAAGGGAAACATCACCGCGTCCATATCGGGCATCTGACCCTTTGCGATTTGCAAAACCGCATCAAAGGACAGCGCGACAGTCGTGGGCACCGGCATCTGAAGCCGGATAAGCCGTTGCAAACATTTTGCACGGCCACCATGCACGTCCGGGGACATGGGCGCTGTTTCTGTGATCAATGTCACAGGCTGGAAGGATCGATCCTGCTGCACTGCGGCGACTTTCATTCTGTCACCGCAGCATAGGCAGACCACCTATGCTCTGTAAAGCAATGTTGCGCGCAGATTAGCCTTCTATCTGCGTCAAATCCGCCACTTGCAGGCACGTCGTTCGAATCCGGCTCAGCAGATTGAGCCGGTTACGGCGAATAATCTCGCTTTCCGCGTTAACCTGCACATCGGTGAAAAATGCGTCAATTGGTGCGCGTAACGCCGCCATTGCGGCCATGGACGTATTGAAATCTTCGGCCTTGATCGCAGGTTTGATGGTCTCATCCGCTGTATCTAGGGCCGCAAAAAGCGCCGTCTCAGCGTCATGCTCGGCAAATTTTACATCTGCACCGTAGGAATATTCGACACCATCCTTGGCCTCGGCCTGGGTCAGGATATTATTGGCGCGCTTGAACCCTTGCAATAGGTTCTCGCCATCCTCAGTGCCCAGCACCTCAGACAAGGCCTGCGCACGTTTGACCAAGAGCGTGAGATCATCATTGCCATCCATCGTGATGCAGGCGTCGATGATATCATGACGAATACCCTGATCTTTGAGAAACACCTTTAAACGGTCATGGAAAAAGGCAAGCAGATGATCCGCATCGGCGCGTGCATCTGCCTGCGAAAATATTGATTTCAAAGGCAAAGTCAGATCATTCGCTAAAATGAGCCGGATCACACCAAGGGCCGCGCGACGTAGCGCAAATGGGTCCTTTGACCCTGTTGGCTTTTCATCAATCGCCCAAAATCCTGTGAGCGTATCGAGCTTATCAGCCAATGCGACCGCGATTGAGACGGGTGCTGTCGGCACATCATCTGATGGCCCCAAAGGCGCGTAATGCTCTTGTGCGGCCGCAGCAATCGCAGGTGAAAGCCCCGCCTCTTGCGCATAATAGCGCCCCATGAGCCCCTGCAATTCAGGAAATTCATAGATCATTTCAGACTGGAGATCGGCCTTAGCAACGCGTGCGGCGGCGGCGGCTTCGCTTGGGTCAGCATCTACATGAGCAGCTACCAATTGCACCAGTTTCGCGATGCGCTCTACCCGGTCAAACTGGCTGCCGAGCTTATTGTGGAATGTGACCGCGCGCAGCCCTTCAACCCATGCTTTCATACCGGCCTTCGCCACGCGCAGATCATTCTCCCAAAAGAACTTTGCATCAGAAAGGCGCGCAAAAAGCACCTTTTGATTGCCCGCAAGGATCGTCGCGCCATTATCTTCTGTCTCAATATTCGCCACGGTGACAAAGCGTTCGATTTTCCCAGATTTTGCGTTTTTGACCGAGAAGAACTTTTGGTGCTCACGCATGCTGGTTTGCAAAACCTCTGGCGGAAGGGACAGAAAATCATCCGCAATTTGCCCGAGCAAAACAACTGGCCATTCGACAAGGCCCGCCACCTCATCTAGCAACGCCGGGTCTGGCACGACCTCAAGCCCCAGCGCAAAGGCTTGATTTGTTGCGTCATTCCAGATCGTCTCGGCACGGTCCTGTGCGCGTAGATAGACATTTGCGCGTTTCAGCTTTGTCTCATAATCCACAAAAGACGACACTGTGAATGCATCCGGCGCCATAAACCGGTGCCCCTGCGTCTGATTGCTAGATTGGATGCCATCCACATCAAGTGGGACAATCTCTGTGCCCGCCTCATCGCTGAGGATACACAAGATGCGATGCAAGGGCCGCACCCAGCGCAATGCACCAGCCCCCCAGCGCATGGATTTGGGCCATGGGAAATTGCGAATTGTATGTGCGAGCGTTTCAGCAACAATATCAGCAGCCGGGCGGCCGGGCTTTTCAATCACCGCAAAATACGCCTGCCCCTTTTTATCATCCCGCATTTCGAGCTGATCTTGCGTCATGCCAACCGAGCGCAGGAATCCTGCCAGCGCCTTTTCCGGGGCTGTTGTTGAAGGGCCCTTGCGCTCTTCGCGTTTTGGCTGGCTTTCAGCGGTCAGACCCTCAATCGACAGGGTCAAACGACGGGGCGTCGCAAACGCCGCCGCACCGCTATACGTCAGCCCCGCATCGACCAGCCCATCCGTTATCAGCTTTTGCAGGTCGCTTGCCGCTTTGGCCTGCATCCGCGCTGGGATTTCCTCGGAAAAAAGTTCAATCAGAAGATCAGGCATTAGTTCATGCTTTCCGGTGGTAAAGGGCAAGTCTCGGGCACGGGATCGCCATCAAAGACGACCTCGCCACATGCGTTGATCTGATGCCAGGAAAAGGCGCGACCATCGGGGTATACGGCAACAATCCGGTCGATCCCGTATTTCACATCCGCTTGACCCAGAAACGCGAGTGCAGCACCCGTTTCAAGATCGCCACCCAAAGTTTCGGCATCAAAGCAATCAAACCAACCCGGTGCGATCAATGGCACAGGATCATCATACATCACATATGTCTCAGTGAGCGTAGCGAGTGACAAAGGCATTTCAAAGCAGGCGCGATACCGTACAGGGCTACTATTGCTATCAATCGCCTTGAAGTTTTCGAACACCACAGGCTCGGGCACGCCGGAAACCAGCGCTGTTAATTGCACATCCGCAACCTCAGCCGCGACCTCTTTATAATAGCCATAGACCTGTAAGTAATACATCAGTGCCCCGGCAAAAAGTGCCGAAAATGCTATTCCCATGACGATAACCCGTCCCACATTCATACTATTGCCCCCCTGCACGGGTTTGCACAAACGCCTCGGCACAGGCCTTGGCAAGCGCCCGCACACGACCAATATAGGCCTGACGCTCCGTGACCGAGATCACACCACGCGCATCAAGCAAATTAAACAAATGTGACGCCTTAATGCATTGATCATAGGCAGGGTGCGCCATGATGATATGCTTTTTGGTTTTCGGATCTTCATGCGGCGCGCTCAAAATTTCTTGGCAGGCTGCTTCGGCATCTTTGAAATGCTGCAACAAAATATCGGTATCTGCGGTGTCAAAATTCCAACGTGCGTATTCTTCTTCGGTCTGTTTGAAAACATCACCGTATTTCAGCGCAATCGGCGCTCCTGGGTCGTTAAACGGCATATCCATAACGTGATCGACGTCCAAAACATACATCGCCAAACGCTCGAGCCCATATGTCAGCTCGCCGCTCACAGGTTTGCAGTCCAATCCACCAACTTGTTGGAAATAGGTGAACTGTGACACCTCCATGCCGTCACACCAGACCTCCCACCCGAGCCCCCATGCGCCAAGTGTCGGGCTTTCCCAATCGTCCTCAACGAACCGAATATCATGCAGGTGCGCGTCAATCCCAATGGCTTCCAAAGATCCCAGATAAAGCGCCTGTAAATCCGGCGGTGACGGTTTGATCAGCACTTGATACTGGTAATAATGCTGCAATCGGTTCGGGTTTTCGCCGTAACGCCCATCGGTCGGGCGCCGGGATGGCTGCACATAGGCCGCAGCCCATGGCTGATCACCCAAGGCACGCAATGTTGTCGCAGGGTGGAACGTACCCGCGCCCACCTCCATATCGTAAGGCTGCATCACGGCGCAGCCCTTGGTTGCCCAATACGATTGGAGTCTTAAGATTATTTCCTGAAAACTACGTGGTTTTTCGGTCATCTTATCTCTTTCTTTGCGTCATGCGTTCAATAGGGTGCGGTGCCGGGCGGGTCAATTAGGGCATGTGGCGTTAATTTCATAAAATCTGTGACGAATATGGGTGCAGCCCAGCATGGCTGTGGTAGTTTCACGCAAAATCGAAAGCGATGGATTCTATCACTATGTCAATCATACGCGCGGGCCTAGCGCTTGTATTCACTCTTTTCTGGACCTTTTCTGCCAATGCGCAAAGCACTGTTTGGATCCAAGTCGAGGCACAGCCCACGCTGACCAGCGCCCAAGAACGTGTCCGCGAATATTCGCGCGAGCATGAAAATGTTGCGGGTTTCTACCTCGGATCGGGCTGGTATGGGATATTATTGGGGCCATATACACGTAGTGATGCGGAAACGTTGCGCCGTAGGTTGCGGCGCAATAGCACGATCCCAAACGATAGCTACATCGTCACAGCGCGTAATTTTGGGCAACAATATTGGCCAATCGGCGTGGGCGTCTCCACCACAGCCCAACCTTTGCCCGGTGAAAACACTGCTCGCGCAGAGCCCGAAATACAAACCACACAACAAGAACCGATTGAAGACATCGCACCACAGGCCCCTGATGAGACCCTACGCGAGGCCCGCACCAGTGAGCGTGCGTTAAACAGAGATGAAAAAAAGCTCTTACAAGTCGCTATGGAATGGGCCGGGTTTTACTCGGCGGCCATTGATGGGTCATTCGGCCGGGGCACGCGCAATGCGATGCAAGCCTGGCAAGAGGCCAATAATCATACTGCAACAGGCGTATTGACCACAGCCCAAAGGGTTGAGTTGATCGGTGCCTATAATGCGGTGCTTGATGGGATCGGTCTGGAACAGATCGCGGATACCACAACCGGGATCAATATGCTCATGCCAATGGGGGTTGTGGATTTTGCACATTATGAGCCACCCTTTGCCCGCTATAAGCCTAAGGGTGATATCCCTGCGCAGCTGCTTTTGATCAGCCAACCCGGTGACCAAGATAGGTTTTTCGGATTATACGAGATCCTACAGACGCTTGAAATCATTCCCGTCGATGGGCCGCGCAACCGCAGTGCCAATCGTTTTGAGATCGAGGGGCAGGATGAGACACAGCATACATATGTCTTTGCCCAGCTGAAAAACGGTGAGATCAAGGGCTATGCGCTGGTCTGGCCCGCAGGTGATGATGCGCGCCGCATCCGTGTTCTTGCGGAAATGAAGGCCAGTTTTGCGACATTGCCAGGTGTTCTTGATCCTGCGCTTGCCGTGCCTGATGAAACTCAGGCTGTGGATCTTGTGTCAGGGCTCGATGTGCGCAAACCGCAAAAAGCGCATTCAGGGTTTTATATTGACACCCAAGGCAGCGTGGTCACCACATTGGATGCCGTGTCATCATGCCAAAAGATCACAATTGGACAAGGGTATGATGCGAATATTGTACATCAAGACGAAGCTCTAGGACTTGCAGTTTTGCAACCTACCCAAGCGCTCGCCCCGCTTGATGCAGCAGCCTTTCAAACGGCTGTGCCACGATTGCAATCACGTGTTGCTGTTGCAGGGTACCCCTATGGTGGCGTTCTTGTGTCACCCACGCTTAGCTACGGGGTTTTGGCAGATATTCGTGGCCTTAACGGTGAGGACAGGCTTAAACGTCTGACACTCAAGGCAGAAAACGGGAATGCTGGTGGCCCGGTCTTTGACGATGGTGGGGCAGTTTTGGGTATGCTCTTGCCCCGCGAGACGCAGGAAGATCAAGTATTGCCGCCTGATGTTGCATTTTTCCTAGAAACAGAAGAGATCCTGAAAGCACTTTCTGAGGCAGAGATCACGGTTGAGACAACGGATCAATTTGCATTTATGCCACCTGAGACCCTGACGCTGCAAGCGGCAGATATCACTGTATTAGTGCGCTGTTGGTAACTGCTGGGGGCCAGCCCCCAGACAAGAGCACCCCTGGGGGCCAGCCCCCAGACACGACACCGCTGGGGGCCAGCCCCCAGACCCCCGGGATATTTCAAAACCTAAGAATGGGGAAGGTTACAAAGCGATATCTGATGAAACGTGAATAAGCGTTGGGCCTGCATGTAAAAACGCATCCCTCAGCGCTGTTTCCAGCGCATCTAAATGTTTGGGCGAGGTGGCTTTGGCACCATATGCTTTTGCGAGTGCCAGAAAATCAGGGTTGCTTTGAACAACAGCATTTGGCGCGATTTGCGCGCGGACCATGCTGTCTTCAATCTCGCCAAGTTTTTCATTATCCCAAACGATGATCGGCAGGCTAAGGCCCAGCTCAACAGCGACGATCAGCTCTTGAATTGTGTATTGAAACCCGTAGTCCCCTGCGATCGCAAGAACAGGTTGCGATTTGGACCCGATTTTGCCGCCAATAGCAGCGGGTAAAGCATAGCCCAATGTCCCAAACCCATAAGGGTGATGCCATAAACCGGGGGCGTCCATTGGATAGATTTCCTTTGCCGCATAGGCAAATTGGGTCATATCAGAATAAATCAGCGTATCCTTTGGCAGGCACTGTTTGAGCCGATCAACTACTGGCAAAATGCCGGGGCGTTCGGCATCTATTTCAGCACGCAAATGCGCGCGAAAATCACGCACCTCTGTTGCGCTCCAATCTGAACCACTGGGATCAGGAGGGAGCGCTGTGATAACTGCGCTAAGCGTTGCTGCCGCATCCGCCTGCACCATCATATCCTTTGGATGGTCCATTGCGCCAAAACATGCGGGATCAATATCAACACGGATCATTGGGCATTCAGCCCCAAGCGTTGGACGCCAGAGATCAACCTCGGACAGCTCAGTACCGATAGCAAGCACAAGGTCTGATTTTGCGAAGATACGCGCACTATCAGGCCGCGCGAGAAGAGCGCCGAAATGCAAAGGCGCGTCATCAGCTACAAGGCCGCGCCCTGCGTATGTGGTGAATGTTGCCGCGCCCGTGTGTTTTGCAACGACATCAACGGTCGCGCGCATTTCAGGGGCGATAGCCCCGCCCCCAAGCACGATCATTGGGCGCCGTGCTGCAGTTAGCGCATTTGCGATGTGCCTAGCTGTTGTGTCGTCACACCCCGGGATGCGCATGATGTCTGAGGCGCGTGCCAAAGGTGGCGGCGGGGCTTGCGCCTCGAGCTGGGCGATGGGCACGGTGATATGCTTGGGGCGCTTTCGCTCGGTTTGAAATTCAGCAAACGCGCGATCAATCAATGTATATGTGGCACTGGCAGACTGCCCGATCTCAGACCAATCGCAAACGGCGCGCGCTGCTGCTGCTTGGTCACGCATCTGGTGCAACTGTCCTTTGGTCGCTGCTGTTTCGTCCAAGCATGATGAAATCGCCAAGACCTGCACGCTATCAGAATAGGCCTGCCCCAGTGGTGTCATGATATTACATAGGCCCGGCCCGGTAATCACATAGGCCACCCCCGGCTTGCCGGTCGCGCGTGCATACCCATCCGCCATAAAGCCCGCACCCTGTTCGTGGCGTGCAAGAACATGGGTGATCCCGGCCTCTTCGATGCCGCGATACAGCTCTTGGTTATGCACGCCCGGGATGCCGAAAATTACCTCAACCCCGCGCGATTTTAACATATGGGAAATTTGTGCACCAAGCGGGCGATGTGACATGCCTAAGATCTCCAGAATTTAAGCGAAACGATCGTCAGAACGACCATAATTTCGAGCCGCCCAACAAACATCGCAATCGCAAGAATCCATTTTGCAGGATCATTCAACCCTGCAAAATTCCCCGCAGGGCCGATATCCGGGCCAAGCCCCGGGCCGATATTGGCAAGCGCAGAGGCGGCACCACTGATCGATGTGATAAAATCAAGCCCTGTCATCCCCAGCAGGACCGCAACGATGCCGAGCGATAGGACAAATGCAACAAAGAACGCCATGACCGAATTTAAAACATCTTCGCTCACTGTGCGCCCATCATAGCGCGGGATGAAGACACCATGGGGAGCATGGATCTGCCTGATTTGCGTTTGAATAGAGGCAAAGAGTAGCTGATAGCGAAAGATTTTTACCGAGCAAGAGGTCGATCCAGCGCATCCGCCGATTAACCCGATAAAGAAGAAAGCCACGACCGGGAACGTTCCCCAGCCCATATAATTCGCGCTCACATAGCCTGTGCCAGACATGATGGAGAGCACGTTAAACAGGGCTGCGCGAAAGCTTTCTTCGCTCCACTCGCCCTCGCGGCCCCAGAGCCATGATGTCATTAATAGAACGGCGAACATCAGCACCGTGAAGAAACTGCGGATTTGTGTGTCTTGAAAGAGCGGCTTGGCGGAGCCTGCCAGAAATTGCACAAATCGCACAAACGGTAGGGCTGAGAGAAACATAAACACCACCGCCACATATTGCGCCGCGGCACTAAATTGCGCGAAAGAGGCATCGTAATTCGCGTAACCACCTGTCGAAACAGTGGTCATCGCATGAACGGTCGCGTCAAATCCGCTCATCCCGGTTGCGCTATAGGCAAGCCCGCACCCAAGCGTGAGGCTTATATAAATAACAGAAATACGGCTTGCGATCTCGCCTGCGCGCGGCAAGATTTTACCCATTGTGTCAAACGCCTCTGAGCGGAAAATTTGCATGCCGCCGACGCGTAATTCTGGCAGAAATACCATCGCCACAACAATAATCCCGACGCCACCAAGCCATTGGAGAATACCGCGCCAAAGCTTGAGTCCATCTGGCAGACCTTCAAGCCCACTGAGCACAGTTGATCCGGTCGTTGTGAGCCCTGACATGGCTTCGAAAAACGCATCTGTGAAGCCAGCCTGCGTGTCACCAATGATAAAGGGGATCGCCCCAAACACAGGAAGGGTGAGCCAGACCAATGTGGTCAGCAAAAACGTTTGTCTGAGATTGAGGCCAGCAGTGACCCCATTTGCACATGAGAGCGCCGTCAATCCACCAACAAACACTGTAATGATCGCGGCCTCTAGAAACACAGGCCAGTGGCCATTTTGCACCGAGAGATCAATGGCAAGCGGCAACAACATGGTCAGGCCAAGGGCAGCCACCAAAAGGCCAATGACATATCCAACGGGGCGTAAATCAATCATAAATGACAGGTGAACGCTCTGTGCATGCCTGTCAAGCATGAGGCTGGCTTGTTATGCAAAACACGTCAGCTAAGGCTACCTTGGGGGCCGCCCCCCAGACACGACACACCTGGGGGCCAGCCCCCAGACAAACCCACCACTGGGGGCCAGCCCCCAGACAAACCCA
>CAKMZE010000083.1:0-2578 GCA_929200295.1 uncultured Alphaproteobacteria bacterium
ACGCAAGGTGGTTTAAACGAGCACTTGGGGCGGCACGAAACCGCGACAGGTCCAGGTTTATCACAAAACGCAATAGGTTAAATCGGCAAGACCAACTCAGCCCTTAGGCCACCAAGTCCATCACTCTCACTAAGCCTCAGAACACCACCATGACTGCGTGCAATATCGTTTGCAATCGCAAGGCCAAGCCCGACCCCTGATCCTTGGTTTTGATTGCGGGCGGGATCTAGGCGGACAAAGGCTTTTAGGGCATCCTCCCGCTGTTTCTCCGGTATGCCGGGGCCGTCATCCTCGACGCTCAGACATATCACCCGGTCTGTGGCGCTCACCGAGACTGTAACCTGACTGCCGTAGCGCAGCCCATTTGCAATCAGATTATCCAGAGCACGTTGAATAGCCTGCGGGCGCACAGAAATATTCTGAATATCACCGCCGCCCTGTACACATGTCACAGGGTCATTATTGCGCGCTGCGTTCTCTGTGATCCGGGCCAGAAAATCATCAGGATGGATGCGCTCTAGCACATCTTCTGCATCATCTCGGGCGAAATCCAAGAATCCATCCAACAGGGATTGCATCTCATCCACATCACGAATGAGCGGGGCCGCCTCCGCGTCATCAATCATCGACAGGCCCAATCGCAGCCGTGTCAAAGGGGTCCGGAGATCATGGCTGACCCCTGAGAGCATCATCGTGCGGCTTTGGGTTTGCCGTTCAATCCGGTTGCGCATCTCAAGAAATGCAGTACCTGCGGCGCGGACCTCAACAGCGCCACTTGGCGCATAAGGCAGCATGCGCCCCTTGCCATAGGCCGCCGCAGCATCCGCCATGCGTTTGATCGGGCGCAGTTGATTACGTAAGAAGAAATACGCAATCGTGGTCATGAGTGTCCCCATCACCACCATGATCACAAGAAGCTGATGAGGATTTGAGGCCGACACACGCCCACGATCAAATGCAAGCTCAAACGGCCCTTGCTTGGTTGCAAGCCAGAGCCTAACGCGGCGTCGATCTTTGAGCGAAACGATTATGACATCGGCGCTCCCGCTGCGCAGCGACCGAACAACTGCATTCCCCGTCAGATCAATGAATGGCACAACATCGGCCTGCGGGATATCTTCACGGGAAGGCATTAAACTGTAACCAAGAGCAGAGGCTATATCTTCAACACTATCAATATCTTGGGATGCAAGGCTGTCTTGGATATATTGCAGCTCAATATTCGCAGAACGTGTCATTGACCGTGTCACACCATCAAAATGGCGTTGAATGAAAACAACCGCGACAAGTAGCTGCAGCATAAAAACGGGAAAGATCAATATCAATGCGGCCCGGCCATAAAGGCCGCGCGGCATATATTTTTTGAGCCAGCGAAAAAACATATCTAAACGTTAAACTGTCTTGAACAAAACGAAAAGCATTCGCTCACAACACGAGCATCAATGTGAAATCTTAATAGGCTTAAGCTTTTGTCCCACCAAGGATGTTTGCAATTGCATCAACTCTTGCAGGCAAACTGCTCGCGCCACCTCTGCTTTCGATATTAAGGCGGACCAGAGGCTCTGTATTTGATCTGCGCAGATTAAAACGCCAATCATCGAGCGCGATGCTAATGCCATCTGTCTCATCAATTGTGTGTGCTTGCGATTGATACATGGCCTGTACATTCGCAATCGCCGCCGCTGCATCCTCAACCACAAAATTAATTTCGCCAGAGCTTGGGAACGCAGCAAAACGGTCTTTGACCCAATCCCCCAGTGACCGTCCAGAGCGCGACACCAATTCAGCGAGCAGCAACCAAGGGATCATGCCGCTATCACAATAAGCAAAATCGCGGAAATAATGATGGGCTGACATTTCGCCACCATAGACGGCTTGTGTGTCGCGCATCATTTGCTTGATAAACGCATGCCCAGTTTTGGATTGCACAGCCTTCCCGCCCATATCAGACACGATATCTTGAGTGTTCCAAATGACCCGGGGATCATGCACGATATGCGCGCCATTCTCTTTCTCCAAAAAGATCGAGGCCAAAAGCCCAACGACATATTCACCCGGAACAAACGCGCCGTATTCATCGAAAAAGAAACAACGGTCAAAATCTCCATCAAAGGCAATGCCAAAATCAGCACCTTCTGCTATGACCACATCCGCCGTAGCTGCATGGTTTTCTGGCAAAAGAGGGTTTGGGATGCCATTGGGAAATGTGTGATCCGGTGTGTGATGGACACGAATAAATTCAATCGGCGCATTTTGCTGTGCAAGACGCTCTGCGATTGCATCAAAGCTTGGCCCAGCGGCGCCATTTCCCGAATTCACTACAATTTTCAAAGGTCTTAATGCGCCAACATCCACAAAGCTCAACACGCGGCTGACATATGCGTCTCGCGCCGCAACTGCGTAATCTAAGGTTGTGCCCTTTGTCTGCGCGTCTTTGAAATCTTGCGTCTCAGCCAAACGCTTAATCATTTGGAAATCAGCCGTATCATCAAGAGGGCGCGAGCCGGATTTGACAATCTTCATGCCGTTGTAATTAATCGGGTTATGAGAGGCCGTGACCTCGACCCCAGCACATGCG
>CAKMZE010000083.1:2588-10371 GCA_929200295.1 uncultured Alphaproteobacteria bacterium
CGGCCCAATACATCTCCTCGGTGCCAGCGCAACCAATATACACGACATCTGCACCGGCGTCTCGCACGCCCTGAGCTACGGCCGCTGCAAAAGCAGGGCTTGTTTCGCGTGCATCAAACCCGATCACCACTGATTTTGCATTGAAATGCTGCGCCACGGCGCGCCCAATACGGTAGGCGATACTTTCGTCGATATTCACACCGATCTCGCCGCGAATATCATACGCTTTAAAACACGTGAGCTTTGTCATTATTATTACCTACCACATTGTGACGATAGAGTTTTAGCCGCTGTGCAGATGTATGATCAATAGCTTTAAACGCAGTTTCCAAGCATGACTTGGCCCAAAACGATCGATCAACGTCATGACATAATGTCATAAAAAAACGCCCACTTTTGCAAGCAGACGTTTTTTGAATTTTGCGAGGTCCGAAATTAACGCTTTGAGAACTGGAAGCTCTTACGCGCTTTGGCCTTACCGTATTTCTTACGCTCAACAACCCGGCTATCGCGGGTGAGGAAACCTGCGGCTTTCAATGCAGGGCGCAAAGATGGGTCATAAAGCTGAAGTGCTTTTGAAACACCGTGCTTAACAGCGCCCGCCTGACCAGACAGACCGCCGCCCTTCACTGTAGCCACAACGTCAAACTGACCTGAGACACCTGCAACAGAAAACGGCTGCGCGAGGATCATCTGCAAAACGGGACGTGCAAAGTAAACGTTCATCTCTTTTCCGTTTACAGTCACCTTGCCTGAGCCAGGTTTGATCCAAACACGGGCAACAGCATCTTTCCGCTTACCCGTTGCATAAGAGCGTCCGAGCTCATCACGCACAGGTTCACGCACAATCGTAGGCTCACTAACAGGGGCGTCGACAACGACGTCACCTGCAACAGCGCCCAGTTCTTCCAAAGAATTGATCTGATCGGCCATTATGCTGTCCTCGTGTTCTTTTTGTTCATCGACTTCACATCGAGAACTTCTGGCTTTTGCGCGTCCATTCCGTGCTCAACACCTGCGAAAACGCGCAAATGTGTCATTTGCTGGCGCGACAGCTTCCCACCGGGAAGCATCCGCTGAACCGCTTTCATGATTACGCGCTCAGGATGCGCGCCTTCAAGAATTTCGGCTTTGGTTTTCGACTTGATGCCGCCGGGATGGCCAGTGTGCCAATAGTATTTCTCGTCACGCTTGTTACCAGTCATCTGGATTTTTTCAGCGTTGATCACAATCACATTGTCACCCATATCCATGGATGGTGTAAAAGATGGTTTGTGCTTGCCACGCAAGCGCATCGCGATGATCGACGCAAGACGGCCCAAGACGACGCCTTCAGCATCGATGAGGATCCATTTCTTGTCGACATCTGCGGGAGTAGCAGAGAAGGTTTTCATAAGTCACCAAATGTTCGGGGGCATCACAGCCCATCATACGGGATGGCGTGGTTATACTGTGCCAAGAATCTAGGTCAACTCAAAATACGGCCATTTAATGTATAAAAATCAATGCGTTAAAAATATGGTATTATAATACCCCTGCCTCAAGTCAAATGATATACCGTTCAAAGTACAACAGCAGCAATTTATAGGTCCAATATGGCTAAACCAAGAGCGTATTTACATAAATAGCTGCAGCGGCGGATGTGCCTGATACGCGGAACTTTGTTGCGCCGCCATTCCCGAGCGCGAGAACGCCAGCAGAGCCTATTTCGGTATGCACCAAAGCCGTGTTTGGTATGACACCAGTAATTGGACGCCCGCTATAATCAGCGTTCACAGGTCCCGTGCTTTGCATTTGGGTCGCTGCGACAGAATGGATACGCGGACTGGTACCCGCGGTTAAAGCTGATGCCGTTCCAGCACGTTTGACGCGGCACGCTGCTGTATCGGTTTGCGCATATGCGCCATGCGATCCATAGACTTCATAAGCATCATCATCAAACCACGCTTGCCGTCTTGGGCGCGCCACGGCACCCGGAATAGACAGGTCATCGCGCAAGATCCAAGCCATCGCATCATATGTTAAATCACCGTTCTTATATGCTTCGGTCAATTGAATATGCCAACGCCCGGCCTTAACGGTGATACCATCCCCTGCGGTTGGGCTAAGGGCAATTCTAATTTCGCCACCGTCCGCATTTGGAAACTCACATGCAACGCCGATGATCAGGCCATCAGCATCCTTCATAAGGATGATCCGCGTATTGCTACTGAGCCATGTCAGTGCGTGTCCACTTGGATCTCTTAAAGTGAAATCTGGTCTTGGCCCCTTATAATGTATAGAGAGCTGCGTCGCTGAATAATCCTCTTCTGGTAGGAACAGGGCTAAGGGCGCATTTCCAGATTCTAAACTTTGCCACTGCGCATGGCATTGATCTTGCAAATGATTGCCAGCCGGGACGATAAGATTCATCCCTGCTAGAGTTAATTCATGGTTTAATAATTGCGTAATGGCACGGCTTCCATCTTGGGGGCCGCCTGGATAGCCAAAGGCAAGCAGGACATGAACGTCGTAATTTGCGGTAATGTCAGGATCACTATCAATGCGCGCACGTAATGTGCGGATTGCTTGGATCAAACTGGCTTCGAGCAGATCACCAGAACTATCAAGCAAGACATCACCCGGCAATTCGAGCGCATATGTGGGGACAGGTTTATTCCGCAAGGCCAAATCAGCCATGGCCGTGCCGTGACCAAAGCTCGCAGGTGTTAAAATGTGATGTCCCTGCTCTTTTGCAGCATAAATGCTTTGCGGGAAACCCTGCGCAAGCTCATCGCGCACAAGTGTATCACGTGATGTATGATCTCCAATACTAATCAGGCGCGCGATTTCAGCTGATCCTAGCCACGGACTGGTATCCGTTGTTAGGTCGAGATAACCCACATCTGAAAAGACAGAATGTGTCCCATCATGAAAGCGTTCATTCCAAAACGCGATCCCTACATCAATGATGCAAAGAACAGATGGCCGCGCAGATGTTCTTAATGCAAGGCTCGCGGGTTGCGAAGTGCTCGTCGGAAGAGGAATGTTGAGCGGATCTGGGTTTTCCGTAAGCGGCCCTAACCAAGTCGTGCCCTCAGCAAACGGTCCCTTCCGAAATGTTTCAGGATCATTGAGTACAGAAATATCAATCTTTTCACTCGTCTCGCCTTGACCACTTTGAATGACCGCAACATTCCCCACGGCTTGCCCCTGCAACACGGGCAAAATGCGGCTGACGTAGTTTTCAGGAAGATTAACACCCTCAAACCCTGAGAGATCTTCTATTCCTGTGAGATAGGCCCCTTTCATGAGATTGCCCCGCTTAGCTCTTCATGCACACAGGTCATAATATCGGCTAATACACCCGCAGGTGCTGTTGATGTTTGCGGCGAAATCGTCGTGTGCGTGACAGGCGTGGCGGATGTTACAGCATTAACAGAGACCTGCGCATTCGTAGGTTGCGTCATATCCACAACAAAGGAGGTGGGAGCGTTCGGCGCAGCCGTGCCAAACAGGATATGCAATATGTGTTGTCCGATAAACAGCCCCAGCTGCTGACCAACCGCATTATCAATGGGATAATGCACACCGGCAACAATGCGATTTTCTGCGATGCGTGTTGCTATTTTATGCATCACCTCGCTTTGTTGTCCGAATAAGATATGACTCAACACTGTCGCGAATGCATAAGACTCTGTTGCATGCCCGCTAGGAAAAGACCCATGTGATGGGGTCTGAATGATCGGATGAATATCATTCGAAAGCTCAGAGGGGCGTTTCACATTGAAATGGTATTTCAGTGGCATTTCAATTTTTTCAACGGTCGCTTGCACAGCACTTAAAAGCGCCATCAGCATTGGATGTGTACCGCCTCCAAATGGGGCAGCGAGGCCGAAAAAGCTCAGTATATCTGATTGTTGCAAGACGATCTCAGATGTCCGTTCCGCACGCACACCTTTGAAATTGAAAACGTCTAATAGCTGCTGATGCCAGAAGTCATTGTCAGACACACTAATATCGATGTTTAACGTGCTAGCGCCAGAGGTCACGCTCGCCTGGCCTGTGCCGCCTACGGCCGATGTCAGACCTTTGCTAAGCTCCGAAACAAGCAGCTGATGACGATGGCGCGCGTTTAAGCGGCGCACGTGCAGCGGCCCGCCCGCAGGCCCCGGTAAGGCCGTATTTAATGATACAGGAGTGGTCACAGGACGCGTGTTTAACCAAATCGCGGTGTTCTGTAACGCATGCGACAATGTAACAGATGTTCCCCCACCTGCATGTGAATGCTCGCCCGATGAGTTATTCGAGTTGTTGGAATTATTAGAGTTGTTTGAGTTATTGGAATTGTTCGAGTTGTTGGAATTATTTGAAACTGGCATGTGTGCCCCCCATTTTTGATTTCTTTGATGTTAGTGTGTTCTGCGCGCGGAAAACAACCTATGGCTTTAGCGCCAACCCACCCTCTGATGTCGGTGCTCGGGTTGGAATACGGTTGCGGTCGATCCGGCCCTCTGTGACGTAGACAACATCCTTGAGAAACGCGGGGTCATCAAAGTACCAATTATGCGAACGCGTCAGCGCGTTTCCTAGGCGTGATTTGTGCTTATCAAAATATGCACCACAATAGACATCAACGGATTTGCTATTTTCTGGTGCTGGGATTCCGACACGCCCTGCTCTTGGGGCAACACCGATGCGTTTGACCTCTGACAATGATAAAATCTCATCGAAATGGCTGTAATAATTTGTCAAACGCTGGGTGTGCAACATCAATGAACCAGAGCGTGATGAACCATCAGACAGTGATTTGGCCGAGATATCAGCCGCAACAAACATCACTTGGCTGACGCTCCAGTTCACAGCCGCAATCCCGGCCGTATCATCCGCCAGATCAAAGGCTTCACGCACCACAAGACATCCCATCGAATGCGCAAGGATATGCATTTTGACATGACAATTGGGGCGGATAGACCGTGTAAAGCTGGCGATCCCATCCTCAACAAGAGCAAGCGCAGTCAGCTTGGCTTTGATCCTGTCCACAGCATAGGCAAGCGCATTGCCGTCACTGGGCCAATCAAAGCTGATCAAGGTCCCCTTATAGCCCTGCTTTTTAAGACCATTGCGAATATTGCGATGTGCGCGCAGCATTTCACTGGCATCAACGTTGTAGCCATGCACATAGACAATGATATCGCCGCAATCATCGCGGCTCGTTTCACGCATAATTGTTTTGACCCAATCCGCTTTGGTCACCTTATGCTCTGGTGTCATTTCAATGGCCGCTTGCGGCACTTTGCAAAAGCTTGTGGCCCCCACAGCATGGGTAAAGGCGCCTTTGCGATTTAAACGGCACGTAAAAATATAGTCCATGACTTCCCCCTATGTTCGAAACAAAGAGGTAAATATGCTGCGTGATCACAGCGTGAAACTTTTCTGCCATACAAAGCAATTGCTTATAATTTTGCGGTTTGGCAAAAAACAGAGTGCTGATATGAGGGCGGCATGGAACATGCATTACTCATATTGAACGGCCCGAACCTGAACCTGCTTGGCACCCGCCAGCCCGAGGTTTATGGCACGACAACCCTCGCCGATATTGAGGAGCTATGTCAGCAAAAGGCCAAGACACTGGGCGTGAGCGTCACTTGCGCGCAATCCAACCACGAGGGCGCGCTTGTCGATCTGATCCATGACGCGCGCGGCCAATATGCAGGTATCATCCTAAATGCGGGGGCCTATACCCACACATCAATTGCGCTTTTAGATGCGATCGCATCGGTTGAGATCCCAACAATTGAGCTGCATTTGTCAAACGTGCATGCCCGCGAAGAGTTCCGCCACACCTCATATATCGCAAAGGCAGCATTGGGCATCATTTGCGGGTTTGGTGCGCAAGGCTATGTGCTCGCCATAGATGCACTCGTCGCGCATCTTAACAAAGACACCTAAACGAAAAAACCCACTGCATGCGCAATGGGTTTTCGTCATTTCTGCAATTGTAAGAGCAGCGATTAGCCGTTCATTTTTGCAACTTCAGCTGCAAAGTCTTCTTTTTCGACCTCAATACCTTCACCTTTTTCAAGGCGCACATATCCGGTCACTTCGACGCCAGCTTCTTTTGCAGCTTCACCAACCGTAAGGTCTGGGTTCACAACAAACTGCTGGTTGAGCAAAGTCACTTCAGCCATGTATTTCTTCATCCGGCCAACGATCATTTTCTCGATCACCGCTTCTGGCTTACCGCTTTCGCGTGCGATATCCATTTGGACCTGCTTCTCTTTTTCAATAACCGCAGGGTCTAGCTCTGCTTCGTTAAGAGCGGCTGGGTTTGTTGCTGCAATATGCATCGCGACTTGGCGTGCAAAGGCTGCGTTGTCGCCATTGGTGGCAACCAAAACGCCGATGTTACCCATGCCATCTGTGGCCGCGTTATGGACGTAGTTGACGACGTTATCGCCTGTGAGGCTCGCCATGCGACGCACGCCCATGTTTTCACCGATCACAGCAACAGCATCTGTGACTGTCTGTGCGACTGATTTCCCGTCCATATCTGCGTCTTTCAACGCATCAACATCATCAACACCCAAAGCGACCTGCGCAATTTTGCTGACCATTGATTGGAAGTCTGCGTTTTTGGCGACAAAGTCAGTTTCTGAGTTCACCTCAACAGCGACACCTTTGCCACCTGATACGGCAACAGCCACAAGACCCTCAGCGGCAGTACGACCTGATTTTTTCGCTGCCTTTGCAAGGCCTTTGGTCCGCAGCCAGTCAACGGCGGCTTCCATATCACCATCTGTTTCTGTCAACGCTTTCTTCGCGTCCATCATGCCTGCGCCTGTGCTATCGCGCAGCTCTTTTACCAATGCAGCTGTGATTGCCATGGTTTCATCTCCATCAAAGGAATTAAAAAGGGGTGGGGCAAGAGGTATCCCCCCTGCCCCATATCACTGATTCTAAAATCGTTTATTCAGAAGGGGCATCCGCTGCGGGAGTTTCTTCGGCTGGGGCTGCCTCTGGCAACTCTTCTGCAAGCTCTTCCATAGCGCCCATATCAACGCCAGCGGCGCCGAGCTGTGCTGACATCCCGTCCAATGCTGCGCGTGCTGCAAGATCACAATAAAGCGAAATCGCACGTGCCGCGTCATCATTTCCAGGAATAACGTAATCAACGCCTGCTGGTGAGCAATTTGTATCAACGACCGCAACAACTGGGATGCCCAGCTTCTTGGCTTCTGCAATGGCGAGATCTTCTTTGTTCACATCGATCACAAAAATAAGATCAGGCGTGCCGCCCATTTCGCGGATACCGCCCAATGAAGCCTCAAGCTTGCCTTGCTCACGCTCCATGCCAAGACGCTCTTTTTTGGTGAGGCCAGCAAAGCCTGTGGCTGCGGCTTCGTCGATTGCCTTAAGACGACCGATGGACTGTGACACAGTCTGCCAGTTTGTGAGCGTGCCGCCCAACCAACGGTGGTTCATGTAGAACTGCGCTGATTTCTCAGCCGCTTCTGCGATTGGCTTTGCTGCTTGGCGCTTTGTGCCAACAAAGAGGATGCGACCGCCCTTAGCAACAGTATCGCGGATCACATTCAACGCTTGGTCAAGCATCGGAACTGTCTGTGTCAGGTCCATGATGTGGATGCCGTTGCGGCTGCCATAAATGTATGATTGCATCTTTGGATTCCAGCGCGCTGTCTGGTGACCAAAGTGAACGCCTGCTTCAAGCAGTTGGCGCATGGAGAACTCTGGAAGAGCCATGTTTTATTCCTTTTCCGGTTTCAAGCCTAGGGCGGAGGAT
>CAKMZE010000083.1:10381-12223 GCA_929200295.1 uncultured Alphaproteobacteria bacterium
TCAGGCCGTTTTGCCCAACCGGTAGATGGTTTGGGATGTCTCCCCAAACGCACCTGCCTCCACCTGTGGAGTATCGTAGGCGCGCATTAGTGGAATAATGCGCGCTTTGCAAGTGTCAGAATGTGTTTATTCGGCTGCGTGAAGGCGCAGGATCAAAAGAACACACGCTCAACAAACCAATAGGCTCCGACAAGACCAATAAAGATGGATGCAGGGATGCTCACCATGCGGCGGTAAGCATTGATCTGATTGCGCATCACAACAGAGATAAGGCACAGCCCAAAGAGCGCAAGCATTGGCGCAAAGAAGGTCATTGGCGTTGTTTCCAAAGCAACCGCAAGTAGCTCAGGCGACATCCAAATCACACCGGCGCAAAGCGCCATCAGAGCGACATATAGAATGATACCACGCTGCGCTTCGTTTTTGCCCTCATCCACACGCAAAGCTTGCCAGACGCATAAGAACATTACCGCAATCACCGCGATCTGACCGACTTCGACCCCGATGTTAAAGCCGATCAATGCAGGGATAAACGCAGCATCTGGCAGGCCAAATTCGCTCAGCACGGATGCAAATCCAAGACCATGCAAGAGCCCGAACAAAAAGACGATCAACGGCCGCCAAGGGCTGAGGCGCGCAAAAAAGATGTTTTCGATGGCCACATAGGTGATCGAGGCCGCGATAAGTGGCTCAACGATACTGCCCGGAATGCTAACATAGCCTAAGGCGGCAAGCGCAAGCGTGATCGTATGCGCCAAAGTAAAGAGCGACACTTGCGTCAAAAGCGGGCGCATTTGAGCCGATAAGAAAAACAGCCCCAAAACAAACAGAATATGATCAAGCCCTTTGGGCACGATATGATCAAACCCAACAGGGATATATTGCATGAATGTGGCCCATCCGCTGACCTCGCCGCCACCAGCAAGGGCAATAGGTGCGGTCGTTGCGCCAGCTTCGACATAAAGTGTTGCGGGGTTGGGGACATCCATTTGTCGGATGATCAATGTGCCAAATTCCTTTGCCCAGCTGACAGTGATATCCTGCGCATCGCTGGGTAATTGAGCGGAAAACACCAGCTCTGATGTGCGCACAAGCTCAATATCACCAGCGGGTCCGGCATGAATTTCGTCAAACGTTAGAGGCAACGTATCTTCACCGCTCATAACCTGAATGTTTGCGGCCATATCTGGCCAAAACGCCGTGAATGCGGTGTTAAGCTCTTCGGCAGAGAGCCCACGCAATGCATCATAGTCGCTCGCCTGAGGCGTATCATTTGTATCGCGCGTTTCAGTCAGGTCGATACCCGCAAGAAAGCTTTCTACATTTAGCTCAACATCAAATGTGACGCGGTCATCCACACGGGTCATATCCGCGATGGCAGGCAGAACCTCATGCGCAACGGCGGGAGAAAAGCTGACCATCCATAATAGAACAACGCTTGACAATAGTTTCGTGAAAGCCACTTTGGCTTTAAACCTAAAGGAATTTACGATGCGCATCTTTGCTCTCTTACTCACCTGTCTTGCTGCCCCTCTTAACGCGCATGAACTGTGGCTGGAACCTCTGAATTTTCAAGTTCAGACCGATGAACAGCTCACAGCACGCATTTTAAATGGGCAAGAATTTGCAGGCAACGAGCTGCCATACCTACCCCAGAGGATCAAGCACTTTGTCGCGTTTTCTGGTGATAAAAATACGCTTGTCCGTGGCCGCGCAGGCAATCGTCCTGCCCTTGCGATGGACCCACTGCAAGACGGGCTTCATGTTGTGATTTACCAGTCAAAACCCGAAGAAGTGGACTATGAAACGTGGGAGGATTTCCAAAAATTCGTTACCCATAAG
>CAKMZE010000084.1:0-1483 GCA_929200295.1 uncultured Alphaproteobacteria bacterium
CTCCATAGCTGCGCGCATGCGATTTCCAACACCATCCATAGTGCTTCATCGCAGGGAAATTCCGATTCGATAAGATAAAAATGATCCAATTCGCAATAAGTCAAAAAATATCTTGACGAAGATGAGATAGATTTGTACTTATTCACCTCAAGAACAACCTTGAGGATCATTCGATGAAACTACCGCAGCCTTCTCCCGGAAAGTGGCTTCACGAAGCGATAATGGGTGCCCTGAAAGGTCGAGGACTAAGTTTGGCGACTTGGTGTGATGATAACGAGATCGGTCGCCAGACGATCCGAAGCTACACGTGCGGAGTTAATGCAGGGCCGCGAAGTGAAGAGTTGTTGAATAAGCTGATCGACGACGCTGGTCGCGAAACTGTTCTTTCGATGTATCAACACCGTCTTTTGCAGCAAGCCGAAGAATTCAAACGGTGGGCTGCCTGATGCGCACTCGTATTCCCCCAGTTACTGCCCGCCCGGCAACTGTGCCTCTCCCCTTACCTGAAGGGGATCAGTGCCGGGCTAACTTGCCCGAGGGCGCTTCCACGTCTTCGGGCACTTTTCTAGAACATATGTCTCCACTCACGGAGTTGCCGCAAGGCAGTAATGCCGCGTCGATGGGCACTTCCTCCCGTCCGTCGATGCGGCTGCGCCTGCGTCGTTTCTGTCAGCACCCTGTTTGGGTGTGGGTCGGCGACACGATTGGTGCGCTGAGCCTGGCTGCAACAGGCTGGATGCTGCTTTGGGTTGGGGAGATTTTGAAATGAAATTGGGTTTTGGCGAACGAATTCGCAAGGAAATGAAGTTGCAAGGATATTCGGAGCCGCTGATTTCGAAATCTCTTGGCGTAAAATTGACGACTTACAATAATTGGATGAATGAGCGTAGCCAGCCAAGCTATGAAAACTTGATATCAGTATGTGCATTTTTGCAATTAAACCTGAATTGGGCTCTTACTGGTAAAGGGCCTATTGATCCGCCACATGCGGACGCCAAAAACTCAATGATCCTAGATCGTGATGATTTCAGAGCGGCTCGTCGGGACGAAAACGCGCGAAAAGCTGCTAAAGACAGTATCAATCAAAGGGCGCGAAAGCTCCAAAAAGAAGTCGAAAACTTCAACGCCACTTCCTCACCAGAAGATCACATTCATTTGGAGGCGGGAAATTGACAATCGGCACACTGGAACTGTCCTGTATTACGGTTGCTGACCGCCTTCGCTCTGTAGATGAAGATTGGGCGCAGGCAATTGCGCAATCCATCCTTGTGAACGGTTTGATGGAACCTCTCGTGGTGCGGCCGTTGAGCAAAGGGCAGTTTGCTTTGGTTGCAGGAGCACACAGATATCGGGGGTTGGAAATCGCTGCTATTGGCAAAGCGGAATGCAAAATCCTTGAGCTGTCAGAGACAGAAGCACGCCTTGCCGAGATCGACGAAAACCTTATGCGGGCCTATGTCGCGGACATGCCAGAGCCTGAGGC
>CAKMZE010000084.1:1493-4332 GCA_929200295.1 uncultured Alphaproteobacteria bacterium
GCGTGAGGTCAATGCGCTTGATCGGGCGATTTTTCTCGCCGAGCGCAAGCGCGTTTACGAAGAGCTGCATCCTGAGACGCAGCATGGCAAAGCCCCAAACGGGGGCAAAGTGGCAAACATTGCCACTTTGCGGTTCACAGAGGATGTTGCTGACAAAATTGGCCTGTCAGAGCGCACAATTCGCGATGCCGTCGCCCTTATCAAAAACCTTTCCTCTGAAGCAGTCGCATCTCTTCGGGATAGTCCTCTGGCTTCCAACGCAGCCCAGCTCAAAGCCCTTTCAAAGCTTGCGCCAGATCAACAAAACGCCTGTGCGGCAAAGGTTGCTTCGGGCCGTGCGGCAACTGTTAAAGAATGGCGTGCAGCGGTCGGCGATCTTCCCGAAAAGCCAGAGCCAGTAAGTCCACGTGATGCGTGGGTGTTGCAGATGCTTAAAGTCTGGGGTGAAGGCAAGAAAGCGTGGCGCGAAGAGTTCCTGAGAGAAATCGGAGGGAACTGATGCAGGAATGGTGGTCCATATCTGAGTTGGTCGAACTCGGGCATCCAAGTTTGCCTGATGACGAGCGCAACATGCGCCGCCACGCTGAGCGCTATCGTTGGAACGAGGATCGAAACCGTTGCCGCGAGACCAAAGGTGGTGGTGGCGTCGGCGGATTGAAACGCGAGTATCACTATTCGCTTCTGCCCCCATTTGTTCAAAACCAGATCATCGTTGATGCAATGATTGACGAGGTAGCGGCGGAAGAGCGTGATGAACGGTCTGAGCTGATTTCTGAAAGCCTTTGGTTTCGTTTCAATACAGCACCGGGAACATGTCGCACGGAAGCTGAGCGTCGTCTGCTCGTCGTCCAACAACTGATGAAGTTGCGCGAAACAATGCCAGAAACTGCGGCAATGGCCCTGGTTGAAATCAAAACGGAGACCCCTATGAGAACCCTCTATAGATGGATTAATTCTGTGCGCGGTTTGCACAAAAGCGACTGGATGCCTGCGCTGTTGCCGGATCACAAAGGCCGCACGACAACAGCACAATGTGATCAACGCGCATGGGACATGGTGGTGAGCGACTATCTGCGACCTGCGGGGGCAAGTTTTAGCAGTTGCTATGCGCGAATGATGGAAACGGCAGAGGCCAAAGATTGGGGGCCAATCCCGTCCAAGGTGACGCTGAAACGTCGCGTGGATAAAGAGATTGGACCCGCTGCAATCAAACTGGCGCGTGAAGGCCAGCATGCCGCGGCACAGCTTTATCCCGCGCAGACCCGTGATCGGTCTGTGTTTCATGCGATGGAAGCCACCAATGCAGATGGTCACGTCTTTGATGTCTTCGTTCAATATGACGATGGCACGATCGGGCGTCCCTGTCTGATCGGTTTTCAGGATGTGTACTCGGGCATGATCCTGAGCCACCGGATTTCCCAAACAGAGAACAAGGAAACCACGCGGCTTGCCATCTGTGACATGGTAGAAAGCTGGGGCATCCCTGATCACGTCTATTTCGACAACGGCCGCGCCTTCATGTCTAAATGGATCACCGGTGGCATGAAGCATCGTTTCCGCTTCAAAGTGAAGGATGAGGAACCCAAAGGCGTTCTGACCCAGCTTGGCGTCGAGGTGCACAACACGCTGCCCTATCACGGCCAAGCCAAACCTATTGAACGTGCATGGAAAGACATGGTTGACCGGATCAGCCGTCACCCTGCATTGGAAGGGGCGTTCACGGGCAATACCATCGACGCCAAGCCAGAAAACTATCGCTCACGCGCCATTCCGATCGAAGAGTTTCGCAAGTTCGTGGCGCAAGAGATCATGCGTCATAACACCCGGAAAGATCGCAACACGCAGACCGCGAAAGGCCGCAGCTTTGCTGAGGTCTTTCAGGAAAGCATTGAACGCCCTGGTGTTGTGGTGCGCAAGGCCACCGTGTTGCAACGTCAATTCCTGCTCTTGGCGGGCGAGGGTAAAACTGCGCGGAAAACCAATGGCGAAATCCATTTGTCAGGCAACAGGTATTGGAGTGAGCATCTGATTGCCCACGCAGGCCGCAAGCTGATGATCCGTTTCGATCCTGAGAACCTGCATGATGATATATTTGTCTACACGTTAGATGGTCGCTTTATTGATCGCGCAGAATGCATCGACGCCGTTGGCTTTAATGATGCAGAGGCTGCGCGTGAGCACGCCAAGCTGAAACGACAGTTCATGAAAGCCAACCGCGAAGTGCTGCGTCTTGGTCGTCTGCTGACGCCTGCACAGGTCGCTGCACAGATCCCCGATCCCGAGCCGATCTATATGGATTTGCCCAAGGTGGTTGGTTTGCACACTGAGCCAAGCGGTAAAACACAAATTTTGGATCAAGATAGCTCCGAAGCCTTTGGCCGCGGGCTGACTGCCACGCTTGGCGTGTCGAGCATTTTTGACCACCCAAACACCCAAAAAGAGGGCGGCTAAACCCCCCCATAATTCTGACCTGAAGGAAACAAAAAATGAATGCGCAAACGAAACCTGAAGCGATGCCGGCAACTGTCTGGATTAACCCGAAACAAACCCCAAAGATCGATAATGAGGAGCTGATGGCGCGATGGACGAGTGCCACACAGCGTGTCTCGCATTATGCCGCCCAGAATAACTGGAGCAAGTCCGAAGTGGCCCGCCGTGCAGATATCGCGATCGGCACATTCTCTGGCTGGTATGATGGCACCTACAATGGGCGCTATGACACCACGACACAGCGCGTCGAAAACTTCCTGACGTCTTTTCAAGAGGCCTCTGAAGCCGCATCGGCATTGCCGGTTGAACCCGATTTTGTGCAAACGCGCGTGGCGCGCGAACTCTTTGA
>CAKMZE010000084.1:4342-7632 GCA_929200295.1 uncultured Alphaproteobacteria bacterium
GTTGTCACCATCGTGTCAGGCCTTGGAAAGACCAGTGCAGCCGAGGCATTTATGGCAACGCGGCCGCATGTTTTCCATGTCACTCTCAGCCCATCGACCCGCACACCCAACACGGTGATGGTGTCGATCGCAAAGCAGCTGGGCATCAAGACTGCCAATTCGGTTGAGCTGGAAATGCAGATCGCCACGGCGCTTAAGCGTGATGGCTTTTCGGCTCTGTTGATCGTCGATGAAGCGCAGAACCTGAGTGAGGATTGCATCAACCAGCTCCGCCATTTCCGCGATGTGGCTGGATGCGGGATCGTCCTTCTTGGCAATGACGAAACGACAACGCCCTATGCAACCCGTGATGTGAAACATGCCTCGCCGCAAGTATCACGTCGCATCGGGTATCGTCTGAACGTGATGAAACCCTATGCCGAGGACATCAATGTGTTTCTCGATGCTTGGCAGCTCAAAGAAGATGATGTCCGTGCTGTTGCCAAGGAAATCGTCAAACGCCCAGGCGCGTTGGGTGCACTCACAGAAACCGTCAAAGCGGCGTCGATGATTGCCAGAGGCATGAGCCGTGGGCTGACGGCCGAAGATTTGCGGGCTGCTTATCAGCGTCGCGGTGGTGGCGCAATCTAGCGCCCTTTCAACCTACACCCCAACACCTGAAGAAAGGACATATCATGTCTGATGATACACTCTCAAGAAGCCCTGATGCGGGTTTTATGATCAACACAAAAGGCCACCAAGTTCCAATCAATCTGGTTAGGCCAAGTGATCGCCAGATCGACGAGACCGTGCGCGAAATCTTTGGCTTTGCCGAAGAGTTGATGAATCAGATCGCCCGGTTCCGCAGCCACACCTATGATGATCTGGGCGCATTGATGGAACTCTTGGCCGAGCAATACGGCGTGACGATGCGCGGGCGCCAAGAAGGCGGGCGCGGCAATGTCAGGTTCAAATCCTATGATGGCTTGATCAAAGTTGAAATTAGCGTTCAGGACTACGTGGAATATGGGCCTGAGCTTCAGATCGCAAAGCAGCTTGTGGATGAATACATCCAAGAAGTTGGTGCAGAGGCCCCTGATGAGCTGCGCGCATTGTTGAACTATGCCTTTGAGGTGGACAACCAAGGCAAGGTGAACCGCAGCGGCCTTTATGCCATGCGTCGCTGGAACATCGAACACCCCAAGTGGGTCAAAGCGATGGATGCCGTGAAGGATAGCCAGCGCGTCGCAAGCACCCGAGAGTTCGTGCGAATTTCCACACGGCTGAACACGCAGACCGGTTTCAAATCCATGCAAATCAACCTTGCCAATGCAGAGGAGACAGACAATGGCTGATGTCGATCCACGTTTCACTGAGCGGCGCATGCTCAATCTTGCAGGCCGCGCGATTAGCAAAATCGACGTGCGCGGACGCCGCGCTACCGAGCGTTTGACCTATGATGAAATCGAGGCGATGGCAGCGGCATTGGTTTGCCTTGGCTTGCGCCCTTTGAAGGAGGGCCAAGGCTGATGTTTAGTATTGATGACGTTGAAGTCGCAGCGAAGGCGAAAACGGGAAGACTTCCGCAAGTGGGGGAATGCTGGGTCAGGAAGGATGGCCGTATCTCAAAAGTGGTGGCCGTAACTGACAATCGGTTTGGGCCTTTGGACATCAGGGAAGAAGATGGACGCCTGAGCCACAGGACGCGCGATGGCAGATTTGCCATGATGGGGTACAGGGGCGCGTGCAACGAAGACTTGATGCATTTAATGGAGGGCGAAGAGTTCGTGCAAGCTGTCCCTGTACCTTTGCGGGGGACAATCTCATGAGCGATCTGTCCGAACTCAACAATCTCCTTTTCGCTCAACTGGGTCGCTTATCAAAGGATAACCTTGATCCCGAAGAAATCGAACGCGAAGTGAAACGCACTGATGCCCTTGTAGATGTGTCTGATCAGGTGCTGCGTATCGCCGACACATCGCTAAAGGCAGCAAAGCTCTATGCCGAGCATGGGCAAGCCGTATTGCCACATTTGCCCCAGATCGGGGGCAAATCGGAATGAAAGGCACGATCATCCCATATAGCGAGGCTGAACTCGCTTGGCTGAAGGCCCGTGCGGAGATGACGCGGCGCGAATTGCACGCTGCATTCTGCGCGACCTTCAATCGGGATGATGTGTCATTTGAAAACCTGCGTGCCTTGATGAAACGCAAAGGCTGGCACACGGGTCGCAGTGGTCGATTTGAGACAGGCCAGCACTCTTGGAACAAGGGCAAGAAGCTGCCTGTCAGTGATGCCTTTCGGGCGAGCATGTTCAAGAAAGGACATGTCCCCCACAATCAGAACCACATTGGACATGAGCGGATCAATCATGAGGGCTATGTCGAGATCAGCGTGGCTGAACGCAATCCTTATAGCAACGCTGACCGCCGTTATGTGACAAAGCACCGCTTGCTTTGGGAAAAAGTGAATGGCCCGGTGCCTGAAGGGTATTGTCTTAAATGCTTAGATGGCAACAAAACCAATACCGATCCTGCGAATTGGCTGGCGATCCCACGGGCGCTGTTGCCGCGTCTGAACGGGCACTCGAATAGCCTCAGATATGATGACGCTGAGCCCGGATTAAAACCCTACATCCTTGCCGCTGCAAAACTTCAGCACGCCGCCCGTGAAGCCAAAAAGGCCGGAGGCGCTAAATGACAAGCGGACGTCATAACAATTACAGCGCTGCCGAACTCGACTGGCTGAAGGATCGGGCAAGGATGCCCCGTGCCCAGTTGCACGACGCGTTCTGCAAAACCTTCAACCGTGACGATGTGAGCCGCATCGCCCTTGATGGCCTGATGAAACGCAAACGTTGGATGACAGGCCGCATCGGCTTTGAAGCGGGCCACATCCCTCACAGCCAGAATTTCATCGGTCATGAACGCCTCAACAAAGACGGCTATGTCGAGATCAGTGTGGCAGAGCCGAACCCCTTCAGCCGGTCCGAAGGGTCCGATCGGCGTTACGTCCTGAAACACAAACGGCTTTGGGAAGATGCGAATGGCCCGGTGCCTGAAGGTCATTGCCTCAAGTGTATCGATGGCAGCAAGACGAATACAGATCCCACAAACTGGCAAGCTGTCCCACGTGCGATCTTGCCCCGCCTGAACGGCGGTCGAGGGAAACGCCTCAGCTATGCCAGGGCAGAACCAGATGTGCGCCCGAGCGTTCTTGCTGTCGCCAAACTCAAACATGCTGCCCTTGAAGCCAGAAAGGATAATCTCGAATGAGCGCCTTGAAAGCCATCCATGCGTCCCGTCGCCAAG
>CAKMZE010000084.1:7642-10984 GCA_929200295.1 uncultured Alphaproteobacteria bacterium
CTCTCAAAGAGGATGAGACATGGCGTGACTTTGTTGAAAAGCATACAGGCCAGCGGTCCACCCGCGGCCTGACACCAAGGCAATCCAAAGCGCTTCTTGCGGCGCTGGATGCGATGGGCGGCGGCAAATCCCCAAAGCGTAAATCCACGATCACTGGCCCTTATGCGAAAAAAATCCAAGCGCTATGGATTTCCTGTTGGAACCTTGGGCTGATCAAATCTCGTGATGACGCAGCACTTAATCGCTTTGCGACCAAGCAGGCCAACGTTGATCATGCCAATTGGATACGTGATCAAAATGATGCCGTTGCCGTGATCGAAGCGCTGAAGAAGATGATGGAGCGGCGTGGTGTGGAATGGTACAACTTGCGCAGTGATCCGCGCTACATGCGTCTGCCTGGTTATAAAGTCGCATTGGCGCAATGGGAGCTCGTGAAAGAGCGAGAACCCTATTGCGATTTCACCTTTGCTGAATTCGTCCTGTTCTTAACAACAAACCTAGTCGCCGACATGGATGCCGATGATTGGATCACTGTCATGAACACTCTTGGGCAGCGCATTCGGTCTTTGCAATCTGAGGGTGTTCTGTGATGGTTGCTTATAGTTTTCAGCACCAATTTATTGAGCCAATTCAAATGGGCATACGTAATCCATTCGCCGCAGGGGTGAAGCTTCAGACAATTCGGGCGCATCGCAAACGGCATGTGCGCCCACATGAAATGCTTCAGCTTTACTACGGCATGCGCACCAAGAATTGTGTGAAGATTGTGCCAGATCAAGAATGCGAAGATGTGTTCAATATCCGTTTCGAAATAACTTCAAAAGGCATTCGAGACGCAGCTTTTGGCCTGTCGGAGCCGCGCTTTGCTATCGACGATATTGATGCGTTTGCGATTGCAGACGGCTTTGTTGATGGCGATGCCATGACCGCATTCTGGATGGGGAACCACGGCGCAGGCCTCTTTGAGGGTGTGCTGATTAAGTGGTTTCCCGAAACCCATCAGGCCGCACGTCATGAGCGCAGCATGAAGGCGCTCGCTGCATGAGCTATTCTTGGCTTCCCCCTTTGCTAAACGAGATCGCGGATGTGGCTGGTGTTGAAGCCGCACTTGCGCTCGCGGATGCACGTGGTGGAAGCCGGGTTTCCATTCCTGCCAAAGCCGCTGATACACATTGGCTGGTTGAAACATTGGGGCGAGATAGCGCAGATAAAATCTGCGAACATTTCCGCTCTGGCTATGGTGGATCGGTGATTGATTTGCCAGTGGGCCCATCCTCTTCTGCGAATGCGACACGTAAAAAAGTTGACCAAATGATCCGTGATGGCGTATCTGCAGATAAGATTGCACAGACTGTACGTGTTCATCGCACAACGGTATTCCGCCGCAAATCCAAACTGCGGCCCTGTGACAACCAGCGCGACCTCTTCGAGTAATTTGGTAGCACGCGCTACCCATGATACAGGCCCCTGTGCCGCGTAGTTTCCTGTCATCCATTGGAGGACCGGAACATGAAACGCCTTGCGATTATCGTTGGCCACAATTCTGAAAAACAGGGTGCAGTACGCCATGACACTGGCGAGACAGAGTTTGTTTGGAACTCCGATTTGGCCAAGCTGATCGAATATGAGGCGCGGGATTATCCTGGCATCGAGGTCAAAACATTTTTCCGTCAAGCTGGGCTTGGCTACACGCGTGAAATTCGCCGCGTCTATGAAGAGACAGATCGCTGGGGGGCAAACGCCACGGTTGAGCTGCATTTCAATTCGGCGTCCAGCCCAAAGGCCACTGGCACAGAAACCCTGATATCCGGCACGCCCGCCTCAATGGCTTTGGCGGTTTCGGTCAATCGCGAGATGGTTGCAGCGCTTGGCCTGCGTGATCGTGGCGTCAAAACCCGCTCGGCCGATGATCGTGGCGGCGCGTCCCTCATGTCAGGCCGTGCGCCCGCTATTTTGATTGAACCCTTCTTTGGCTCGTCGCCTGAAGGCCAGAAAGCAACCGACACATCCGCAGAAAAAGAAGTCTTAGCCGAAGCCGTGATCCGAGGCGTTGCCAGCAGCATGGATGCCATGCCGCGCACTGAAGCCCAAATGGCAAGCAGCCGTACTCTCAGGCGCACAAAAGGCCAACGTCAAAAGATCATGGCAGCGGTTGGTTCCGCCGCCGCTACTGTTGGTCTGAGCGGCGACGCCACAGCGCTTGAGGCGATTGGCTTGGCCGAGCAGATCGGGGCGGCTCTGCCTTATCTGAAATGGATCGCGCCTATCGCCCTCATTGGCATTCTGTTTGCCCTGCGCATGGATACCGATGCGATTGAGGAGGCCCGCTGGAATGATCATGAAAATGGCCTGCGATAATGCTCACATGGGTATCGCGCAAACTTTGGCCTTGGGCGCTGGCAGTAGCAACCACGGTCGCTTTACTTTTTGCAGTTCGTCAGAACGGCCGACTGCGTGAACGAAATCGTACC
The DNA here is from genome assembly GCA_929200295.1 of uncultured Alphaproteobacteria bacterium. GTDB lineage: Bacteria > Pseudomonadota > Alphaproteobacteria > Rhodobacterales > Rhodobacteraceae > Yoonia. The sequence goes on from CAKMZE010000084.1 coordinate 10,114, forward strand.
GCAACCCAAGCGGCGCAACGACAAAGGAGAATGAGGGATGCAGGGTCACGTGTTGCTACTGATCGGCGCAGTGTGTCTGAGCGGCTGCGCTCAGGCCGTTTCTGAGGCTTGCCCCCAGATGAAAACCTATTCGCCTAAGGTGCAAACCCAAGCGGCTGATGAACTGGATGCGCTGCCTCAGGGCAGCGTCTTGCCGGTGTTCATTGGTGACTATGCCGTGATGCGTGAAGAGCTTCGTGCGGGTGGTTGCGGATCATGAGTGAAACAGACCCACGCGATGAATTGGCCGTTATGGTTCACGACGCCATCAAGGAACAGTTGAGAGCAGGGCACGGTCACGAACCCTCTTTGCACGAAATCGCAGACATTGCAGCGCGGGTCTTTGGTGACGCATGTGGCCTGCTTTTGGCTGCGGGAGAAACTGCCGACACATTCCTTGATCTAAACGGCACCGCAGAAGCATCTGCTCGACGGCTTGCTGCCGATATCGCCGAAAAGTGCCGCGAGGATAAAGATGAGTGAGCGAGATATTGAACGCAGCGAAGCACATGTTGAAGAAGAGCGGGAGAGATCTGCCAGAGCCGTGCGCGCTGCGGTTACGCGGCCGGGTAACGCAGAATGCGCCAATTGCGGCAAGCCCATATCAGAGGCGCGTCGTCAAGCCGCCCCTTTCGCCGAACGCTGCATTGAATGCCAAAGCCGGCACGAATGGAAGGCTCGCCAATATGCCTAAAGACTTGCTGGCAAAGTGCCTTCGCTTTTTGTTTTTTGATGAGGTGCGACTATTGGAAGTCTTTTCCGCCCTTAATCTTCTGGCCTGGGCTGAGGTTCTTTTGATGGCACCTGAGCTTTTGACAGACGGGGCCTATCG
>CAKMZE010000084.1:10994-12126 GCA_929200295.1 uncultured Alphaproteobacteria bacterium
CTATCGTGGCTTTAGCAATGTCGAGGCGATTGTTTGGGCTTATTGCTTCGGCGCAATCGCACTTAGTCAAATTGTCGCCATGGTCATAAATCGTTGGCATCCGTTGGAATTCCGTTTCGCTACCATGGCCTTTGCCGCCGGTGCTTGGACAGTTATCGCTTGGAATTTCTGGGAAACAGGCATCTCAACCACCGCTAATCTTAATTACACACTGCTTGCTGGGGCATGCGCAATTTCAGGAGCCTTCTTGGCATGGAAAAGTACCTCCTACCAATCTTAGAAGAAGGCGGGCCAATTGGTGCGCTTGTGGTTATTCTCGTCCTCGTGACGGGATTTATTCTGCGTCAAAAGGGCTGGCTCACGCAGGACAAATCTAAGGTCGTGTCCAACTCGCAGCTTTCCGAACTGAGCTCACGCGTGGGCGAAATCGACAAACGCCTAGCAACGGTGGAACACGACATCGAGGCACTGCCGACCCGTGCAGAGATACATGAGCTTCAGCTTGCCCATGAGAGATTGGCTGGGCGACTTCTAGTTCTCGAAAACACCACGCAGGCCACAAAGGCCGGTGTGCTGCGTGTCGAAGATTTCTTAATCAACTTGTCGAAGGGGCATACCTAATGAGCAATCTCTTTGATGGCTACGAAAACCATTTCAATGCCGATGTGCGTCTCATCATTCTGCGTACCTTGTCCGAGGAAGAGGACGGGCGCTTGAATTCCACCATGATCACGAAGGTGTTGGAAAACTTTGCTGTGAACCGCACACGCGATTATGTCCACACACAATTGCGTTGGTTGCAAAAGCAGGCGCAGGCGGTGATCCTGACAGAAGTAGGCACTGTTTTGGTGGCAGAGCTGACCCAGCAAGGTGAGGATCACCTGACCCGCAAGACGGTGATCGAGGGCATCAACCAGCCATCGCGCCGGAAGGCCTGAGGCAATGACGGCGCGCAAAGGACGGGGACGGCTTTCCTCGATTGACCTTCTGCCCACTGAAGCCGATCATATCGTGGCTTGGGCATTCCAAGAGCTGAAGGATCGCGAGCGTCTTCAAAAAGATATCCATGATGAGTTCAACGAAAAGTTGGCCGTACTTGACCTTGGCCCGATTTCGTTATCCGCCTTTAACC
>CAKMZE010000085.1:0-535 GCA_929200295.1 uncultured Alphaproteobacteria bacterium
TCCCGGGGGTCTGGGGGCTGGCCCCCAGGGGTGATCTTGTCTGGGGGCTGGCCCCCGGGTATCGTCTCGTCTGGGGGCTGGCCCCATAAGTGCATTCTAAATATCGCCCAGCGTCACACCGCTTACAAGGTTCTCGCGCATTAGCCGGGTCTCTAGCCGCCCGCGTGGCACGCGTACTTGTGTTAGATAGGTCGCGCGCTTGGCTACGGTCTTCCGCGTTAATGCAACAGCCTCTGCCGGTGATACCGCCGCAAATCGCACCCGGTCGCCACTGCGATGATGCACAAATGCATCAAGCGATGATCCCACCACACAGGCAATTTTTGGATAGCCCCCCGTGGTGCCATGATCCGCTAATAGCACTGACGCCACCCCATCCCCAGATACTTGCACCGCCCCGCGCAAAATCGGCTCTGATGGGATCGCCAACGCCTCTTTCAGCTTTAGCTTTTGCCCATCAAGCCGAAGCCCCATGCGATCAAACGCGGATGACACCCGGTACGCCTCATCGAACAACTGCATCACTGATGCAGGT
>CAKMZE010000085.1:545-11781 GCA_929200295.1 uncultured Alphaproteobacteria bacterium
ATAATGATCCTGCGGGCCTTTCACGACTTCAACAATAGGCTTGGGGCGCGCCAAATCTGGCAGGGGCAGCGCCCCGATACGGTCATCATGCACCATTGCATTTTGGATGCGCAGCTCTTGCCCCGCCGCGAGCGCACCACCACCAAAGCCTGATAGCGCATGGGTCGCAGCCAGCCCCAACCAGCGCGTGGCCTGCAAATCCCCCGCAAAGGCGAGATAGGCCCAAGATCCCCAATCACCACCACGGATACGCAATTGCATGCCTGCCTCAAGCGTAAAAACGGACCAAGGCGCTTGGTCAATCCCATCAAGCGTGACCACAAAGCCACCGCCTGCAACAGCACAGCTCACTGCACCTGCGACGCAGCTCACCGTCAGCCCGCCCAGTGACACCTCAATCGCGGGGGTATCCTGCGCATGGCCAAGTGCCGCTTGCGCAACAGCATACCCAAAGCGGTCCATCGGACCCGACGCTGGCGCGCCATAGCGCAAATGCCCAAAGCGCCCGGCATCCTGTACGGTCACCAGTGGCCCAGCAAAGCCAACCTTGAGCACCGCATCAGCCATCCGCGACCGCTCCTAACTCCGCAGCGTTGACCCGTTGAAACGAAACTGTGTCACCGACATCAAACAAAAACGGCCGCTTTGGATCATCGCGCATAATCTGGGCATCGGTTCGGCCAATGATCGACCAACCGGTTGGCATCTTGAGCGTTGTGCATAGGCATTGCGGCCCTGCGATCATAACCGAGCCTGCGGGCACATCGCGCACAGGTGTCGCCTTGCGAGGTACTTGGATCGCCTCTGGCACCCCTGCCAAATAGGCATACCCAGGCGCAAACCCATACATCCCCACGCGGTAAGACCCAGATAAATGCGCCGCCATCACGGCCTCTGTACTGATGCCGCTCTGGGCTGCGACCGCGTCTAGATCCGGGCAAAACGGCGCCTCATAGCACACATTGATCACGTGATTTTTCTGTTCTTCAAATGACGAGGGCGGCAAAGGAAACAGCTTTGCCACTGCGGCCTCAACCCGCGCATGATCCGTAATGAGCGGGTCAAATATGATCAACAGATTGACCAAAGCCGGCGTGATCTCGCACCCCCCCACAATCGCCGCATCGCAAATCGCGCGATCCGCAAGGCCGATCACCCGTGTCAGATCATCCGATATCTCATCGCCAAAACTGACCAATAACGCCTGATCTGCCACATATGTATAGGAAAGCGGCAGCATTTACCCAGCAAACGCGGCTAAGATCACACCCGCATCTGTTAACCGCGCCCGCAGCACTTGTGCCATTGCAACAGCGCCCGGACTATCCCCATGCACACAGATCGAGGCCGCGTCTAATGCAATTGCATCGCCACCGACCGTCGGCATGCGCCCTGTTTCCAAGAAACCAAGCAGCCGTTCAGCGGCCACCTCTGGGTCCTCAATCATCGCGCTCGGCTGGTCACGAGGGACAAGCTGGCCATTGGGCAGATATCCACGATCCGCGAAAATTTCTGCCACACAAGGTGCGCCCATTTTGCGCGCCACATGCTCGAGCTGCGTACCAGAAATAGCGAGAATGATCAGGCTTGGGTCAATCCGCATCACCGCCTCAATATAGCCTGCGGCGGCCTCTGCATCTGACGCTGCATGATTGGCCAAGGCCCCATGTGCTTTGACATAACGCACCGGAACATCCGCCAGTTTCGCCATAGCTTGCAAGGCACCAACCTGTGCAGCAACCATGCGCCCAATTTCGGCAGGTGCCATCGGGATCACCCTGCGGCCAAACCCCATCGGGTCAAGATAGCCGGGATGCGCCCCAACGCAAACGCCATTTTCACGCGCGCAAACCAGCGTTTCAAACATGGTTTCAGGGTCGCTCGCGTGGCCACCACAGGCGATATTCGCGCTCGTCACAATCTTGAGCATAGCCGCGTCATCACCCATAGACCACGGCCCATAGCTTTCACCCAAATCAGCATTCAGATCGATTTTTTGCAACATAATGGCCTCTTTGTTTCGGCCAAAGGATACTCTGATTTTCCGGCAAAACCAGAGCCATTTCTATGAATACCGCAGGATCATTGCGTGCGGCGAAACAATTGCATTGGTTAACGCCCGCACGCCGTTCGATTTTAACTAAAATGCAAGATTTATAATGGTTAACCCGCGATTTCTGCTAGCGACACAGGTATTTATGCAGTAGCTGCTATAGGTACCTTCTCCTGTGCTGAGCGAAAACATGCGTCAAATTCTATTTATAATATTAACCTTTCTAACCCTTCCAAGCGTGACCTCTGCGCAAGATCGCGTCTGGCTCGGTAATGCACGGATTTTCAATAATGACCTCATTGGTGATGGCGGAGATAAATGGCAAAGCGGCGGGGATACGTTTTCTCATCTGCGCGGCAAAGCTCTCTATGACGGAACACCACAAGCCTTTGGTGATATCTTAGAATTTCGGTTTTCATCCGAAATCACCGCCCCCTCGGGCAGCAGCCCAGCGCCCGGTGATCGCCCACATGTCGGCTCGCTTTCGTTTGGTGTTTTCACCCACTTTGGACAAGATGAGGTCTTATATACGCTCGGCGCTGATATCACGGCTGTCGGGCCGCAAACTGGCGTCACAGATTTCCAAAAAAGCTTTCATGAACGGTATGACATGCCAGACATACCACATGAAAATAATCAAATCGCAAATGGGTTTTGGGTGAGCGGATACGCTGAGGCCGCAACACGCGTCACACTCTCTGAGCTGACATCATTGCGCCCCTTTGTTGCAATGCAAATCGGTGCCGAAGATTTGGTACGTTACGGTTTTGATCTGCGGATCGCGCGGTTTGGTCATGACAATCTGGTTGTACGTGATCGGATCACGGGCCACTTATCCCCTGCTACGCGCGACCTCGTTTCTGGCGTTGCTTTGGTCGCTGGCGCTGACTTTGCGATCGTCGATGACAGCAGATACCTCCCCCGGAGCCAAGGATATAGCGCGACCAGTACCCGCAACCGCGTGCGTATCGGACTTGATCGGCAATTCGCTGGAGGATCATCGCTTTTTTATGGTGCGACATACCTCAGCCCCGAGTTTGTGGGCCAACCCGAAGGTCAAATCGTCGGTTCACTGCGGCTCGATTTCAACTTCTAGATAAAAACGCACCGATTACCGCTTGACCTGCTTGCCCCAAGCTCATCAGCACTGTTAGCTCGGCATCAATAAAGCTGCACAAAACGATGCAGCACTTGAGGCAGAGGTAAACTATGAAAACGGGCTTTCGCGGCACGTTTGTCATTTCATGGTCCCAAACAGAGCTTGGCGGGCAGTGGTCCGGTGCGCTCAGGGATCTGACGGCAGGCACGGTTTGGCGCTGGACGGGCGCGATCAATAGAGTTGATGGGCCGAACAGCATTCTTCCACTTGGGGATGCGATCAATGGCGCTGTGTTACAAAGACGCGCCGCTAATTCCGCCCAGCGCATCATTCATGGGTTTGGCTATACCCCGCGCCCGCATTTAGATGACGACGAACCGCTAAAGCGCAATTGCTTTCGTGTCACGGATGGGCATTCCCAATGGGAAGCCAGCGTTCTACGCGCCAATGACCAAAAATCGTTACTCATCGCCTTTGATCAGGACATTCCACCAAAAGATACTGATCTTTGGCTTGTCGAAAGCCAGATTAGCGCCGATCTTCTTATGACGGTGCCGCAGCAGCCAAATAACGCAACGGGGTTCTTACCCGGCACATTGATTTCAACACCGGATGGCCCGCGCGATGTGGCCAGTCTATACGAAGGCGACAGCGTGCTGACCAAGAGGAACGGCACAGCCGAGGTTCTTTGGGTTGGGCGCAAATATCTGTCGGGTGCCCGGCTCCATGTCACACCATCGCTGCGGCCGATCACTTTCAAACCCGGTGCATTGGGCGGTGCGGTTTCCGACGAGGAATTACGCGTCTCCCCTGATCATCATGTGATGATAAAGGGCGCACATGCCGAAGCGCTGTTTAATACGGATGAGGTCCTTGTCAAAGCACGTGACCTGATCAACGGCACCACGATATGCAGGGACAACCACCAAAAGGGTGTGACCTATATTCATATCGTTCTTGCGCAACACAGCGTCATCTTTGCCAATGGTGTCGCAACCGAAAGCTATCATCCGGCGAATGCGCAAGACGGCAGCTATTCTCAGGACACACTGGAACAGCTTCAAATCCGCCTGTCTGATTTGCAAGATGATCCCTATCACTACGGCGCGTTTGCACGCCGTCAATTAAGCAAAAGCGAAGCTGCTATTTTGCGTCATAGGACAAAGCAGTTCTAAGCGTTTTGCACCCGCTTACGACAAAGCCAGCCACTCTAGCCATGATATCTGCCATTGGGTATGTATATGAGCAAAGCCGCTTTTAGCCGCACAAAATTAACGGAGACACCCAAATGCCCGGAAAAATCAAGATTGAAGATCTGCGATCGCGCCAGTGGTTTATGAATGCAGATGACGCTGAGATGACAGCGCTCTATCTTGAACGGTATCTCAATTACGGGCTAACTCGCGAAGAGCTGCAATCAGGCAAACCCATCATCGCGATTGCGCAAACCGGTAGCGATCTGTCGCCTTGTAATCGCCATCATATTGAGCTGACGAAACGGGTGCGCGATGGGATCATCGCAGCAGGCGGCACACCGATTGAGGTGCCGGTGCATCCGATCCAAGAAACCGGTAAAAGACCCACAGCATCACTAGATCGTAACCTCGCATATCTCTCATTGGTTGAGACCCTCTTTGGCTACCCTCTGGATGGCGTCGTTTTGAACATCGGCTGCGATAAGACCACGCCTGCGCTCCTTATGGCGGCTGCGACGGTCAATATACCTGCCATCGCCTTATCCGTTGGGCCAATGCTCAACGGCTGGTGGAAGGGTGAGCGCGCGGGCTCAGGCACTGTGATCTGGAAAGCCCGTGAAGAGCTCGCCGCAGGCAAGATCGACACCGATGAATTTATGGAAATCGCGGCGGCCTCGGCCCCATCTGTGGGCTATTGCAACACCATGGGCACAGCAACGACGATGAACTCTTTGGCAGAGGCGCTTGGTATGCAATTGCCCGGCTCTGCCGCGATCCCCGCGCCCTACCGTGAACGCGGTCAGATCGCATATGAAACAGGTAAGCGGATCGTTGATATGGTGTGGGATGATCTGCGCCCCACGGATATCATGACACGCGAGGCCTTTGAAAACGCGATTGTCATTAATTCGGCAATCGGCGGGTCAACCAATGCACCGATCCATCTGAATGGCATCGCGCGGCATTTGGTTGTGGCACTGGATAACGATGATTGGCAGGCCCTAGGCTATGATGTGCCTTTGCTGGTGAACCTACAGCCAGCGGGCACCTATCTGGGCGAGGATTATCAACAAGCCGGCGGCGTCCCCGCTGTTGTCGCAGAACTGCTCGCCGCGGGGCTCTTACCGCACCCGGATGCGGTCACGGCCAATGGTGCGACAATGGGCGAGAACTGCGCGCATCACCGTTCAAAAAACACCGATGTGATCAAAACCGTTGCAGATCCGCTGAAAGAACGCGCTGGGTTCCTCAACCTCTCTGGCAATCTGTTTGAGAGTGCGATCATGAAAACATCCGTCATTAGTGAGGCGTTTCACGCAAGATATCTGTCCAATCCGGATGACCCTATGGCCTTTGAAGGCCCTGTAGTAGTTTATGATGGACCAGAGGATTTTCACCACCGGATTGATGATGAGACCGAGGCGCTGACAGACAGCCATATCATGGTGATGCGCGGCGCGGGCCCCAAGGGGTATCCCGGTGGTGCCGAGGTAGTGAACATGCGGCCCCCTGCCTATCTCTTAAAGCAAGGCATTCAGGCCTTACCGTGTATCGGGGATGGGCGGCAATCGGGCACCTCGGGTTCACCATCTATTCTTAACGCCGCGCCAGAGGCCGCAGAGGGCGGCGGCCTCGCGCTTTTGCAAAACGGCGACCGCCTACGTGTCGATCTTAACACCGGTCGCGTGGACATGTTGGTGCCCGCAGAAGAACTGCAAGATCGCGCCAATGCGTTGGTCGCAGATGGTGGCTACGCCGTACCAGAACATCAGACCCCATGGCAGCAATATTTCCGCGAGCTTACAGGGCAGTTCCATGAAGGGATGACTTTGCGTGATGCGCCAAACTATCAAGATGTTGCAAGACGCCACAGACCACGCGATAGCCACTAAAGGAGATCCAGCATGAAGTTACTGCGCTACGGCTCACCCGGCGCTGAAAAGCCCGGTCTTTTAGATGCAGATGGCAATCTGCGTGATCTTTCTGTGCATGTGGCTGATATCACGGGTGCGACGCTGGATAATGCGACGCTCACCCGGTTACGCGCGCTTGATCACAGCACGCTGCCGATTGTCTCAGGGCAACCACGGCTGGCACCTTGTGTCGGGGGTATTGGTAAATTCTTGTGTATCGGGTTGAATTATTCCGACCATGCTGCCGAGGCTGGCATGCAACCACCTGCGCACCCCATTCTCTTTTTCAAAGCCAACTCTGCGATTGTTGGCGCATATGATGATGTTTACCTGCCGCGCGGTTCAACCCAAACAGATTGGGAGGTCGAGCTGGGTGTCGTGATCGGGACACCTGCGAAATATGTGGATGAAAGCACCGCACTTGATCACGTTGCGGGCTATTGCATTGTCAACGACATCTCAGAGCGTCATTTTCAAACCCAGCTCAGCGGGCAATGGACCAAGGGAAAATCCTGCGACACGTTTGGGCCTATGGGCCCCTATCTGGTGACAAAAGATGAAGTTGCAGACCCGCAGGCCCTTACCATGTCGCTTGATCTAAATGGGACACGCATGCAAACCGGATCAACGGATAAGATGATCTTTTCCGTGGCCCAGATTATCGCGCATCTGTCACAGTTGATGACCCTGCATCCCGGCGATGTGATCAGCACGGGCACACCACCCGGTGTGGGCATGGGGCAAAAGCCCGCCCCCATATACCTCAAGCCCGGCGATGTGATGAAGCTTGCGATTGAAGGGCTGGGCCAGCAACGCCAAACAGTGCATCAAGACCCATAAAGCCATACGCTACTTTTTATTCCGCAACGCGCGCTTGATAATATATTGCGTCGCATCAGATGGCTGACCTTGTGCGAGGGTCGCACAATAGCCCTCGACCCACTCGGGGCTGGTTTTCCACGCGTCATTGAGCCAATTCGCAACGCTGTCTTGCACATATCGCGCAGGATCAGATGTCACCGGGTCCAGCAGGGCGCGCGCAGTTTCTGGCTGTGATTTAAAAAGAGCAATATGCGCGCTCCACACCCCGCGCGGACGCACGGCCTCAATCGCAAACCGCCTAACGTTTTCAGAGCCATCCGTGACCCATGGCTGTAACAGAGCAACCGCGTCTTCGGGTTGCTTTACGATCTGAGGCCGCATCGCCAACCACGCCCATTCGCGTACGCCAAAATGCGTATCATCGGCAAAATCACGCATACGCATCAGCTTTTCTGCGAACGTCAGCTCTGGTAGGGCGGCAAGCACATAAGCGCCCCAGCCCCTGATCAAATCAGAGCGGTGCGATTGCAGCATGGGCAAGACATCATCACCCGTGGCAATGATCGCCTCGGCCGCTGCCGCCATACGCTTTGTAATGCCGGCCTTTGGATCGATTGTTGTCGTCTCAATCACCTGCGGCAAGACAGACGCTAAGAGCGCATTAAAATCCGTTGCGAGGTTTTCCGATAAGGTCGCGGCCTCAATGTGGCCGGCATTCAACTTAGCTAAAATATCTTCGGGCACATCTGCGATACGTGCAGCACCTTTGCGTTTTTCTACTGCCATTTCACGCTCTATCCTTGTGGTTTCGCGCGAGTATGTTCTGGCCATATGCGCGATGCAAGTGACGATGATCTTCTCTTGATCCAATCGCATTCCCAGCTTATACGCAGCCATCACCCGTGATCAGCTGATTCCGGGGGGTTGGCCTGTGGACCAATTGGATATCAAAGGGCAGCTGCGTTGCTGCGATCCTTTCCAATCTGCCCAAAGCGCCGTGAAATGAATGATCGTACTCTCTGGCGGGCGCGCAGGCGGACCCGGTAACGACGCAGAGCTCTGGAGCATGTTGATGAGACGCGGGGTATACCCGTGCCAATATAAAGGAGCGTATCATGAATTTGATCGCACAAATCGAAGCGGAACAAATTGCCGCACTGGGGAAAGAGATCCCCGATTTCAAAGCCGGGGACACCATCCGCGTCGGTTACAAAGTAACCGAAGGCACACGTACCCGTGTACAGAACTACGAAGGCGTTTGCATCGCACGTAAGAATGGCTCTGGCATTGCCGGGTCTTTTACTGTTCGCAAAATCTCATTCGGTGAAGGTGTGGAGCGTGTGTTCCCTCTCTATTCAACGAATATCGAAAGCATCACAGTTGTGCGTCGTGGCCGTGTCCGTCGTGCAAAGCTGTACTATCTGCGCTCGCGCCGTGGTAAATCCGCGCGTATCGCTGAGGTCACCAACTACAAAGCGCCTAAGGGCGCAAACGCGTAAGGGTTCCGTCATGAAAAAAGATACACATCCCGAATATCACATCATCGACGTGAAAATGACCGATGGTACTATCATCCAGATGAAATCCACTTGGGGCTCTGAGGGCGATGTGCTCGCTCTTGATGTTGACCCATCCGTACATCCTGCTTGGACAGGTGGTGGCACCCGTCTGATGGATGCGGGCGGTCGCGTTTCTAAGTTTAAGAACAAATATGCAGGTCTGGGCTTCTAAGCCCTTTCCAACATTGCGCTATAAAAAAGGCCCGCTGTATTACACAGCGGGCCTTTTGTTTTACATATGTCGCCAGAGATTACATCTCTTCTGGCAGCAACTGATTAAGAAGGATCGCGATGATCGCTGTTGGTGCAACAGCGGATGTCGCCAATGTCTTCACCACACCTGGCAGATACTGCACAGCAGATGGCACCAGGTTCAGACCCAGACCAGCGGCGAGCGACACAGCAATGATCACCATGTTCCGGCGGTTCATTGTCACTTCGGTGAGCATATTCATACCCGCAGCAGCCACCATGCCGAACATCACAATCACACCGCCGCCAAGCACAGGCAAAGGCATAGATGCAATGATCGCGCCGATCTTTGGCATCAGGCCACAGATCACCAGAATGATACCACCGATGGTCACAACATGGCGGCTCATCACCCCTGTCATACCAACGATACCAACGTTCTGGCTGAATGATGTATTTGGCAGACCACCAAAGACACCCGCAAGCGCTGTGCCAAGACCATCAGCATATGTCGCACCCGAGATCTCTGCATCTGTAGCGTCACGTCCAGCGCCCGCCTTTGTGGTGGCTGATGCATCACCCACAGTTTCAATCGCAGATACGATCGATACCAATGTCACGGCGATAACCGCACCGAGCGAGAATTCAAATCCATAAGGCATAACCTGCAAGGATGTGATCCAGCTTGCATTCGCAACCGCGCCAAATTTCACCATGCCGAGGATATAAGCCAGCACGTAACCTGCGATCAGACCGATCAAGATCGCAGCGTTTGACAGCATGCCCTTGGTAAAGAATTTCACGCCAAGCGCCACAATTACCACTGTCAGTGCAACAGACCAATGCATCAGCGAGCCAAAGCTTTCTGCTTCCATCTGGAATGTGGCAGCACCGCCAGCAGCATATTTGATGGCAACGGGGATCAAATAAAGACCAATCGCGAGAATCACCAAACCGGTGACAAGCGGTGGGAAGTAGCTACGCAGTGATCCGATCACCGAACCAAGAAGGAAGTGGATCACACCACCGATGATGCAAGATGTCAGCGCAACACCCAAACCTTGGGTCGCCGCAATACCTGCAAGCACACCAACAAAAGCAAAGCTCGTGCCCTGCATAATCGGCAAACGTGCGCCAACTGGTCCGAAACCAACAGTTTGGAAAAGCGTTGCAATACCAGCGAAAAGCATCGCCATTTGAATAAGATAAACCTGCTCAGCACCGCCAAAGGCAAGCCCAGCAGCACCTGCAACGATTACAGATGGGGTTACGTTTGAGGCAAACATTGCCAGCACATGCTGGAGCCCCAGTGGCACGGCCTGGCCTAACGGCGGGGTCGCGTTCGGGTCGCTATATGTACCCATTGATGTATCAGTCATAGTCTCTGTCCCTTGGGTTCTGGCCACTATTTTTTGTGGTCCGATGTCAATTAACCACTAAATAGGGGATTTCCAAAACGATTTCTTCAAGGTTGACAGTGTCGCCTATGCGATCAATCACGCAAAACAACCCGGGCGCGTGTAATGGCGTCAAAACACCGTGCCACGTATTGCGCAGGATATTGATCCCTTGGCCCGGTGCCGTCAGAAACGCGCGCGGATTAACAGGGCCTGCGTCGTCTTCGGCCACGATGACCAGAAACGGATGCTCTGACATCGGGACAAACGCTTGTGAGCCATCAGGATGGCGTTCCATCAAATCACACTGATAGGGCAATTCACGCGGCTGAGCGTTAAACAGGCTGATGCCTGCGCGCCCACCCGCGCCAAAATCCATCCGCGCGCGATCATGATACCGTTCGCAGAACCCGGCATTAATGATCTTATCCGGCGCGCCTGTGATATCCAGCACGTCGCCAAATGGGGCAAAGGCCTCGGCTGTGAGGCTTTTTGCTTGCAACTTCATGATAGCACAAGATTGGGATGGCGGTTCACATCCTTATAAAGCAGATACCGAAACGGCCCCTGCCCCGTGGCGATGCAGGCTTGCGGGCAAAACGCACGTAGCCACATGAAATCGCCCGGCCCCACGCTGACCCAATCTGTGTTCAGCAGATACTCTGCCGTGCCCTCAAGCACATATAACCCATGCTCCATAATATGGGTTTCAGCAAAGGGGATCCGCCCGCCGGGCTGAAAGGTGACGATATTCACATGCATGTCATGGCGCAGATCGCTGGGGTCTGCAAAACGCTGGGTCGCCCATTTATCCGTACCGGGCATATAATGAAATGGCGCGTCACGATCATGGGTAATGATCGGGTCAGGTGCTGTCAGCCCCGCTGCCGCCTGCCAACGCTTGCGTATCCAATGGAACTGAAGCGGCGTTTCACCTGCATTATGAATGGCCCAAGACACGCCGGGCGGCACATAGGCATAGCTGCCGGGTTCTAACATATGTGT
>CAKMZE010000086.1:0-2267 GCA_929200295.1 uncultured Alphaproteobacteria bacterium
CCCTTTACTTGCCACGCTGGGCACGCCCGTTGTTTGGGGGCTCTTGCCGTTTTTCATCCTGACATTCTGGGGGATTTGGACCGCATTAAACATCAGCTACAAACGCGGCACGATTGTCGAAGAGCTCAAGGTCACGGCAGACCGGGTCGAGCTGATGCGACAAGACCCTGATCTGACACAGCGGAAATGGGAGGCAAATCGCTATTGGGTCAGCGTGCATCTGCACCCCACTGGCGGGCCCGTTGAAAACTACATCACCCTGCGCGGCGGCGAGCGCGCGGTTGAGATTGGAAGCTTTCTCGATCAAAAAGAACGGCTCGCACTTTATGATGATCTCAAACGCGCGCTGCGCCCCTTTGAGCCACGGCCTTAATGCTTTGCTCCAAAGAGCCTATAATACAGCCAGTCTGGCAAAAACTGTGAGAGCCGGAACACCCATGAAAACATCAAAGGGAAGCTTTTCTTAAAACGCTCTGTCTGCATGTGATCAAAAACTGCGCGTGCGGCATCCTCGGGCGACATGATAAACGGCATGCTAAAATCATTCTTATCGGTGAGACGCGTTTCAATGAACCCTGGGTTCACAAGCTGCACATTGACCGCAGTACGGTGCAGATCAGCCTGCATGCTTTCCGCAAGCGCCATCATCCCAGCCTTTGACGAGGCGTATCCAATCGCCCCCGGCAAGCCCCGAAAACCAGAAAGCGATCCGGTCAACACAATATGCCCAGACCCGCGGGCGATCATCGGTTTGATCACCGCACCCACCACGCGCGAAGCACCTAAGAAATTGATCTCGCCCATCAGATCAGCCTTTTCATTGTCCCACTGTGTGGCTGACATCGGCCAATAGACCCCAGCAAGATACACCACACCATCAATCGGCCCTATTTCTTTTGCGGCGGCTTCAACCTGTGCGCGGTCGCTCACATCGACCTGCACATAAGAGGCCACATTCGGCAGCTCATTCACCAAGCTCTCAAGCCGGTCTTTTGAGCGGGCCGAGACGATGAGCTCAGCGCCTGCTTCGCTCATCACATGGGCAAGTGCACGGCCCAAACCCTCACTCGCGCCGACAAGCCAATAGCGTTTTCCCTGCCAATCCCTCATACGTTATTCACCTGCAATCGGTTGCGCCTTGGGGCGCATGGTCGCCACGAGCTCTGCAACTTTGATCCCAAACTTGCGAAACTGCGAGCGGTTCATGATTGACCCGTTTTCCATCAGATACATCCAATCCGTGGTATCAAGCACATGGCCCCCTGCTGCATCCGCCAATTTGACCCGGTAATTGAGCAAAACCGACGAGCCCATTTGCTGCCCCTGCCCGTCACCAACCACATCTGCCGCTTGTGCTTTGATCACCCCACCCGCACCGAGGGTCAGCGTCCATTCACGGGTTTGCACGGTGCCACTGTCATAATGAAACACCTCTTTCATTGTGCCGATGTCACCATCCCATGTCGCTTCAATATCCGCAACGAAACGCGACACCACACGCCCCGTGGGCCCGTAGATCATGCCTTCGCAGATCAACGGACCGTTGAGCCTTTGGCGGATATCAAACAGCGGACCATCGCGGTAATCCAACGGTTTTTGCGCCGCAAACGAGTAATACCGCGTGTAGATCAACAAACACAGGCTGATGATTATCGCAACTGCGCAAATAAGCGACCAAATCCACATGCATTATTCCTCAAGTCTTGTAGCGACCAAAAGGCCAATCGCCACTAATTTCAACAGCGACGGCACCCCTGCATAGAGCACCATCAACATCCACACCCCTTCTTGGGGTTGCGCGTCGGCACCGGGTTCAAACCCATAAGCCGCGAGCATTGGCAGTAAAATTACCGCCGCAAACGCCAGTGTGAATTTGCTCACCAATGACCAAAGCCCAAAACCTTGGCCACCGCTGGGTGCAATCACGCTCATGCGTTTTGCAAACATGGCGGGCAAAAGCGTAAGGTCCGCACCGATGCTTGCTCCTGATAATACGCAGACAATCGCAAATAGGATCACATCGCCCTCAGACAATGTGAGCGTATAGGCAAATGAGCTCACCGCTAAGACCATCGCGCAAAGCAAAACAGGTTTGTCCCCATACCTGCGCGCTAAGCCCGCCCATAGTGGCGATGACAGCGCCGCCGCAAGAAAGAACAGCACCAATAGCCCGCCTTCCCAGCCCGGCGCACCAAGAACGCTTTCGACGTAAAACAAAAATAGCGTCGAAGAGACCGCCAATGGTGTTGCATTAAACAGCGCGAGGA
>CAKMZE010000086.1:2277-11665 GCA_929200295.1 uncultured Alphaproteobacteria bacterium
TCAGTAAACGCCGCGTAATCCGGTCTTTTATAATCACATGCATCTGCCCGGGCGGCGATGGCAAAGCGGGGCCGTGCCACTCAGATTGCATAGCCATCACCGCCATGCCCGTCACCAAGGCGAACCCTATGGCAAAGCTCGTATAGGCATGTACGGTCACACTTAACAAAACCGTTGGTGCTACAGCCGCAATACAAATCCCGAGCAAAGCGCCCGTTTCACGCCATGCAGCCAGCTTTACATGGCCTTGCGGGTCATCCGCGGCCTTTGCGATGCCCTGTGCATAAAACGTGATCGTCAGGAAACTAAAGGCCGAGAATAACCCCGCTAATGTAAGACCAAACCACCACAGGGGGGCAATCGGCGGTACAACCGCAAACAGCCCAAGCATAGATAATGCGAGCACACCCGCCGCAATCATCACCGCCTGCTTGCGCCACGTGGCAACCCGTTCGCTGAGCCATCCTAAAACCGGGTCTTGCACCACATCAAACAGACGAAGACCAAAAAGCATTGCACCCAAAGCTGCCAAGCTGACCCCATATTCATCCACATATAACTTTGGCGCATAGATATAGATCGGCAATCCAGCGGCACTTAGGACAGCTGCAAAAAGCGCATATGCAGGAAGCCGTCTCACCTACTGATATCATGTTCTGGCGGTGCCGGGCGCGACCGAAAGGGCGCGCGTTTCCACCACAGTTTTATCGCTTGCCAATGGATCAGCGCCAAAACCCTGCGTGACCCAAAAGGACGCCGCAGCAACGCCCTCAGGATAGAGCCATTTGTCAGCGGCGTGCACGGCCCCTTTAACGTGGCCACAAGGCCGGTGCCGTCATCACGGGTATAGTCAATCACGATATGAATATCCGTAGGGGTGATATCAAAACGAAACTGATACTGTCCTTCAATCGGCTGGAACGGCGAGACATGAAACACTTTTTGCGCCCAAAGGGTTTCGGCCTTTGTGATCGGGCGCAGGTCCTCATGGGCACAAAGATATGAATGCCTGTCGCCAAATGTGTTGCTGACCTCGGCGATCACAGCACGCAAAACCGCATCCGCATCATAACATAGCCAGAACGACACCGGGTTAAACACATGCCCTAATACGCGCGGCTGCGCTAACAAACATATGCGTCCCTCAAGCGCGATATCATATCTGCGCAGCACATCACGCACCCAAGCAGCCCCCTGCCCCATCTTGGGTGCACCGCCATGGTCCCTGTCATAAAGTGACATAAGACCAGCGCCGTTGCGCGCAAACAAACGCGGCGCACGCAGCGCCGCCTCTGCATCGAGCAGCACGTAATCGATCCCATAGCGAAACGCGTTCTTCACTGCATCACGCCGCCCGTGATAGGTCTCTGCATTGATATGTGTGATGTAGGCCTTCACGCGCGGCCCGTGGCGGGGTGTGTCGCATTCAATGCGGCCACCACATCATAAGCCGAAGACAGCCCGTCCTCATGAAACCCGTTCTTCATCCACGCACCGCAATACCATGTCCGCTGTTGCCCGTTTATCGCCGCCATGGTCTTTTGTGCTGCAAGCGCGCCAAGATCATAGACCGGATGGCGCAGCGTGACCTCATCCCAGATCAGCCGCTCATCAATTGGGCGTGTGGTGTTTAACGTCACAAGCAGCGTGTCTTGTTGCAACCACGGCTGTAGCGAATTCATCCAATAAGTCAGATCAATCTGATCTGCGCTTTTGGCATCGTCTTCTGTATACACCCACGACGACCACACCTGCCGTCGCTTTGGCATAAGCGACGTGTCAGAATGCAACACCACGCGGTTTGGTTGATAGGCAATCGCCCCTAATGACGCCTGCTCATCTGGTGTGGGGTCCGTAAGCATCGCAAGCGTATCATCGGAATGTGTTGCAAAGACCACCTCGTCAAACTGTTCCCATTCACTGGCTTGGGCTTTGATCTCAATCCCATGTGCAAGACGCCGTACGGCTTTAACGCCCGTGTTCAAACGCAGCGCGACACCTCGGCGTTCCATATCCGATTTCAGCTTATCAACATAAACCTCTGAGCCACCTTCAACCGTGTACCACTGATGCTGCCCCGTGACGCCCAAAAGCGCGTGATTGTCAAAAAACCGCAACAACGCATGGGCTGGAAAATCACGGATCTTTTCCTTGGGTGTCGACCAAATCGCCCCTGAAAAGGGCAGTAAATAATGTGCAGCAAAATATTCTGACAGGCCCAACTGTGCGAGCAACCCCCCAACCGTGAGTGTCGGATCAGCAAGGCTCGCCTGCAAGCCATGCTTATTAAAATGCAAGATATCACGCACCATCCGCAAAAACTTTGGGTTCACCACATTGCGCCGCGTCGCAAACAACGCATCAAAGCTTTCCAACCCGTATTCCATCGCACCACCGCGAAAGGACGCACCAAAGGACATATTACTTTCACATATCGGCACATCCAAATCCGTGAAAAGCTTTACCAGATGCGGGTAATTCGCCTTGTTCAGAACGATAAACCCCGTATCGACGGGCTGATCTTGGGTCCGGCCTGCCATACGCGTGCGGGCATGCCCACCAAGCCGTGCGCCGCCCTCAAACAGCACGACAGAGTGATCCTTGGCCAATGCATGCGCCGCACCCATGCCTGAAATGCCCGCACCAATAACAGCAATTTTACGACGGACAGCTGTTATCGTTTCAAAGGGCATGGGCGGCTCCGATCATGAAATAATGTTTATGCCCTTTTACGCGCCAAAGCCATGATCAGATGAAATTAAATAATTCCCCCAGACATGTGATCCACCCGTCTCTTGCGCCCGTAAAAGAGCTATGTTGATGGAAAACCCCACCTCTGATAATGTCACGGATGTCTCTGTTTTGGACGATTCCGATATGGGGCACATTGTTGTGACCGCGAAAGGTCTGAGATTGACGAAAGCCGATACATCAGACCGCATGGCTTGGGTCGCGCATGTGCAAAAGATCCGTGACGATCAGGACACGGCGGCTTTTGCAGCACTCTTTGATCACTTTGCGCCACGGATCAAAGCGTTTTTGATGAAATCAGGTGCGTCACCCGATATGGCTGATGACTGCACCCAAGACGTCATGGCCACGCTCTGGCGCAAGGCGCATCTTTTTGATCCGGCCAAGGCCAGCGTCGCCACATGGGTTTTCACAATCGCGCGGAACCGCAGAATTGATATCTTGCGCAAACAGCGCAGACCAGAACCAGAGGATCTTTTCTGGGGACCAGAACATGACCCTGATCAAGCTGACGTCTTGGCGCTGCAACAAGAAACCGAAAAACTAAATGCTGCGATCGCCGCATTACCCGAAAAACAAAAGGTTCTCATACAAAAGGCCTATTTTGGCGAACTTTCACAAAGCGAGATCGCCGCCCAAACTGGCCTGCCGCTTGGAACCATCAAATCACGTATCAGATTGGCGCTCGAGCGTTTGCGCCACGCCTTAGGATAAGTTGACCCCCCATGTCTTACCACATTAAACACCACCTCACTGATGATTTGCTTATGGGTTACTCCGCGGGCGCATTGCCTGAGGCGTTTAACCTCGTGATCGCGACGCATATTTCGCTCTGCGATGAATGCCGCGCGCGCTTGGGCAGCTTTGATGCCCTGGGCGGGGCTGTCGTGGACACTGTAGCGCCTGCCCCGATGTCACCTGGCGCACTGTCTGCCACACTTGCGATGATTGCGGCGCATGACAATGAGATCCCGCCCCAAACGGCACCGCAAACATCCAGCATTTTCCCAGCCCCGTTGCAGGCTTATGTGGCAGGCGATCTTGATGATGTCGCGTGGCGCAAAGTTGGCGGCGGTGTCAGCCAGATGCTGCTAAACACATCAAAAGACGCCACCGTACGCTTGCTCAAAATCCCCGCTGGTGTCGCTGTCCCGGATCACGGACATCATGGCACCGAACTCACCCTCGTCTTACAAGGCGCGTTTGTTGATGAGCATGATCGCTTTGCCCAAGGCGATATCGAGATTGCGACAAAAGACACGCATCACACGCCTGTCGCAGAAGAGGGAATGGATTGCATCTGCCTTGCAGCAACTGACGCGCCGCTACAATTTACTGGGATTATCCCACGCATCGCACAGCGCTTCACAGGCATCTAAGCGCTGTAACAAATCACATCTGTAGGGTGGGCAATTTGCCCACCTTCGCGCTTAATTCCACGCAAGCGGGATTGTCTTGCCACCTTGCACAAGGTGCCCATCACCGCCGGGTGAAAGATAAAACACCGCACCTGATGACACAGCCCCCGACACCACATAGTGCCGATATGACCGTTGCAATATACCTGTGCGATCCCCACACACCCGCGTTCTGTTATGACAGCTCATGAGCGTATGGCTCTGCAGCGCCCCATTCACTTCGGCAAGCACCGTAACAGGGCCATCCGCGAACGGCACATTTTGAAAACTATCCTCGTAAAACTTTGCCGTTGCCGCGATCTCGCCCGCGATCACCTGTTCAATGCTCCCCAAACCCGCCGTTGCTTGCGTCTGAAACCCTTGACAGGCCGCCAATAGCCATAGCCCCGCCACAGAAAGATAAATCCGTTTCATCAATCGCTCCTCTTTAATGCTTGCAATCTGCGCTTAACTGTCAGTTTTCGCAAGAGGTACAACAGCCGTATCCACATCCGGTGCCAATTCTTCGAAATCAAAGTGATAAAGCCGGCCTGCGCGCTTGCCCGCCTTTTCCGCGCTGATCGTAATTTCTTCGACATCTTTGCGCGCCTGCGCGAAATGCCTGTCCAAATTCCCAACACGCGTGGTCAAACGATCCACATCCCCGTGCAAAAGCCCCAGCTCTTTGCGGATCGTCCCCGCCTGTTCGCGCATCCGCGCGTCTTTGAGGATAGCGCGCATCGTATTGAGCGTCGCCATGCAGGTCGTGGGCGACACGATCCATACGCGCGCGGCAAACCCTTCGCGCACGAGTTCGGGGTAATGGGCATGCAACTCGGCATAAACGGCCTCGGATGGCAAAAACATCAACGCCCCATCAGCGGTTTCCCCATCAAGGATATATTTCTCAGAAATATCCTTGATATGCTTTTTCACTGAGACGCGCATCTGCTTTGACGCCTCCGCCTTTTCCCAATCTGATGTTGCGTTGCGCAGCGCCTCATAGGCTTCCAGCGGGAATTTGCTATCAATCACGATGGGTCCGGGTGGCGATGGCAAATGGATCAGGCAATCGGCGCGCTTCCCATTGGGCAGCGTCGCCTGCAATGTATAGCTATCACTGGGCAAGGCTTTGCTCACAATATCTGTGAGCTGGATTTCACCAAAAGCCCCGCGCGTTTGTTTGTTCGACAAAATATCCTGAAGCGATAGCACGTCACCGCTGAGCTTTGTGATATTCTCTTGCGCCTTATCAATCGTTTGCAAACGCTGCTGCAACTCACCCAAAGAATTCGCTGTGCGTTGGGCCGAGGATGATAGGTTTTGCGTCATCGTCTCTGTGACAAGCTGCAAGCGCTGTTCCATCAGTTGCAGGGTTTTCGCCTGCTGTTGCGCCTGCGCTTCGCTCACTGAATTCAACCCACCAAAAAGCTGCTGCTGCCCATTTGACAGCATCTCAACCCGTGCGCCCAACCCACCCATTTGGTTGGCTAATCCTTGGGTCATTTCGGATGAGCGGCCAATGCGGCGCGCCACGATCAACAACAATAACACCGCAAAGATCATCACAACGGCAAAACCCAGAGCGATCAACACCATTGGATCATTGAGCATAAGGGTTGTGTCGCCGATCTGGATCATGTGCGCCCAAACAGCCGTTCAATGTCGCTCAACTTCAGCTCAACATAGGTGGGCCGTCCATGATTGCATTGGCCCGACAATGGCGTGGCCTCCATATCCCGCAAAAGCGCGTTCATTTCTTCGGCCCGCATGCGCCGCCCAGTGCGGATAGATCCATGGCAAGCAATGCGCGACAAAATCGCCTCGATCTTACTTTGTAACTGCAGGCTCTCGCCCTGATCTGTAAGCTCATCCAGTATATCCCGCAATAATGCGGATGCATCACATGTGCCAAGGATTGCTGGCGTCTCACGCACGGCAATCGCACCACCGCCAAAGGCCTCGATCCCGAGGCCAAAGCGCGCCAGCTCATCTGCCACCTCCAATAGTTGGGCCGCATCTGCGGCTGACATCTCGACGATATCGGGGATCAGCAGCGCCTGTGACGCCACACCATTTTCCGCCATCTGCGCCTTGAGCTTTTCATAGACCAGCCGTTCATGGGCCGCGTGCCCGTCCACAATCACCATGCCGTCTTGGGTTTGCGCGATGATGTAATTCTCATGTAGCTGCGCGCGCGCAGCACCGAGCGGATACGCCATGTCATCTGTCTCTGCCTCTTGTGACATAGGCGGCGCGTCAAACCGGGCTGAGGGGCTGTCTTCTGCGAAACCGGGCTGCGGGGCTTGCGCCTGAAACGTCATTGAGCGTGCGGTAAAGCGCGGGCGATCCATCTCGTAAACGGGGGCCACGCCCGGCTTTGGCTGCATCGCGCCTAGCGTCGCATCCGCAACCGTTGTCGATGACCGATGTCCAGCGGCGGCCAATGCATGGCGCAGCCCTGATACGATCAACCCTCTGACAGTGCCTGCATCGCGAAACCGCACTTCGGTTTTTGCGGGGTGCACATTCACATCAACCCGCTGTGGTGCGCAGGTCAGAAAGAGCGCCGCAACCGGATGCCGATCCCGCGCCAACACATCCATATAGGCCGCGCGCAACGCACCAAGAAGCATTTTATCACGCACCGGCCTGCCGTTGACAAAGATAAACTGCGCCACCGCCGCCCCGCGCGAATACGTGGGCAAGGCCGCATAACCCGTCAAATGAAAACCATCGCGCTCGGCATCCAAGGGCAAGGCGTTTTCAGCAAACTCACGACCCAAAATGCTATGCAACCGCCCATAGAGCGCATCAAACAAATCACCTGTCTCGGCTTCCGCGCGAAACAGGTTACGGTGCTCGCCACCCGAGGCATCGCGCAAGATAAAGGTGACAAAAGGCGCGGCCATCGCCACGCGTTTGATCACATCAGTGATTGCTTGGGTCTCGGCGCGATCTGTGCGCAAAAACTTAAGCCGCGCCGGGGTGGCGAAAAAGATATCACGTAGCTCAACAACTGTGCCTTTTGGCGATGCCGCAGGGCGCACCGCACCCATTTCGCCACCCTTCACGGTAATACGCGCGGCATCCGCCGCATCTGGGCGCGAGGTGATCGTCAACCGCCCCACCGCACCAAGCGAGGGCAAGGCCTCACCCCGGAAACCAAAGGTTTGGATGTTTAAGAGATCAGAACCATCAATCTTTGATGTGGCATGGCGCGAAAGTGCGAGCGGCAAATCATCCGCCGTAATTCCACAGCCATCGTCGCTCACTTGGATCAAGGTCTTGCCGCCATCGGCGATAATCACCTCAATCCGGCTTGCCCCTGCATCAATGCTATTCTCAACCAGTTCCTTTACCGCAGAGGCCGGCCGGTCAAGCACTTCACCCGCCGCAATCCGGTTAATTGCTGCATCGCTGAGCTGTTTTATCACAGGTTGATGCTTTATCTGGGGGGCAAGTGTGGACATACCCCAAGACCTAGCATGAGTTGGTCGATTCTACGAGGTCTACGCTGAAATTAGTTACAAATAGCATTCAGCGGCTTACCCGCCTATTCCAGCCCCTCGGGTTCGCCCACAACAATAAAGTGCAAGGCATCCGGTTGCAGGAGCTCTGCCGCGACGCGGTTGATATCGTCTAAGGTCACGGCCTCAATATAGCTGTTGCGGTTGGTGACATATTCTGGTGGGAGGTCGATCATTTGCATGCCGACCATAATGCCCGCGATCTCGGCATTGCCATCAAATCGCAGCGGGTATGCCCCTGTCAGATATGTTTTCGCCAATGCCAGCTCTTTTTCTGTGACACCTTCGTTGGCCAATCGCGCCCATTCAGCGCGGATCACATCGATCGCCTCTGCAACCGTTGCATTGGCCGAGGCCACCTGCCCTAGAACCATCTCGGCATGGAATTTCGCCACCAAGAACGTGCTAATCCCATAGGTTAGTCCGCGTTTTTCACGGACCTCATCCATCAGACGGTTTTCAAACCCAGAAGCGCCAAGAATTTGGTTAAGGATATAAGCGGCAAAGAAATCCTCATCATCGCGCTCAATCCCGCTGTGCCCGAAAAGAGCAACCGCTTGGGGCGTCGCAAATGGGATCACGGTCACACCGCCAGAAAGCCCGAAATCCACATCATCCGGCAAGGGTGGGCCTGTTGCAGGCAGATCACCGAGAAGCGTATCGAGGAGCGGTCCCAGCTCCTCGGCCGAAATATCACCGACGGCGGACACATAAATCCGGTCACGGGTCAGCACATTGCGATGCGCATCAAAAAGGTCTGCTTGGGTTAGCCCGTTTACCGTTTCGGCTGTGCCATCAAGCGCGGTGCCATAAGGATGATCACCAAAGGCCGCAGTATTTAGTGCAACCCCAGCGATGTGGTTGGGGTTTTTCGCATCACTGGCAATCCCGCTCAGCACTTGCGCGCGGACCCGGTCGATTGCGGGCTGGTCAAACCGCGGTTTGGTGAGCGCATCACGCAAGAGCGCAAGCGCCTCATCCTGATTTTCGGTGAGAAACTTTGCCGATATCGCCACCGTGTCATCATAAACGCGGAATTGAAAACTAGCGGCGAGGCTTTCAAGCTGTGTCTGAAACGCCTGCGCATCTAAATCGCCTGAGCCCTCTTCGATCAGGGCCATCATCAGGTTGATCGCACCACGTTTGCCGGGCAGATCTAATGACGCGCCACCGCGCACGCGGATTTCCAGCGCTGTAAAGGGGATCGAGGGCTCTTCGAGCACCCAAGCATTGATCCCGCCCGGAGATGTGATTGTCTTAATCTCAATCGCGGCCTGCGCAGATTGCGCGGCGATAGCGATCCAGAGCGAAAGAATAAAACGCCACATTATTGCGCCTCCTCTTGGGTCGACACGACCCAGCCTGTTACGGCTTGATTGCGCTGTAGCACCTTTGCGGCCACGGCCTTAACATCCTTGGCAGTGACGGATTGCAGGACATTGGGCCAGTCTTGCACGTCTTGCACGCTCAGCCCTTGGGTCAGTGCCGATCCATAGCGGCGCGCAAGCCCTTGGATGTTATCCTTGGCATAAATTTCAGAGGCGCGCAGCTGTGTTCTGATGCTATCCATACGCTCCGCTGGGATATCCGCTGCCAGAAAATCTGCGATCACGTCATCCATCATGGTTTCCGCTTCTAAGAGCGTCACACCATCCGCGGGCGCCACCGAGATCACAAAGGTCGTATCATCCAATGAGGGCCCCCCATACC
>CAKMZE010000087.1:0-1699 GCA_929200295.1 uncultured Alphaproteobacteria bacterium
CCGCAAAAGCCCTGCAATCACAGATGCCCGCGGGTGGATTGCCCGGTTTGGGCGGCGGCGGGCTTCCCCCCGGTCTTTCTGGATTTGGGAAAAAGAAATGATCCCACATTGCCCGACATTGACCACTGAGCGGCTTATCTTGCGGTCTCCGACCCAAGATGACGCAGAGAATGTGATCGCATTCTTGACCGACCCAGTGCGGACAAAGGGCTTTGGTGGTGAGATGTCGCGTAACGATGCGTGGCGTTGGTTTGCGAGCCTCATCGGGCATTGGTATCTGCGTGGCTACGGGTTTTGGATGATCGATAGCCGTGATGGCGATGCTCTTGGGTTTTCCGGGCTATGGTACCCCGAAGGCTGGCCCGAGCCAGAACTTGGCTGGGTGCTTTTTGCAGGGGCAGAGGGGCATGGCTACGCGACAGAGGCGGCACTTGCCATTCGCAACTATGCGTATGATGTGCTGAAAATGCCAGCGCTCACATCCAATATCGTTCCCTCGAATGAGGCATCAAAAGCCGTTGCACGGCGTCTTGGTGCGGTGATGGAACGGGTCTATGAGAACCCACATATGGGCACCGATGAGCTATGGCGCCACCCGGGACCAGAGGCGCGCGTGGCATGACGATACTGACGACAGAGCGCCTGGCGCTGCGGCCTATGCAACGTAATGATTTCGATGCCTACGCGGGTTTTCTCGCCAGTGAACGTGCGCATTGGATGGATGGTCCCATTGATCGTGGTCGCGCATGGACATGGTTCACCAATGATGTGGCGAGCTTCCCGCTTTATGGCTTCGGTAGTTTCGCGGTTGAGGTTGATGGCGCGCTCGCGGGGTTCACGGGTCTCGTGCACCCCCCGCATTTCCCAGAGCCTGAGTGCGGTTGGTTCGTGCTTGATGGGTTCGTGGGGCAAGGCATCGCAACTGAGGCCGCGCGCGCTGTGATCGCCCATACCTTTGCAACGACGCAGCTGACAAGCATTGTCAGCTATATCGCACCGCAAAACAAAGCCTCGGTCGCTGTGGCGCTGCGGCTGGGTGCGCAACTTGATCCAACGGCAGCAAAGCCCGCAGAGGCTTGCAACGGCTGCGATGTCTACCGCCATACCAAAGGAGGTTTGCAATGACCGACCCGACTGCACGCGCGGCTGCGCTCCTCAAAGAGCACCGCAACAGCATTGACCGTCTTGATGCTATTCTCGTTTACACATTGGGCGAGCGTTTTATGCATACCAAAGCCGTCGGCGCGCTCAAAGCCGAACATGACCTACCGCCCTCAGATCCTGCCCGCGAAGAAACCCAGATCGCGCGGCTGACCGCCCTTGCAAATCAGGCCGATCTCGATCCTGAATTTGCTAAGAAATTTCTGAATTTCATCATTCAGGAAGTCATCCAACACCACAAACAACATCAACTGTAGGGTGGGCAATCTGCCCACCTTCCCATGACATAAGGAATAACTCTCATGGCAATGAAAATTCGTCTCGCACGCGGTGGCTCAAAAAAGCGTCCGTTTTATGCAATCGTTGCGGCTGACAGCCGTATGCCCCGCGATGGTCGCTTTATCGAAAAGCTAGGCACATATAACCCAATGCTGCCAAAAGACAGCGAAGAGCGCGTCAAAATGAACATGGAGCGCGTAAAGTACTGGCTCGGTGAAGGTGCGCAACCAACAGACCGGATCGCGCGTATGCTCGAGGC
>CAKMZE010000087.1:1709-11664 GCA_929200295.1 uncultured Alphaproteobacteria bacterium
GCCCAAGCCCGTGCCGAGGAAAAAGCAGAAAAAGCCAAAGCTGCAGAAGAAGCCGCAAATGCCCCTGCCGAGGAAGCACCTGCAGCAGCAGAAGAAGCGCCTGCAGAAGAGTAAGCAACGCCTCATGTGTGGGGCGCCCGGTATCTGCCTGGCGCCCAAACCGACAATTCGAAGCGGAGTATCCCCATGGCCTCAGATCGCATTTGCGTTGGCGCATTCAATGGCGCTTTTGGTGTCCACGGTGAGGTGCGCCTAAAATCGTTTTGCGCTGATCCTGCCGCAATCGCAGATTACACGCCGCTGTACACAGAGGCGGACCGTTGTTTCACGCAGATCGTTCTTACGGGCCAGATCACCAATGGGTTCTCGGCACGCATTGACGGTGTGATCACCAAAGAAGACGCAGATCAGCTTAAGGGGATATCCCTTTATGCTGAACGCGCGGTGCTGCCCCATTTACCTGATGATGAATATTACTATACCGATCTCATTGGCTTAAGCGTCTTTGACAGTGGCGGCGCGGATCGCGGTGTAGTAAAATCTGTTGCTAACCACGGTGCGGGGGATCTGCTCGAGATCACGCCGCGCGGGCTCATTGAAACGGTTCTTCTACCCTTTACCCAGGCCGCTGTTCCGACGGTTGATCTCGCTCAGGGGCGGATCATTATCGATCCACCGCTTGGGCTATTTGAAAAAGATGTATCCTAGACATCTTTACCAAAGCGGCTTTTTCTCTAGACTGCAACTAACGCGGGCTATTTGAGCAATTTTATGCAGCATATTTTACTTCATCCCGGCCTACACCGCACCGGCACAAGCAGCATGCAGCATTTCTTGTGGCGTAACCGAGAAGAGCTCGTCCCTTATACGCAAGTTATGCTCACCCGTCACATGAAGCCTGTGGCGCAAAAGTGCTTTGACTATGCGATCTCACAAAATCCGCTCGGCCTGCTGGATATGAGCGCCTTGCTTGATGAAACATTTGACGATTTTAATTTGCCAACAGGTCAGAACCTTCTCATCAGCAGTGAGATGTTAAGTGGTGCCGCGCCCGGGCAAGCCAATTGCTTTGATTATTCCGCAGCGCCTGTCCTCATCGAATACCTTGTGGGGTATTTACAAGAACGGTTTCCAGACACCAGATTGCGGGTCCTTCTGTCGACCCGTGAACACAAAAGATGGCTGCGCAGCCTTTATTATTATCAGCTTAGAATGACACGGCTCACCTCGGGTGAAGAGGATTTCATGACGCAGTATAGCGCGATGCCAGATCATGATGCTGTTGCATTAGAGATTGCTACGCTTCTGGCACCCTTAGAGGTTCTGACATTGGATCTTGATGACGCCAGCGCCTATGCATTTGGTCCCGGTGGTGCTCTTGTGCAGGCCATGAATGTGCCAGAGGATGTCATTAAGACACTCGCCCCTGTTGGGCGCGGAAATACCGCCCCGAGCTTTGCAATGCGCGAACAGTTTTTAACGCTCAACCGCAGTGACAAAGATGATCAGAGTGTTGCCAGACAAAAAGCAATGATTGCAAAAGAGGTGGATCTTGGGGCGTGGGTGAATGTCTAATATGATGATCCTATTGGGGCGGTATCAATGACGCCGCCGCAAAAGCCGCGCGCAATTGGCCGCAAATCAATCCGTCCAACGTTGAAACCCCGTGAGCTGATGACAGACACGCCCGAACTTGCCACGGCGTGGACCGCGCGGATTATCACCCTATTTCCGCAGGCTTTTCCCGGTGTTCTGGGCGAGAGCCTGACTGGTAAGGCCCTGCAAGACGGGCTTTGGCAATTACAGACATATGATCTGCGCGACTACGGCGTGGGCAAACATCGCAATGTTGATGATACGCCCGCAGGCGGTGGCGCTGGTATGGTGCTGCGCGCGGATGTACTCGCTGCGGCGATCCGTGATGCACAGGCGGGTGTGCAGAGCGCGACACCTTTGGTCTATTTATCGCCGCGCGGTCAGCGCTTTGATCAAGCGATGGCGCGTTCATGGGCGCAAGCCGATGGGGTGACGCTGCTTTGTGGCCGTTTTGAAGGTGTCGATGAACGCATCTTGAAACATTTTGGCGTCCAAGAGGTGAGCTTGGGCGATTTTGTCATGACGGGTGGCGAAATCGCAGCCCAAGCGATGATCGATGCGACGATACGTTTGCGGCCGGGTGTCTTGGGGAATTTTGCATCAACCGAGGACGAAAGCTTTTCCAGCCATCTTTTAGAGCATCCGCAATATACCAAGCCTGCAATTTGGGAAGGCCATGAGATCCCCGATGTTTTGCTCTCTGGTCATCATCAAAATATCGTCGCATGGCGCAAGGATCAGGCGCTACGCATCACCAAAGAACGGCGGCCTGATCTGTTAGAAGATCACATGCGAAACGCAGACAATGATGATGAATAAGGATCCGCAATGACATCCCTGCCAATGAAGTCAAAGTTCATATTACCAGATGGCATGACCTATCTGGATGGCAATTCACTGGGCCCTTTGCCTGCGCATGCGTCGGATCGACTGACGGATATGGTCAATAATCAATGGGGTGCGCATCTGATCAAAGGATGGAACCTTGATGATTGGATGGGCCAGCCTGCACGCGTGGGCGATCGCATTGCCAAGCTTCTTGGCGCGATGCCGGGCACCGTGATGATGGGCGATACGCTTTCAATCAAGGTGTATCAGGCGCTCTCAGCCGCGCTGCAAATGCGGCCCTCGCGCAAGGTTATCCTATCTGACAGCGGGAATTTTCCGTCTGACCTCTATATGGCTGAAGGGTTGATCGCGCATTTGAATGCAGGTCATGAACTGCGTGTTGTTGCGCCTGAGGGTGTCGCCGAAGCGATGACCCCAGAGGTGGCGGCTGTGATGCTCACCCAAGTGGATTACCGCACAGGGCGGATGCATGACATGATGCAGATCACCCAAACCGCACATGAGGCCGGCGCGGTAATGATTTGGGATCTTGCCCATAGTGCGGGCGCAGTACCTGTTGATCTGACCGCGACGGGGTGTGAATTTGCGGTTGGTTGTACGTATAAATACCTTAATGGCGGACCCGGCGCGCCAGCCTTTATCTATACGCGCGCCGATCTGATTGATGAGATTCAACCAGCTTTATCTGGGTGGCTTGGCCATGATGCACCCTTTGCATTTGAACCGTCCTATCGCCCGGGTCCGGGTGTCGAGCGTTTGCGTGTGGGCACACCGCCAGTGTTGCAAATGGCTGTGCTCGAGGCCGCGCTTGATATCTGGGATGATGTGGACATGCATGCTTTGCGGCAGAAAAGCATGGCGCTTTGCGATCTCTTTATTGATGAGGTGATGGCGCGTTGCCCCATGCTGACATTGGTTAGTCCGCGCGATGCGACGCAGCGTGGATCGCAGGTGTCCTTTGGGTTTGAGCATGGTTATGCCGCCATGCAGGCGGTGATCGCGCAGGATGTGATTGGCGATTTCCGCGCACCGAATATCATGCGCTTTGGTATCACGCCGCTTTATATCGACGAGGCTGATATTTTGCATGCCGCAAGTGTCATTGAGGATGTGATCACCAATAGGCTATGGGATGATCCTAAGTTCCAAAAAACCAGCCGCGTCACCTAAGATAGCGCGCATAGGATAAGCAGGGCGAAGACCACATATGACCATGCGCTTCTTTTCCGATAAAGACCGACCGCTTCATATGGGGCCATACCCGACAGAGCGGTTGGCGCGGGCTGGAACAATGCCCGATTTGACGGATGTGCCTGACAGCGCGCCCCTTTCATTTGCGCGGTCAGAAGACCCGTTTTCAATTGTGAATGCGATGCGCGAACATCAAGCGATGCTTGATGCGATCCGCGACGGGTTGGTCAATAAGGCGGTGGCAGATGCGCCTGCGGGTCCCTTAGTGCGTGCCGCGCATCTTAAGGCGTTTGGGTATTTTTGCGATGCAGCCGTTGTGGGTATTTGCAAGCTGCCGCAAACGGCGCGCTTGGCCACACCCCACCAGAACCCCGATGTCGCAAGGCTCGCCCACGATCTGCGCACCCGACAGACAAAAACGCTTGCCGCTGGCATTGATCATATCATGGCGGATCTGAAAGAGGCGATGGAGACACCATCTGCCGGTGTTGCAGATCATACCCATGCGCTGGTGCTCCTCTATGAAAATCCACGCGACCCGGGCGTTGAGGAAGCTGGCACAGCCTGGGTCCAAAATGCGCAAGCGCATCGCGCTGGGCTTTTGGCGGCTGAAACGGCAGTGGTGATTGCAAATTACATCCGGCTTTTGGGTTATCCGGCTAGCGGGCATACGGTCTGTAGCTCTGATGTTGATCTGGGTAAGCTTGCCGTTGCTTCAGGCCTCGCGACTGTAAAAGAGGGGGCGTTGACGCATCCTTATATCGGACGCAGGTTTGGTCTTGCAGCTGTCACGACAAGCTTTGAAATCGCGGTTGATGCGCCGCTGGTTGCGCAAGACTTACAGCCCAAATCAGCCTTTGGCCTTGGGTGGCGGTTGGGCACAACATCAGCCAAGAGCGCGCTGAATGCCACGCCCTATGCGAAACGCCGTTTTGTTGATGGGGCGCATCCGTTTGAGACGCTCAAGCGCGTAGAGACCCCGACGACATATATGGATGAACCGAATATCCCCCGCGTGCCCAAACGTGCTGATCTGTTTGCGCGCGCGCAATTTGGGGATATGGGCAAACCGATCCAAGACGCCACGCGCGGCGGGCATTACGTGCGCAAATCGGCCCCCTCTATGGCGCAGCGCAGGGCTTTGGGGGCGTTTGTACTGCTGCAAGACGGTGATGTAGCGCCTGCGCGCCAAACCCTTGCGCCGGATGATGCGGCCCAGCTGATTAAGGCGACCAGCTATTATCTCGGTGTGGATGCGGTTGGGATATCACGTTGCCCTGATTGGGCGTGGTACAGCCACGATGCGCGCGGGGATGCCATTGATCCGCCGCATGACCAAGCGATCAGTATGATTATTGATCAAGGCTATGCCACGATGGAAGGCGCATCGGGGGATGATTGGATCAGCGTCGCCCAATCCATGCGCGCCTATCTGCGGTTCTCGCTTTTGGGTGGGGTGATCGCAAAACAAATCCGCAACCTTGGCTATCAGGCCAAAGCCCATTCGGTGATGGATGGTGAGGTCTTGCAACCGCCGCTGCTATTACTGTCTGGGTTGGGGGAGGTCAGCCGTATCGGCGAGGTGATCCTTAATCCATTTTTAGGCCCGCGGCTGAAATCAGGCGTTGTGACCACGGATTTACCGATGACGCATGATCAGCCAATTGACTTTGGATTGCAGAATTTCTGTGAGAGCTGCAATAAATGCGCGCGCGAATGCCCCTCTGGTGCGATCACAGCTGGGCCTAAGCTGATGTTCAACGGCTATGAGATTTGGAAGTCGGATAGTCAAAAGTGCGCCACATACCGGATCACCACACCTGGCGGGGCTATGTGCGGGCGCTGTATGAAGACCTGCCCTTGGAACCTCGAAGGGGTGTTTAAGGAAAAGCCGTTTCGCTGGGCCGCAATGCATATGCCCAAGCTTGCGCCTGCATTGGCGCGACTTGATGATGTGGTGGGCAATGGCGACCTGAACCCGGTCAAGAAATGGTGGTGGGATCTCGAAATTCAAGAGGATGGCGGCTACCGTCCGACGGATAAGCCTGTGAATGCACGTGGGCTCCAGCGCGATCTAAAGCTGGATTACAAGGACCAAACGCTTGCGGTCTATCCAGCTCCACTTGCCCCGCACCCTTACCCTTATCCTGACCCCATGGACCGCGAGGCTGGGATCGAAGCTTATCAAGCGATGATCACGGCCGAGGAATATCAGGCGCGTCTTGCCCAAGGCGATGAGAGTATGCAGCACCGCTATACGCTCGCGCGTGAAAGCCCGGTTTTGCAGGTGATCGTGAGCAAAGCTGTGCAAACCGCCGACGATATTATGCTCTATGAATTGCGCGCCCCTGATGGCGGTGATCTGCCTGAGTGGACCGCAGGCGCACATCTGGATATCGTCATCGCACCTGATTATTTGCGTCAGTATTCTATATCCGGCGATCCTGCAGATCGCAGTGTCTATCAAATCGGCGTGCTGCGCGAAGATGCCGGGCGCGGCGGCTCACAACTGCTTCACCGGATTTTCTCAGAAGGACGGCGCATTTTCATCTCGCGCCCGATCAACCATTTCCCGTTGGAGCGGGCCGCGGCAAAGACGGTTTTGATGGGCGGCGGGATTGGCATCACTCCGATGATTGCCATGGCGCATACGCTCCATGCAGAGGGCCGTGCATTTGAAATGCACTATTCAGGGCGCACGCGGGCGAAAATGGGGTTTCTTGATCAGCTTGCTGATGCGCCTTGGGCGGCGCATGTGACGTTGCATATTAGCGATGAAACCGGGCGGTGTGATCTGGCAAAGGTGCTGTCTTACCAAGAGGGCGCGCATGTCTATACTTGCGGCCCAGCCAATTACATGGCGGATGTGTTAGATGCGGCGTCTCAGGCCGGGTTTCCAGAAGAGGCGCAGCATTCAGAATATTTCATCGTCCCCGAACAACCCGATTATGTGAATACAGGTTTTCAGATCACACTGCGCAAAACCGGCCAGACCTTTGCTGTGTCAGCTGATAAATCAGCGGCGGATGTGTTGATCGAAAACGGTGTGAGTGTGGATCTGAAATGCAGCGATGGGATTTGCGGAGTGTGTAAATGCGGTCTCGTCTCGGGCGAGGTCGCGCATCGCGATTTCGTTTTATCAAAGACGCAGCGCCAATCCACGATGATCTTGTGTCAATCGCGCGCGGCGCACGAAGGTGATGAAATCATCATTGATCTTTGAAACGCTTACAGCCGCGCAAAGATTTTGCGCGGCTGTTTGGTGCAAAAGCATTAGGGGAGGGACTAATTTACGGCTTTTGCTTCAACCAATTCGGGGGTCTCAACTGGTGATGCTGTGATCTCAATCCGGCGGGGTTTCAGCGCCTCTGGCACCTCGCGGGTGAGATCAATATTGAGCATGCCATTGCTATGGGTGGCACCTGTGACCTGCACATGATCAGCAAGGGTAAAGCGCCGCTCAAAGGCGCGCGTGGCGATCCCACGGTGGAGATATACGCGCGCATCATTGTCTTCAGCGGTCTTTTTCGCGCTAACAATCAAAGAGCGTTCTTTCAGCTCAACCGCGAGATCACCCTCGCTAAATCCAGCGACAGCGATGGAAATGCGCCAGGTGTCCTCATCTGTCTTTTCAATATTATAAGGTGGGTAGGCTGTGGTGCTTGTATCGGCGGTTAATGCCCGGTCCATCAGCTCAGCGATTTGGTCAAAGCCAACGGTCGCACGGTAAAGCGGTGTTAAATCAAAGTTACGCATAGGGTCATCCTTTCATAAGCGACAACAAAGTTGTGATCTTCCATGTGGACAGATCAAATGTGCACAGGGCCCCGATTGGGCATCCCCGTGACATTTACCTAGGTATGCGGATTTTGCGTTTCAAGGGCTGAGAAATTTTGCGCCCGTTGTACTGCGCTGGCCTGCGCGTATCACGCTTTGATTGCCACCGGGCATCGCAGGGCCAATTGTCGCGAAATGCGCCAACAACTCTTGCAATGGTTCCTGAAGCGAGGTGCCAACTGATACGGTTTGCCCACCAGTTTCGCCAATCGCAGATACTACAGACACAATCTGTGGCGCGCCATCACCCAGTGAGAAGACAGGCGATCCGCTTGATCCCTCTACCGCGTCGCAATTCATGATGATCGCGCCTGATTGTCGGCTCAGGACGGTGCATAATTCTTGCAAACTGGGGGCCTCAGTGCGGCCTGCCCCGTAAGAGACCACACCAACCTGATCGCCACGATGCGGGCGCGAGGCCACGGCAAAGGGTTGGATGCTGGTTTGGCGGATCGGGCGATCTAGCTCTAAGACGGCGATATCCATCGCAAGGCCGTTGACCTGCGCAGTCGGCCCATCTGAGATGTACTCTGGATGGGGTGCGAGCCGCTTAATATTGCGAATGGCTTCGGCCCGCCCATTGCGCAACCCAGCCTGAAAGGTGAATTGCTTAGGATTCAATAGCGTATCGTAGCGATCATAAACGCAATGCGCAGCTGTGAGGATTAAACGCTCTGTAATCAACGCTGCGGTGCAAAACCCACGGTTCGTAATATCAAGCCGGCCAACCCCTTCCCAACCGCGCCCTTCATTGCGAGATTCCAATGCGATCAGATCGCTTTCCTCAGCAAAGAGCAAAGGGGAGACAGCGAGAAACGCCAGAAGTGTAAGCAAGGTGGATAGAGCGCGCATATTTGCCTTGTGAAGCTATTTGCGCGATTTTTCCACATTGGTGAGGCAAATTTATGGCGCGTTACCGCAAAATAGGCACAGTCGGTGCAGGTGCGTAACCTTTGCTAAGTGCGGGCGGTTTTGGCCCACCTGTGGCCCAATCCAACAGCTCAACCGTATGCACGATGGGCGTTTGCGTTCCGCTGCCGATTTGCATCATGCAGCCGATATTGCCAGCGGCAATGATGTCGGGCTTTACGGCCTCAAGCGTTGCGATTTTGCGGCCCTTGAGCTGCCCCGATATTGCGGGTTGCATCAGGTTGTAAGTGCCCGCTGAGCCGCAGCACAGATGGCTATCAGCGGGTTCAAGCACTGCGAACCCCGCACGCTTGAGCAGATCCTTTGGATAGGTCTTGATCTGCTGGCCATGTTGAAGCGAGCATGCGGCGTGATAGGCGACGCGCAGCCCGTCGCCGGGCTGTGTGACAGCGTCTTGCGGCAGAAGATCGATCAGTATTTCTGAGATGTCTTTGGCGATGCTTGATACCGCTGCGGCGTCATCCGCAAGTGCGGGGTCTTCGCGAAACATATGCCCGTAGTCTTTGACCGTCGTGCCGCAGCCCGATGTGTTGATCACAATCGCATCCAGCCCATCTGCCATTTCGCGCGACCAAGCGCGGATGTTCTTGGCCGCTGTGGCGTGGCTTTCGGTATTCTTGCCCATGTGATGGGTCAAAGCGCCACAGCATCCGGCACCTTCGGCAATCACGACCTCAGCGCCTAGCCGGGTCAGCAACCGGATCGTGGCGTCATTGATATCAGTGTTCAGCGCGCGCTGGGCGCAGCCTGTCATAAGCGCGACGCGCATCTTCTTGCCTTTAGCGGCAAAGGTCTGTGGGTCATCATTGCGCGACACGGGCGGGATATGTTTGGGCGCCATCGCGATCATGGCGCGCAGTCGCAGGTCGGGGATCAAGCGCGCAAAGGGGCGCGCGATCTTTGCACCAAGCAATGCGATACGAAACCGCATCGGATAGGGCAAAATACGCGCGAGCACCCACCTTAGCATACGATCAGACAGTGGGCGTTTGTAATGCTCTTCTATATAAGCGCGCGCATGATCAACAAGATGCATGTAATGCACACCCGAGGGGCAGGTTGTCATACAGGCCAAACACGACATGCAACGGTCAATATGCTTGACCGTTTTTGCGTCCGGGGTCCGCGCATTTTCCAACATATCCTTGATAAGGTAAATCCGCCCACGTGGGCTATCGAGCTCATCACCAAGCACCTGGTAGGTGGGGCAAGTGGCGGTGCAAAATCCGCAATGCACGCAGGTGCGCAAGATTTTGTTTGAATGCGCGGTTGCGGGGTCTGTCAATTGCTCCGGCGTGAAATTGGTTTGCATAGCTAAGCTCCCATCAGGCCGGGGTTGAGGATACCGCGCGGATCAAAGCGCGCGCGCAGCGCAGTGGAAAGCTGTGCAATGCCTGCCTCTTGTGGTTGGAATACGGGTGCTGCATGTTTCACTGTCTCAGGTGCCTTGATCAATGTGGCATGGCCGGGTTCTTTGAGGGCCAAGCGCTGTAGCTCTTGATGCGCCTGCGCAAAACTCGCGTCCGTGGTGAGAGGGTGATCGGTCGTGACA
>CAKMZE010000088.1 GCA_929200295.1 uncultured Alphaproteobacteria bacterium
CCCCCAGACCCCCGGGATATTTCAAAACCTAAGAATGGGGGCGTGCCGTAAAATCATCGGAGACGGACAAAAAAAGAGGGGGACCGAAGTCCCCCTTTAGTCTCGCTTATCGGGCTCTGTATATATACCGCTCAAGTTTTTGCCTGTGGCCCGATCCGCGCCGAAAATGGGCGTACCCACTTCGGAACTGTTTAACCCTTTGATTTCTCATATACGCCGCGTTCTGGCGATGTCATTAACTACAGCCTGATGTTCCTCCGCAGGTGTTGCATTTCATACATGTGCCATTGCGGACCAATGTGTAGTTTCCACATTCACCGCAGGCCTCGCCCTCGTAGCCTTGCATCTTAGCCTTATCACGGGCGGACATGCCTGTGATCGTTGTGGCCCCTGTGGCAAGCGACGTTGTTGCCGCCTCAACGGTCAATGTTTCGCCCGCAGCGGCCGTATCGACAACAGCAGCGGCCCCGCCTTGCAAAACCACCAGTTCTTGCGGCATCCGCTTGCGCAGATAACCTGTTGATGAAATCTGCTTGAGCACTTCAAGCGAACGCGATGCCGCATCCTCGGTCGGTGTGGTGACGTTTGACACGCCTTCCTCAACACCCCGGCCGATATCATCAAACGCAGGGCCTTCGGGTTTGACATGGGCAAGATCTGTCCGGTCAAGGTAGCTGACGGCGAGCTCGCGGAAGATGTAATCAAGGATCGATGTCGCATTCTTGATGCTATCATTGCCTTGGACCATGCCGGCTGGCTCGAACTTTGTGAATGTGAAGGCATCCACGAACTCTTCTAGCGGCACGCCGTATTGCAGGCCAACGGACACAGCGATGGCAAAGTTGTTCATCATCGCCCGGAAGCCTGCGCCCTCTTTATGCATATCGATAAAGATTTCGCCCAAGTTGCCGTCCTCATATTCGCCCGTGCGCAAATAGACCTTGTGACCACCAACGATCGCCTTTTGCGTATAACCCTTGCGACGCTCTGGCATTTTCTCGCGGTGCGATTTCTGCACCTCTTTGATGATGATCTTTTCAACGATCTTTTCAGCCAAGACAGTGGCTTTTTCCTGAGGTGAGCCGTTTTCGAGGGTTTCAAGCGCCTCATCATCATCCTCGACCAAGGCTGCTGCCAATGGCTGTGACAGTTTTGATCCATCACGGTAAAGTGCATTGGCTTTGACACCAAGTGACCAGCTTAGCTCATACGCTTTTTGGCAATCCTCGATGGTCGCGTCATTTGGCATGTTGATCGTTTTTGAGATCGCACCAGAAATAAACGACTGGGCCGCAGCCATCATGTGAATGTGGCTGTCAACGCTCAGATAACGCTTGCCTTTTTTGCCGCATGGGTTGGCGCAATCGAACACGTTCAGATGCTCAGTTTTGAGGTGCGGCGCATCTTCGAGCGTCATCGTACCACAAACGTGGTCATTGGCAGCATCGATGTCTTGTTTGGTGAACCCAAGGTGACGCAGCAGATCGAATGTCGGATCGGCAAGCTTTTCAGCGGGGATACCCAGTGATTTCTGGCAGAACTCTTCACCCAAGGTCCATTGATTAAAGACAAAGCGAATATCAAAGGCTGACTTCAAAGCAGCCTCGACCTTGTCCAGCTCTGCCTGACCAAAGCCGTGACCGATCAAAGACGTGTGGTTGATCGCGGGCGCCTGCCCCATTGAGCCATGGCCAACGGCATAGGCGATGATCTCTTCAATCTGTGCTGAGCCATAACCAAGTGTCTCTAACGCGGCTGGCACTGATTGGTTGATGATCTTAAAGTAGCCGCCACCTGCGAGTTTCTTGAATTTGACCAGTGCAAAATCAGGTTCAATGCCTGTGGTGTCACAATCCATCACCAGACCGATTGTGCCCGTCGGGGCGATCACAGAAACCTGTGCGTTGCGATAGCCATGGGCCTCGCCCAAGTTAAGCGCCTCATCCCAAGCGCCGATTGCAAGCTCAACCAACCGTGCGTCTGGGCAGTTTTTATGATCAAGTGCCACAGGCTTCACAGCGAGCTGCTCATACCCGTCGGTTTTTCCATAAGCGGCCGTGCGGTGATTGCGGATCACCCGCAGCATATGGCTTGCGTTTTTCGCATACCCAGGAAATGCGCCAAGCTCTGATGCCATTTCAGCCGATGTTGCATAAGACACACCCGTCATAATGGCTGTGAGAGCAGCACCCATAGCACGCCCTTCATCAGAATCGTAGCCGTAACCCATATTCATCAGCAGGCCGCCGATATTGGCGTAACCTAGCCCCAAGGTACGGAAGTCATAAGAGCGTTGTGCGATCTCCTTTGATGGGAATTGCGCCATCATCACCGAGATTTCGAGCGTCACAGTCCATAGACGTGTCGCATGCATGTAGTCTTCGACTTGGAACTGCCCGTCTTTGTAGAATGTCAGCAAGTTCATTGACGCCAAGTTACAGGCGGTATCGTCGAGGAACATATATTCAGAGCATGGGTTAGATCCGCGAATAGCACCGTCTTCTGGGCAGGTATGCCATGCGTTCACCGTATCATGGTACTGGATGCCTGGGTCTGCACAGGCCCAAGCAGCGTGACCCACTTGCTCCCATAGATCACGGGCGCGGATTGATTTGGTGACCTCGCCATCCTTGCGATTCACAAGATCCCACATTTCATCGTTTTCAACGGCTTTGAGGAATGCGTCTGTCACACGGATCGAGTTATTTGAGTTCTGACCGGATACAGATGAATAGGCCTCAGAATCCCAATCAGTGTCATAAGTTGGGAATTCAATCGATGTATGGCCCTGCTTTGCGTAATCCAGCACGCGCTTGATATATGTCTCGGGGATCGCGACTTTTTTCGCTTCTTTTACAGCTGACTGGAGGCCGGGGTTGACCTTTGGGTCATAGGCGTCGCTCTCTTTACCATCCCAGGCTTTGATCGCTGCAAAAATCGCATTGAGATACTTTTCATGCATTTTCGAACCAGCGACGATGCTCGCCACCTTTTGCTCTTCAATGACCTTCCAATTGATAAACTCTTCGATGTCCGGGTGATCCGCATCCACGATCACCATTTTCGCCGCACGGCGTGTGGTGCCGCCTGATTTGATCGCACCAGCGGCGCGGTCACCGATTTTCAAAAAGCCCATCAGGCCAGATGATTTCCCACCACCTGAGAGCTTTTCGCCCTCACCGCGCAAGCTGGAAAAGTTTGTGCCAGTGCCTGAGCCATATTTAAACAACCGGGCTTCACGCACCCAAAGATCCATGATGCCGCCGTCATTGACCAGATCGTCAGACACAGACTGGATAAAGCACGCATGGGGCTGCGGGTGCTCATAGCTGCTTGTTGATTTTGTCAGCTTACCTGTTTTGTAATCGACATAGTGGTGACCTTGTGCAGGCCCATCAATGCCATAAGCCCAATGGAGACCGGTATTAAACCACTGCGGGCTGTTTGGTGCCGCACGCTGCGTGGCCAACATATAGCGCATCTCATCGAAGTAGGCGCGCGCGTCACCCTCTGTTGAGAAATAGCCGCCCTTCCAGCCCCAATAGGCCCATGCACCTGCGAGACGGTCAAACACTTGCTTGGCAGAGGTTTCACCGCCAAAGGTCGCGTCTTTCGCGGGCTCTGAGCGCCATAGGAACTCTGGCACGCCCTTTTCTTTGATCTTTTTCACAGCAGATGGCACGCCAGCTTTGCGAAAGTACTTTTGTGCGATCACGTCTGAGGCGACCTGGCTCCAGCTTGTAGGGATTTCGCAGTCATCCAGCTTGAACACGATGCTGCCATCAGGGTTTCTAATCTCTGATGTCACACTCCGAAATTCGAGTGCGGCATATGCGTCCTGTCCGTCTGTCGTAAAACTGCGATCAATTCTCATTGTCTTGCCCCGTCTTATTGCCGTCGTTGCGGCTTAATTGAAACCAAAGCAGCAATATTTATGCTACCAATACCTGTGCCACGCACGTGTCTTGCATATGAAACGAGATCCCTCGAAACCCAGCGGAATAATTCCCCGCCAAGCGATGGCCTAATATATATATGCCCCCGTGCCACTACCATATATTGTGTGTATTTCAGCGGCCCTCACAACTTGACGCAACTACACCTATGGGGTCAACCGAATTTTAACGCTAAATGTAGATTAAATTTATTGACGACTATGTCGGTATATGGGCGTCGGGAGGACAAGTGATTCATACCATCTGTTGTCCACATTGTTCTTCACAGGCTAGGGTTTGAGGAAAATAAAAAGAAACCCAATTTTCCAAGCAGTTTATTACAAGACATGCATTCAACACGTGAAGTTTTCCACATCACGATATAAAATTCAGAAGACCATTCCCCCCCATTTTCGGGGGTATAAAAGCCACATGCCAATCAGCCCGAGAATTGGCCGTATTGCGTGAAACTTTATCATGGATGGTTGGGATTTTTATGGTCGGGGCAGAGAGATTCGAACTCCCGACCCTCTGTTCCCAAAACAGATGCGCTACCAGACTGCGCTATGCCCCGGACCGATGCTTTATCTAGTCGGGTAAATCAGGTTTGAAAAGCCCTAAATTGAAAAGATTACGCATCACATGGACGTTTCGCATCCATACCTATCGCGGGATGCTGTAAACTATCACCAACGGTAATCCCCAAACGGCGCGTTAGCCCGCCATTTAGCTCTAAAACAAACTTTATCCCCTCGCCGCCATCGATCACCGCAAGGTCACCCGGTATCGCATTCTCATGAATGCTTCGAATCACACCATCTGATCCTACGAACAACATATCGAGCGGGATCAGCGTGTTTTTCATCCAGAATTGAGCAGGTTGCGGGGCGTCATAGACAAAGAGCATCCCCTCAAGCAACGGCATTTGGTCAACAAACATTAATCCGCGTGCGCGCTCTTGCGCGTCATCCGCCACTGATACGGTCACATTGACCTGACCAAAATTACCCGCAATATTTACACGGGTGTCAGAGCACGCAGCCGATAACGCGCTCGCAAATGCGAGTGTGCCTATCACTGACATATAAAAGAGAGTTAGTTGTCGACCGAATCCCATAAGACGATATCTATCGCCATCAGGCCGCGTTCGCCATTCATTTGACGAATACCGATTGCCTCGCCCGGCTGCAAATCCGCAAGACCACTGCGTCGTAAGACTTCTACATGTACGAAAATGTCAGAAGAATCGCCAAAGACATTCGCAAAACCAAAGCCTTTGACCTTATCAAACCACTTCACGCGCGCCGGCATCACTTCGATAGCGAGAAGATCATCGATTGAGATGTCTTCCATATCGCGGATTGGCGCAATTTCCATTTCGGGAGGCTCTATTTCGAGCACTTCAACAGCTTGCATGCCTCGATCAGTGCTCTGTGCTTTGATAACAATGCGGGCACCGTCGGCAACAGATCCCTGACCAAAATTCCGCAACACATTTGCATGTATGAGTATATCTGATCCCCCCTCATCTGCGACTACGAAGCCGAAACCTTTTGATGGGTCGAACCATTTTATTTGGCCATGCACAGTTACAGGCTCTTGGATATTATCTGTCATTTGTCCCAGTAATTTGTATTAGTTAGCCCCTGCCAACGAAGACATTATTGCCCGATAATCGAAAAGAAAACAATACAAACATCAAACAATTACAAAGAGTAAGCTCTTAAGTTATGGATTTAACCGTGTAATTGTCCATGGTTCATCTAGATTGCCACGTGACCACCGAAAGCGATCATGCAACCTTGACGTGCCATCCGCCCAAAACTCAATTTCAAGCGGGGCAATCCGGTATCCCCCCCAATATGGTGGGCGTTGTGGATTAATTCCTTGACGTAACGTCACCTTTGCAACCTTAGCTATGAGAGCTTCACGTGATTGTAATGGTTGTGATTGTGCGGACGCCCAGGCCCCAAGTCTACTTTTGAGCGAGCGGGACGCATAGTAAGCATCAGCTTGTTCGCCGTCTTCACGGGTCACAATA
The DNA here is from genome assembly GCA_929200295.1 of uncultured Alphaproteobacteria bacterium. Lineage (GTDB taxonomy): Bacteria > Pseudomonadota > Alphaproteobacteria > Rhodobacterales > Rhodobacteraceae > Yoonia. Next base: position 5,977 of record CAKMZE010000088.1, read on the forward strand.
CCGCGCACTCTGATTTGCCGTGCTAAGGTTTTCCAATGTAAAACAAACGCAGCCTTGCCTGACGCCTCAATCTCTTGGCCCTTCTGGCTCTCATAATTTGTATAGAAAACAAAAGCTTGATCTTCTATTTCTTTCAAAAGCACCATGCGTACATTCGGCAAACCAGTTGCATCAACAGTCGCCAATGCAATTGCATTTGGGTCAACGGCTTCCAATTGCGACGCTTCATTTAGCCAATCCGACGCGATACGGAATGGATCGTCACCTGCAAATATGCCGCTGCGGTCAGTCATATGTGTCTTTCCCAATCATTATATCGAATCACACCAAGCCTTATGTGACCATTTCTAAGCGGCATATTCTATTTGTAACTACACAATATAGCGCCACTCTCTTGCTGAGATACGGTCAATCGCCTAAACCCCATCTATACACACAGATTTTGGAACGTGGATAGGGGCAAAGCAAATGACAGCAGGATTGATGCACGGGAAAAAGGGCCTGATAATGGGCCTTGCGAATGATAAATCAATTGCTTGGGGTATTGCAAAAGCCTGTGCCGATGCTGGCGCTGAGCTTGCGTTCTCTTTCCAAGGTGATGCATTGCGCAAACGGGTAGAACCTTTGGCCGCATCGGTTGGGTCAGATATCGTGCTGCCTTGCGATGTTGGTGATGAGGCGTCAATCGATGCCTTATTTGACAGCCTCAAAGAGCGTTGGGGCAATCTCGACTTTATTGTGCATGCGATTGGGTATTCCGACAAAGGTGAGCTGCGCGGACGTTATGTTGATACATCACGCCAGAATTTCCTGACTTCAATGGATATTTCGGTTTACTCATTTACGGCCGTTGTCCAGCGCGCTGAGAAGATGATGAATGAAGGCGGCTCTTGCCTCACACTCACCTACTATGGTGCTGAGCGCGTCATGCCACACTATAATGTCATGGGGCTATGCAAAGCCGCACTTGAGGCATCGGTCCGCTATATGGCCGAGGATTTGGGTAAAGACGGCATCCGCGTCAACGCGATCTCAGCAGGCCCAATCAAAACCCTCGCGGCCTCAGGCATCGGGGATTTTCGCTATATTCTCAAATGGAACGAATATAACTCACCGCTGCGCCGCACTGTCACAATTGATGACGTCGGTAAATCTGCGCTCTATCTCTTGTCTGATCTCGGATCAGGCACAACAGGAGAGGTCTTGCACGTTGACAGCGGATATCATGTTGTCGGCATGAAGGCCGTCGATGCACCAGATATTACCAAAGAATAGAGGCCCAAAATGACAGATCGTTTGCCACATGAAAAAGGGTTTCACATCAGCTGGGACCAAATGCACCGTGATAGCCGCGCCCTTGCTTGGCGGTTGGATGGAAAAGGCCCTGATGATGGCGCATGGCGGGCGGTTGTTGCCATCACCCGCGGTGGCATGGCACCTGCGATGATTGTCGCGCGCGAGCTGGATATTCGCACCGTCGATACCATCAGCATCAAATCTTATGACCATCAGCAGCAATCTGAAGCGCAGGTGCTTAAAAAACCTGATGACGCTCTTATGGGGGATGGAACAGGGATTTTGATCATTGATGATCTTGTTGATAGCGGAAAGACGCTCGAAATTGTTCGGGAACTTTATCCCAACGCCCATTGCGCAACGGTCTATGCCAAGCCCAAGGGCGAACCAATGGTGCAGGATTTCATCACCGGCGTCAGCCAGGATACGTGGATATTCTTCCCTTGGGATATGGCATTACAATATGTTGAGCCTTACCGCGGAACTGATTGATATATAAATCAAAGGCGTAATACCTTATGACACTTAGCCGTACAGCGACAACGTTTTCACCACCTGTGATGGAGGCACGTCGTTGGTTGGCGGATGTCACGCATCCCGCAAACCGCCCGCTGATTAACGTAAGCCAAGCCGCCCCTGTTGATCCCCCGCCAGAGGCCATGCGCGCCGCAATGGCTGAGATGATCATGCAAGACCCCGAAAGCCATCTCTACGGCCCGGTGCTTGGCCTGCCTGGCTTGCGCGAAGAGGTCGCGAAACAGTGGTCAGCAGCTTATGGCGGTGCGGTCAGCCCTGAACACGTTGCGATCACATCAGGCTGCAACCAAGCCTTTGCCGCAGCAATTACCAGCCTGTGCAATGAGGGCGATGAGGTGATCATACCTTTGCCCTACTACTTTAATCACCGCATGTGGTTAGATATGGTCGGCGTCAAAAGCGTGGGATTACTGACAGATCCCCATATGATCCCGCATGCCGATGAAGCCGCAAAGCTGATCACCCCCCGCACAAAGGCCATCGCGCTCGTCAGCCCAAACAACCCGGCAGGCGTCGAATACCCGGCTGAAACGCTATCTGATTTTTACGCGCTCGCCGCGTCACGTGGAATCAAACTGATTGTCGATGAAACTTATCGCGACTTTGATAGCCGCGACGGCGCGCCTCATACGCTATTACAATCAGACACTTGGGGCGAGACGCTCATCCAGCTTTATTCCTTTTCCAAAGCCTACCGGCTCACAGGTCACCGTGTGGGTGCTGTGATCACAAGCCCAGCTTTGCTCAGTGAAATGGAGAAATTTCTAGATACGGTGGCGATTTGCCCCAACCAGCTTGGTCAAAGAAGCGCGCTTTGGGGCATGCAGAATTTAAAGGGCTGGCTTGCCGGTGAACGGCAAGAGGTGCTCGCCCGCCGCGCCGCAATCACGAATGCGTTTCCGCGTCTCGCAGCTAAGGGATGGAAGCTTCTGGGGTGTGGCGCATATTTTGCTTATGTCGAACACCCCTTTCCTATGTCATCTGCGCAACTTGCCCCAAAACTTGTAAACGATATTAGCGTGTTAGCCCTGCCCGGCACGATGTTTATGCCAGACGATGTTACCCAAGGGCAGAAACAAATGCGGATTGCATTTGCAAATATCGATGCATCCGGCATTTCACAGCTGTTTGATCGCTTAGAAAACCTGACGCTCTGATCTTGCACGCAAGCAACAGCAACCTACAAACTCATGACGTATAAACGCGCGCGCAACGCGCCCTAAATAGACAGGCAAGCTCAATGGCGGAAAAAACTGGCAAACGCTATGGTGTATGGATCATCGTGGTCCTACTTTTCATTGCACTTTTGGGCTTTGGTACTGGTGGGTTTGGTGGGCGGCTGCAATCGCTCGGTTACGTTGGCGAACAGACCATTCGCGTGAATGATTATCAGCAGGCGCTTAACCAGCAGCTTCGCGCATTTGAGCAACAAACCAATTCACGCCTGACCTTTGCGCAAGCCCAAGCGATTGGCATCGATCGCAACGTGCTAAGCCAGCTGATCCAAACAAATGCGCTCGAAAACGAGGCCGCGATGCTCGGCCTATCTGTCGGCGACGAACGCGTCCGTGACGAGGTGTTGCGCATTCCCTCCTTTCAGGGCCTCAATGGCAGTTTTGATCGCGAAGGTTATGAAAGCGCATTGCGCTACTCTGGTCAAAGCGTTGCATCATTTGAAGATGGGATAAGAGACGATATGGCCCGCTCGCTTTTGCAGGCAGCCCTCGCAAGCGGCATTTCGGCACCAGATGTTTTTGCAGACACTGTGACAGCTTATATGACTGAGCGGCGCAATATCACTTGGGCACATGTTGATGAAACGCACCTGGCCGAAGACCCGGCCGCCCCAACGGACGCCGAACTCACAACATTCTATGAAGGTAACCCGGATCTTTTCACCCAACCCGAGATCCGCAATATCAGCTATGCTTGGCTCACGCCTGAAATGATCCAAGACCAGATGGAAATTGATGAGACAGCGCTGCATGAACTATATGATGAGCGTATCGATGAATTCGTCCAAGCCGAGCGTCGCTTAGTTGAACGGCTTGTCTATAGTGATGAAGCAGCAGCCGAGGCTGCCATCGCCGAGATCAACGCCGGCACCAGCGATTTTGAAACTCAAGTCTCAAACCGCGGGCTTGATTTGGCCGATGTTGATCTAGGGGATGTTGATCAGGCCTCACTTGGTGCTGCGGGTGACGCTGCATTTGCCGCTGCACCCGGCGATATTGTTGGCCCGTTTGAGACCAATCTAGGCCCTGCCCTGTTTCGTATCAATGCTGTGCTTTCCGCCGAAGAGATTACCTTTGAAGAGGCGCAGCCTGATCTGCGCGCTGAGCTCGCCACAGCCCGCGCCCGTCGTGTGATCGACGATGCCCGCGAAGCAGTAAACGACCTGCTCGCAGGGGGTGCAGCACTCAGTGATCTTGCAGCACGCACAGATATGCAGCTTGGCACAATTGCATGGTCTGCGGATGTACGCGACGATATTGCCGCCTATGATGAGTTCCGTAGCATCGCAGCCCAAGCCAGCGAAGGCGCATTTCCAGAGCTTTACGACACCGAGGATGGTGGCATCTTCACGCTCGTGCTGGATGGCATTACACCGCCCTCTGTGCGCCCACAGTTCGAGGTCGAAGCAGACCTCCGTGCCGCTTGGGCCGCCGCAAGCAAAAAATCTGCTATTATGGCGCATGCGAATGCCCTGAAGGATCAGATTTTGCCGGTGACCAGCTTTGACAGTCTTGGGCTCACCGCAAATGAAGAGCCCGAGATCGCGCGACAAAGCTTTATTGAAGGCACACCGCCTGAATTCACACAAGCCGTATACGATATGGACCCCGGTGAAATCCACGTGGTTGAGAATGAAGACACCGCCGTCATCATCCGGCTCAATGATGTTTATGCACCCGCTGACGCCGAAGCTGAAATCGCAGCCAATCGCGAAATGATGGTTGAGGCAATATCAGCTGGCATCGCGCAGGATCTCTTTGATGCTTATTCAGATCAGGTGCTATTACGCACTGATGTGGCAATTGATCAGCCTGCGCTCAATGCCATTCACGTGAATATGCAATGATCATGACTGACAACGGAACATTCCCATCATGACGCTCCTGCCCGATTATGATAGCTTTGCCAGCGGATATGAGGCCGGTGAAAACCAGATCGTCTATACGCGCCTTGCAGCCGATCTTGATACGCCCGTCTCTTTGATGCTCAAGCTTTCTGGCGCTGGAAAAAATGCCTTTATGTTGGAAAGCGTGACAGGGGGGGAAATCCGTGGGCGATATTCGATCATTGGCATCAACCCCGATCTGATTTGGGAATGTCGCGGCACCTCATCGCGGATTAATCGCAATGCGCGGTTTGATGATGCGGCGTTTACCCCTTGCAAAGATGACCCGCTGGCCGCTTTGCGCCATATCCTTGCCGAAAGCAAAATGGATTTGCCCGCGGATCTGCCTGCGGCCTCTGCTGGGCTCTTTGGGTATTTGGGCTATGATACCGTGCGGCTTATCGAACATCTGCCAAATGTGAACCCTGATCCATTAGGCCTGCCCGATGCGATGATGCTGCGCCCCTCTGTTGTAGCGGTCCTAGATGGGGTCAAAGGCGATGTTATTCTTGTGGCCCCCGCTTGGACGCAATCAGGTCTATCAGCCAAAGCCGCTTACGCACAGGCCGCCGAACGGGTCATGGATGCGCAACGCGCCATCGAAGGGCCAATGCCCGTTGAGAGCCGGGTTTTCGCATCACCCAGCCCCGACACGCCCCCCCAAAGCAACTTTACCCAGCAGGGCTATCTCGAAGCCGTTGAAAA
>CAKMZE010000089.1:0-5620 GCA_929200295.1 uncultured Alphaproteobacteria bacterium
CGCGAGGCAGGTCATAGTGCCTGCCACTATCACGGCGGGATGGACCCTGACGCGCGTCGCGAAGTTGAACGCCGTTTCCAGCAAGAGGATGGGTTGATCGTTGTGGCCACGATCGCCTTTGGTATGGGCATAGATAAGCCCGATATCCGCTGGGTGGCGCATGCCGATTTACCCAAATCGATTGAGAGTTATTATCAGGAAATCGGTCGCGCGGGGCGTGACGGTGCACCCGCTGAAACCCTCACACTCTATGGCCCCGAAGACATCCGTTACAGACGCCAGCAAATTGACGAAGGCTTAGCACCCGCTGAACGCCGATCTGCGGATCATGGGCGGTTGAATGCGTTGCTTGGCCTTGCTGAGGCCTTGCATTGCAGACGTCAGACCCTGCTTGGGTATTTTGGTGAGACGCTATCAGACTGTAAAACCTGTGATTTGTGTGACAAACCCGCAGAGACATTCGATGGGACGACAGCGGTGCGCATGGCGCTTTCTGCGGTTTTGCGGACCGAAGAATGGTTTGGCGCGGGGCATTTGATTGACATTCTCCTTGGTGCAAAAACCGAAAAAATCGCGCAGCGTGGGCATGATCGGCTGCCGACTTATGGGGTTGGAAAAACCTATGATAAACGCCAATGGCAGGCGGTGTTTCGGCAGATGATGGGCTATGATCTTTTGCGCCCCGATCCTGATCGGCACGGGGCGCTACGGATGACGGATGCTGCATTGCCGCTTTTGCGTGGAGAGGCATCGATTACCCTGCGCAAAGATACGATCCGAACGGCCAAGGGGGCAGGGCCGCAGGTGCGTATGCTAGTGAGCGAAGACGATGCGCCACTGCTCTCTGCGCTGAAAGCAAAGCGTCGCTTTCTTGCCGAGCAAGCCAATGTGCCCGCCTATATCATTTTCAATGACCGTAGCTTGATCGAGATGGCAGAAGTGAAGCCAAAGACACTTGATCAAATGGCAGGCATCAGTGGTGTCGGCGCCAAGAAGTTAGAAAGCTATGGGGCTGCGTTTCTTGACGTGATCGCGGGTGCTGTCGAAGAGATGCATCCTGCAAGACGCAAGCTCGCGGGTCGGGATGCGGGCACGATTTATGACCGGCTTTTGCAGGCTCAATCCGAGCTGCGTCATGGGCCGGACGGTGTTGATAAACCCATGAGCCTCACCGCGGGCATGTTGGCCAAGGTTGCCCAGCTACATGGGGCGGATCACGAACAACTGACACGGGTGATCGGTGATAAATATGCAGAGCGTTTCGGTGCGGCTTTTCTTGAGGTATTGGCCGAGGACGCATCTTGAATGATGCCGTGATGGGCTGGTCATTTCAGCCGGGCGTGCTACATCTTTGCTTGTTATAAACCTGCGAAAGGTCTGCTTTATGCTTACTGTCATATCACCGGCAAAATCACTCAATTGGGAGCCTGTCGCATGTGATATGACGTCACCAGATTTTCAGGATGATGCGGTGCGCCTGTCGAAAACGGCTAAGAACCTCAGTCTGACAGACCTTAAGGGTCTGATGAAAATTTCCGATGATCTGGCAAGGTTGAACAGAGATCGGTTTCGCGCGTTTGAGGCTGATCCTGACCAAACGTTACTGAGACCTGCGGCCTTTGCATTTAACGGCGACACCTATCAAGGACTGCAAACAAAGACCCTGAATGATGACGATCTTGTATGGGCGCAGACGCATTTGCGTATTTTGTCTGGGTTATACGGGCTTTTACGACCGCTTGATGCAATGCAGCCTTATCGATTGGAAATGGGAAGTCGCTTGAAAACACGCCGTGGAAAATCGCTGTATGATTACTGGGGGCAGCAGCTGTCAAAAGGTCTGAATACGCTCGCTGAGGAAACCGGGGCAGAGGCCCTCGTGAATTGTGCCAGCCAAGAATATTTTGGTGCGGTTGATCGTAAAGCTCTAAAACTCTCTGTGATAACGCCGCAATTTATGGAAGTGAAAGACGCGCGCCCGCGTATCGTGAGCTTTTTCGCCAAACGCGCGCGTGGGGCAATGGCCCGTTTCATGACCCAAAATCGGATCACAGACGCGCAAGACCTGCGCGCCTTTAATCTTGATGGGTATGCGTTTGACGCGACCCTGTCTTCAGACGAGAATTTAGTCTTTACGCGCCCATATCCCAAGGCGGTTTAAACAAAGCACCCATTGCGCGTCTTATACCGCAGATGGGGGTGCAAGGCTGATATCACGCGTTGTGGTTTTTTGCCTTGGTGGCGCTCTCTGCGCCTCAAGGACTTCATTTGAAATCATATCGGTTTGGCCGAAATGGCGTGCGAGATCTCTGATAAAGCTATAGGCCTTAGGGTTATGCTCTGTATCAGAGGCAGCAACCATCACCGCAGCTTGCAATAAAACCTTGCGCTCAGAGTCAGAGAGATTTTGCGAAAGCTTGGTAATGTTCAATTGAGCCTTAGAGCTGTTTTGAAACGCTTCAATATGGGACGGCAAAATGTCGGTATGATAAATGTCATGAAACACACGGCAAATGGTTTCGATTTTCGCATCGCTTAATGGTTTATCTGCATCAGCTGTATGGCACATCACGTCAATGAGAGCCTCTAAGAAGCTGTGGCGTTTGCTGACAGAGTCTTTTTTGAAGTTACTGCCAAGGGCATCGATATTTTTACGTACTTTGATAAATGGAGATAAAATAAGGATGGCAAATGCTAAAATAATTAAGCTGACTGCACTGCCAGGAATAGAAAACATAATGAATGACTCAGATAATGGTTCTGTTGCAGGTAACGCTGCAACACGTGTTTGTGTGAGTATAATAAATGCTGTGGATAGAAACAGCAAAGGCGAGAATTGTCTCATAACATCGACCTAGTTTAACAAGTATTACATGCTTAATTTGCATTAACTTTGTGGCAGTACTGTGAAACATCTTCGGCAAATCCGGGGCGTTTAAGAATATACAGATCATGATTAGGACAGGTCAAATCGGCTGAGAAACCATAAGAATAATGGAATTTCGATGATGATAAGCGTGACGATAGAAAAGACTAACCAGTTGGTTTCAAAGAAAACGAGCGTGAAACTTTGATCGGTGCCCCAAAATAACGCACCCGCCAGAAGAAGCGCCATACATGAGATAACCGCATCGCGAAATGTAATGGCTGCGATCGTTTTCTCAGTAAGTGCAGGATATGCCCAAAAATAGGCATACCCCATGAGCGCCGCGTTGGTAACCAAGATAATCTGTTCCTGATTCAGAGATAAAATCATATCATCACTACATATGAATTGCGCCGTCACCGCATGCCAATGCTGCCTCGCGCACGGCTTCAGAATATGTGGGGTGCGCATGACATGTGCGCGCGATATCCTCTGCTGCGGCCCCAAATTCCATGGCGACACAGACCTCATGGATCAGATCGCCGGCCATGGGGCCGATAATATGCGCACCAAGGATGCGGTCGGTCTGCGCATCGGCAAGCAGTTTTACGAACCCATCGCCTGCAAAATTAGCTTTCGCGCGTCCATTCCCCATAAACGAGAATTTTCCAACCTTATAAGCGCGGCCCTCTTCTTTGAGCTGCTCTTCGGTTTTGCCGACTGTGCCGACTTCGGGGTGGGTGTAGATCACACCGGGGATTACATCATAATTCACATGTGGGTGTTGGCCTGCGATCCCCTCGGCGACGGCCATGCCTTCGTCTTCGGCCTTATGAGCGAGCATTGGGCCTGCGATAGCATCGCCGATGGCATAAATGCCTGCAATATTCGTGGCATAGTTTGCATCTGTGATAATCTGCCCGCGATCAGAGAGTGTAACCCCCAGCGCTTCAAGCCCAAGCCCGTCAGTATAGGGCTTGCGCCCGGTCGCCACGAGCACAGTATCAGCGGTGAGGTCATGCGCGCTATCATCTTTGCGAAGCTGATAGCTCACGGTGGCTTTTTTGTTTTTGACCGTCACGCTTTGAACTGCGGCACCCAATTGGAATTTGATCCCCTGTTTGGTGAGCAATTTCTGGAAGCTGCGCGCAACCTCTGTGTCCATGCCCGGCGTGATCGCATCAAGATATTCAATGACCGTGACGTCAGAGCCAAGCCGCGCATAAACCGACCCGAGCTCGAGCCCAATGACGCCCGCACCGATGACCACCAGTGATTTCGGAATTTTACCAAGCTCAAGAGCGCCTGTTGATGTCACAACAATTTTTTCATCAACTTCGATCCCGGGCAGTGTTGATGGCTCTGATCCACTGGCGACAATAATATGCTTTGCTGAGTGGGTTTCATCGCCCACCTTGACCTGACCGGCAGCTGGGATGGACCCCCAGCCTTTGAGCCAATCGATCTTGTTCTTTTTCATCAAGAACTCAACACCACCCGTGTTTTGGCCAATGACGGTGTCTTTATACGCTTTCATCGCGTCCCAATCGACGGAGGGCGCCTTACCCTTTAGGCCCATGGCGGCAAAATTATGCTCGGCTTCGTGCAGCATATGCGAGGCATGCAGCAAGGCCTTAGATGGGATGCACCCAACGTTCAGGCATGTGCCGCCAAGCGTTTCGCGCCCCTCAACGATTGCGGTTTTCAGGCCGAGCTGAGCGCAGCGAATAGCGCAAACATAGCCGCCGGGGCCAGAGCCGATCACGATGACATCGTAGCTGGACATAGGTGTGTTTCCTTTTTGCTAGCAGGCGGTGGCGTGATAGGCGTATATCACCTGCGGTACCGGGTCGGATAAAATTAGATAAAAGTTGATAATAACATAAGCATGGTGGCGAGAAAGCCAACAAGCCAGATGAAAGACCGCCAAGGCACCCAGCCAAAGTAATAGGCGGGGATATATAGAACCCGCGCGGTTAGATAGGTCCATGCGCAGATCGCGGAAAAGGCCGTGGTGCGATCCCCAAGGACAAGCACGACAACGGCGAGCGTAAAGAGGATCAACCCCTCAAAGTGGTTATTCAATGCCCTGTAGAGCCTGCCCACCTTAGGTGAGAGAAGATCAGCGATAGGCTTGCCAAGCCTTGCGTTGTCACGCGGCGACATTGTTTTGCCTGGGCCAAGCTCAAGATTCGCGGGTATTGCCATCAGGACAAACTGTAGCCCTTGTAGGAGCCCCGCAAATACAAGCACTTTGAGTTCGGGGATCATGGTCGCATTTCTTTCGTGATACGTTGATCGCGCATGTTTGTGGCTATAGGTCCATTAATAACCGGCGTGGGTCTTCGAGCGCCTCTTTCACACGGACGAGGAAGGTCACAGCGCCTTTGCCATCGACGATGCGGTGGTCATATGACAGTGCAAGATACATCATTGGGCGGATCACGACCTCACCATTGATCGCCATGGGGCGGTCTTGGATCTTGTGCATCCCCAGAATACCTGATTGCGGTGGGTTCAAAATCGGCGAGGACATCAGCGAGCCGTAAACGCCACCGTTTGAGATGGTAAACGTGCCGCCTTGCATTTCTGCCATGCTCAGTTTGCCATCGCGCGCGCGCGCGCCTTTTTCGGCAATGGCTTTTTCGATCGTGGCAAAGGACATTGCATCGGCGTCATTGATCACGGGCACGACAAGCCCAGTTGGGGTGCCTGCGGCGATCCCCATATTGACATAGCTTTTATAGACAATAT
>CAKMZE010000089.1:5630-11379 GCA_929200295.1 uncultured Alphaproteobacteria bacterium
CCCATGTGCACAAAGTTCTTGTACACGATGTCGGTGCCGTCGATTTCGGCGTTGACCTCGGGCACTTCTTTCAGAGCGTGACAGCAGGCTTTGGTAAAGAACGACATAAAGCCCAGTTTGACCCCATGCTTTTTCAAGAACAGCTCTTTATACTCGCTGCGTAGCGCCATCACCTCGGTCATATCGACCTCGTTATAGGTGGTAAGCATCGCGGCGGTGTTTTGGCTGTCCTTCAAGCGTTTTGCGATTGTCTGGCGCAAGCGGGTCATTTTGACACGCTCTTCGCGGTCAACTTGAGCTGCGGCGGTTGGCGCGCTGGGCGTGGCCGCAGGGGCAGGTGCCGCACCAGAGAGCGCATTCAGCACGTCGCCTTTCATCACACGCCCGTCTTTGCCTGTGCCTGTGACATCCGTTAGATTATTTTCCGCCATCATCTTTTTGGCAGAGGGCGCATCTTCAACATCTTTTGATGCTGTTGCCGCAGGGGCGGGGGCTGCCTGTTCTGCTGGTGCGGCTTTTGCCGCGGGGGCAGCGGCTGCGGCATCACCGGCTGCGATTTGTGCAAGCAACGCATCAACGCCGACGGTTACACCTTCGGCCGCGACGATTTCTGAGAGCGTGCCAGCCACGGGGCTGGGCACCTCGACCGTGACCTTGTCGGTCTCGAGTTCACAAAGCATTTCATCGACGGCGACTGTGTCACCAGGTTGCTTGAACCACGTTGCAACCGTCGCTTCGGTCACGGATTCACCTAGGGTCGGGACGCGAACTTCTGTGCTCATTTCTGTGATCCTTCAAGTGTCAGCGCATCATTCACGAGCGCCTCTTGTTGTTTTTTATGCTGGCTGGCAAGGCCTGTTGCAGGCGAAGCTGCCGCAGCACGCCCGGCATAGGTGGGCCGTTTGTGGGTTGCGCCAACCTTTGTCAGCGCCCATTCGAGATTGGGTTCCATAAAGGACCAAGCACCTTGGTTTTTCGGCTCTTCTTGGCACCAGACCATTTCAGCGTTTTTGAAACGTTCCAGCTCTTTGATCGATGAAAGCGCGGGGAACGGGTAATATTGTTCGTAGCGCAAGATATAGATGTCGTTGATCCCGCGACTGTCACGTTCTTCGAGCAGATCAAAGTAGACCTTGCCAGAACACATCACCACGCGTTTGATCTGATCATCAGGGACAAGCTCTGTCGTTGAATTGCCCAGCTGCGCATCATCCCAAAGCACACGGTGAAAGCTTGATCCTGTAGTGAACTCTTCGCGCTTTGATACCGCGAGCTTGTGACGTAGTAATGACTTTGGCGTCATCAGCACAAGTGGCTTGCGGAAATCGCGATGGATCTGCCGCCTGAGCAGGTGAAAGTAGTTCGCTGGTGTCGTACAATTGGCAATGATCCAGTTGTTATCGCCACACATCGTGAGGAACCGCTCAAGCCGGGCGCTTGAGTGTTCGGGGCCTTGGCCTTCGTACCCATGAGGCAAGAGGCACACGAGGCCCGACATGCGCAACCATTTGCTTTCACCAGAGCTGATGAACTGGTCAAACATAATCTGCGCGCCATTGGCGAAATCGCCAAACTGGGCTTCCCAGAGTGTCAGCGCGTTTGGTTCGGCCAATGAATACCCATATTCAAACCCAAGCACGGCGTATTCAGAGAGCATTGAATCAATGACCTCATAATCGGCTTGCCCTTCGCGAATGTTATTGAGCGGGTAATAGCGGTCTTCGTTTTCCTGATTGATAAAGGCTGAATGCCTGTGGCTAAATGTGCCGCGGGTACAATCCTGACCCGAGAGGCGCACCGGATAGCCTTCGGTCAAAAGTGAGCCAAAGGCCAGCGCCTCACCTGTGGCCCAATCGATGCCCGTGCCACCGTCAAACATCTCGGTCTTGGCCTTGATCAGACGCCCAATGGTTTTATGCATTGGAAAGCCGTCAGGCGCTGTGATCAATGCCTTACCGATATCCTCGAAGGTCTCGGGCTTAATGGCTGTATCGCCGCGCTGGTAGTCTTCTGCGTCGCGTCGGTCGATATGCGACCAGCGGCCATCCAGCCAATCGGCTTTGTTGGGTTTATAGGATTTCCCCTGCTCAAATTCATCGTTGAGATAGGATTGAAAGCTGGCTTTCATATCCTCAATCTCGCCCTCAGGGATCAACCCATCCTGAATGAGACGCTGTGTATAGAGCGTGAGTGTTGTTTTCTGCTTTTTGATCTTTTTGTACATTACCGGGTTGGTGAACATCGGTTCATCGCCTTCGTTGTGACCAAAGCGGCGGTAGCAAATGATGTCGAGCACGACATCTTTGTGGAATTTTTGACGGAACTCTGTGGCGACGCGGGCTGCATGCACCACGGCCTCAGGATCGTCACCATTGACGTGGAAGATCGGCGCCTCAACCATCAGCGCGATATCGGTTGGATAAGGGCTTGATCGGCTGAAATGCGGTGCGGTGGTGAAACCGATCTGGTTATTCACAACGATATGCATTGTGCCGCCGGTTTTATGACCCTTGAGCCCAGAGAGGCCAAAGCCCTCGGCCACGACACCCTGCCCAGCAAAGGCCGCATCACCATGCAGCAAGATGCCCATCACCCGTGTGCGGTTTGCGTCATTCATTTGGTCTTGCTTGGCGCGCACCTTGCCCAGAACAACCGGGTTTACGGCCTCAAGGTGAGACGGGTTCGCGGTGAGCGACAAATGCACATTATTGCCGTCAAATTCACGGTCAGACGAGGCGCCAAGGTGGTATTTCACATCACCGGAGCCATCGACATCCTCGGGCTTGAATGATCCGCCCTGAAATTCGTTAAAGATCGCGCGGTACGGCTTTTGCATGACATTCGCTAGCACAGAAAGCCGCCCACGGTGCGGCATGCCGATGACGATATCCTCAAGCCCAAGCTGCCCGCCGCGTTTGATGATCTGCTCCATCGCGGGGATCAGGCTTTCACCACCATCGAGGCCAAACCGTTTGGTACCCATGTATTTCACATGGAGGAATTTCTCGAACCCTTCAGCTTGCACAAGGCTATTCAGAATAGCTTTGCGCCCTTCGGTGGTAAAGGCGATCTCTTTGCCATAGCCCTCAATCCGTTCTTTGAGCCAAGCAGCCTCTTCGGGGTTTGAGATATGCATGTATTGCAGGGCGAATGTGCCGCAATATGTGCGGCGTACAATCGCGAGGATCTCATTCATGGTGGCCACTTCGAGCCCCAGAACATTATCGATAAAGATCGGGCGATCCATATCCGCAGGCGTAAAGCCGTAAGATGCTGGATCAAGCTCTGGGTGCGGATCGTTTGCACGCATGCCCAAGGGATCAAGATCAGCAATCAGGTGGCCGCGAATCCGGTAAGAGCGGATGATCATCAACGCGCGGATCGAATCGAGCACCGCGTTGCGCACCTGTTCCTCGGAAAGGCCGACACCTTTTTCGGCGGCTTTTCCCTTGATCTTTTTCGCAGCGGCCTCGGGCTCTGCGGCCCATTGCCCATCAAGCGCGGCGGTCAGATCATCATTTGGAACAGGCGGCCAATCATGGCGGCCCCAAGACGCGCCGTTTGCTTCGGCTTTGGCGTCAGCGGCCGTGTCCCCTAATGACTGAAAGAACGCCTGCCAGCTTTCATCGACAGCGTTGGGGTTATCTGCATAGCGGGCATAAAGCTGTTCAACATATTCAGCGTTATGTCCTTGCAAAAATGATGAGGCGTGGAACGTGTCGTTGGGTGAGTGGTCATTCATGAGGGGACCTCATTGAGAATTGTTATACCAGCCGTTTAGGAGCAATCGATTAAAATTGTTTGTGCAAAGCCTAAAGAGCGCCTGAATGAAATGCCAGAATGTGCATTTTTAGCCCCATAGCACTTGGTGCCTTGCTGCGTGGGCAGCGGCGCCAATGTGATATGGGGTGCATGTGGCATCAGCCGATCGCTTCTAACACAGCTTCGCCCAAGGTGGCGGGGCTGTCAGCGACGATGATACCCGCAGATTTCATCGCTTCGATTTTGCTTTCCGCGTCGCCCTTGCCGCCAGCGACAATCGCGCCAGCGTGGCCCATGCGGCGCCCCGGGGGGGCGGTACGGCCGGCAATAAACCCTGCAACAGGTTTCCAACGACCCTTTTTCTTTTGCTCTGCGAGGAATTCGGCGGCTTCTTCTTCTGCAGTGCCGCCGATCTCGCCGATCATAATGATCGAATGTGTCTCATCATCATCAAGGAACATATCTAACACATCGATATGCTCTGTGCCTTTGATCGGGTCACCACCGATACCAACCGCAGTGGATTGGCCGAGACCTGAATCAGAGGTTTGTTTCACGGCTTCATAGGTCAGCGTGCCTGAGCGCGAGACAACCCCAACAGAGCCGCGGGTGTGGATATGCCCGGGCATAATGCCGATCTTGCAGGCATCAGGGGTGATAACGCCGGGGCAGTTTGGCCCGATGAGACGGCTGGTAGAATTCTCAAGTGCGCGTTTCACGCGCATCATGTCCAACACAGGGATGCCTTCTGTAATGCAAATGATTAGCTCCATTTCGGCGTCAATCGCCTCAAGAATTGAATCTGCCGCAAAGGGCGGCGGAACATAGATCACGGATGCATTGGCATCTGTTTTCGCTTTTGCTTCGTGGACTGAGTTAAAGATGGGCAATTCCAAGTGGGTTTGCCCGCCTTTACCTGGTGTCACACCGCCAACCATCTTTGTTCCGTATTCTATGGCTTGCTCGGAATGGAACGTGCCCTGAGAACCTGTGAGGCCCTGGCAGATCACGCGGGTGTTTTCATTAACGAGAATAGCCATATATGTGGTCCTTGAGTTGGTCGTTGGTGTATGCCGCTACGCGAGGCGGGGCGACATCCGGTGATACCTAACGCTCAAATGTAGCAACCGGAGCCGCTTGCAAATAAGTGTAAGGTGATTGAGCTTGCGGCTTATCACGAACTGGCAAATCAGCGAGATTTGCAGAGCCGCCACAAGCTGACAATGTCAGAGCTGTGAGAGTGATAAGTGCGATTTTATTATTAAGTTTCATAACGCTTTCCTGTTTTTAGCCAATGCCGTGTATCGACACCTTTTTATGTGTTATTATACATAAATGGCATAATTTTGACGTTAAGGAAGCGTAAAGACGCGCATGCTGTGATGCATGACGCGCCTGAGTACGTTGGTTAGAATGTTGTGTATTGGAAATGTCCACAGCATTGCGCTGAGACATGGATGAGGGGCGGGCGGCGGCGATTACGCTTTGCGTAAACGTCAGATATGTTGTTACCATCTTCCCCTCATTTCATGGTGCCTTGTCCAGACCTTTCTGATCGTCCAAGGCTTTGTGCACGCTAGCGGTAGCTATACGGCGATTGTGATTGCGGTCCACAGCGAGAAGCAAACCCGCCGTTGTTGTTAATATATGTTGCGCTAATTCCGTTCATGCCACCGCACACAGTAGACCCTGTATAGCCGCGGGTTACTTCGGGGCTATCGAGGCTACCCATACAGGCTGTAAGCGCTACGAGTGCTGTTGTTGCAAGTGTCTTTTTAAACATGGTCGTCAGTTCCTTTTCTGTGCGCTAATGCGCGTACCGCAAGTCATATGACCCGCGATGTGCGAACAGCCTGCAGAAAATTGGTTGACGAGATGTTGCATTCACAATTCCATTAAAATGCTATTATCTAAAAGATAAATCGACTGTTGATGCATGAATGCGTGATGTTTGGTGATGCGTCATGTGGTGTCGCACTCCTTTATT
>CAKMZE010000090.1:0-9359 GCA_929200295.1 uncultured Alphaproteobacteria bacterium
CACCACTGGGGGCCAGCCCCCAGACCCCCGGGATATTTCAAAACCTAAGAATGGGTCGTCTTTGTGATGGGGTGCATGAAACGGCGCAGGCTAGGCCATTGGCTGATGGCCAGACCGCATAAGATAAGTGCCAGCGCTGCAAAGAACCGCCAGGGGAGCGCCTCGTTTAGGATAAGCGCACCCATCAGCATAGCCCATATCGGGACCTGATAATTGACCAGGGTTAAGAACACGGCACCCGCTGTGCGAATGATCGTGACCCGTAAAAGGGCTGCAAAGGCTGTCGGGATGAGACCGAGCAGTATGATCGCCCAGGTGCTGCGCATATCTGTGTACTGGGGTAGACCTTCGTAAATCAGCATTGCAGGTAGCAGGGCGATTGCGCCGATCAAAAGTAGAAGTGCGGCCATGGAAATGGGATCAATGGGCGGGCATCTGCGGGTGAGCACGCTTGAGATCGCATAAGATAATGCTGCGGCAAGACAGGCGAGCTGTCCCAAGGGCTCTACCCCCGATCCAATCTGCAAGGCGGATGGGCCGATGAGTACGAAAGCACCGCAAAACCCCAAGATGACGCCAAGGAAGCTACGGCGGGTCAGGCTTTCATCGCTGAGAAAATGTGCAAGCGGTAAAACGAAAAGCGGCAGCGCGGCCATTGAAAGCCCGGCAAAGGCCGACGGCACATACTGCTGGCCCCAGCTGAGCAATGCAAATGGCAAAGCCGTGTTTAAGAGGCCAATCACAACCAGATATGCGATCATCACCCTGTCAAAAACAGGAAGCGGGCGCCGCATGATCACCATCATGGCCAGAAGCGCGATAGCGCCAAGGCTGGTGCGGCTCGCAGCAACGGTAAACGGCCCGTAGCCATCAAGCGCAATACGCACCACCATAAATGTGCCACCCCAGATCACACCTAAAATAAGAATACCGGCCCAATTGGCGGTTGTTGGTTGATTGGTCATAAGGCCGGTTGGAGCAGAGCGGTCTGGCTTTGTCTATAGCGTTTTTATTCCACATCAATCGATGAAGAATCGCGTCTATGCATTGTTGATAGCAAAAGCTGTGAGCATCGTGCTGAATGCGTAGTGTGATGGCACGAAAAAGGCCGCCCCAAGATTGAGGCGGCCAAATCCTAGTGTAGGGTGTGGGGCTTAGTTCTTTGCCTTGTCCACCATTTTACCGTCAGAGATCCATGGCATCATCGCGCGCAGTTTTGCACCGACTTTTTCGATCTCGTGCTCGTCGTTGATCCGGCGGGTGGCTTTAAAGGACGGCTGCCCAACAGCGTTTTCTTGCATGAAGTCACGCACGAACTTACCTGTTTGGATGTCTGTGAGCACGTCTTTCATACGCTGCTTTGTTTCTGCATAAGGTAGGATGCGTGGACCAGAAACATATTCGCCGTATTCAGCGGTGTTTGAGATCGAGTAGTTCATGTTGGCGATGCCGCCTTCATAGATCAGATCCACGATCAGTTTTGTTTCGTGCAGGCATTCAAAATAGGCCATCTCGGGCTCGTAGCCTGCCTCGACCAGTGTTTCAAAGCCCATGCGGATCAGCTCGACGATACCGCCGCATAGCACGGCCTGCTCACCAAAGAGGTCTGTTTCACATTCCTGACGGAAGTTGGTTTCGATAATGCCAGAGCGGCCGCCACCGATTGCGGAACAATATGACAGGCCAACCTCAAGCGCTTTGCCTGATGCATCCTCATGCACCGCTACCAAGCATGGCACGCCGCCGCCTTTGGTGTATTCGCCGCGCACTGTGTGACCTGGGCCCTTTGGTGCCATCATGATCACGTCAACGCCTTCTTTTGGCTCGATCAGGCCAAAGTGGACATTAAGACCATGGGCAAATGCCATGGCTGAGCCGGGCTTCAGGTGATCATGGACATATTTTTTGTATGTCTCGGCCTGTAGCTCATCGGGCATTGTGAACATAATCACATCACACCATGCTGCGGCCTCGGAAATCCCCATAACCTTAAGACCTTCGCCTTCGGCTTTGGCTTGTGAGGGCGAGCCCTCGCGCAAAGCAACCACGAGGTTCTTTGCGCCACTGTCGCGCAAGTTCAGCGCATGTGCGTGGCCTTGGCTACCGTAGCCCAGAATGGCGACTTTTTTGTCTTTGATTAGGTTCACATCGCAATCGCGATCATAATATACGCGCATTTGGCATACTCCTCATTGATTTCTGCATTGATCTATAGGGCAGAATTGGCGGGTTTGTGAGATTGATTTCGGGTAATTTTCATGCGATAGTGATATTTCTATGCGCCAATTGACAAATATACATAATAACTATGCTTGATGCTGATGATAAAGCACTCTTGCGGAGCTTGCAGGATGACCCTGCTTTAACAGCACCTGAGCTTGCGGCGTTGACGCATTTGACCGCAGCGCAGGTTACCCGCAGGGTCGAGCGGCTGTCCGAGGCTGGCATTTTAATGGGCCAAACAGCGCTGATTAATTGGGCGGCATTGGGGTACACGGTGCAGGTGTCCTTGCGCATCACGCTGGATAAAACCATTGCCCGCGCGTTTGATGATTTTTTGATCGCCGCGCGCCTTGTGCCTGAGGTGCTGGAAATCCAAACATTTTTGGGCCGTGTGGATGTGCGTCTGTCCTTGGTGGCGAAAGATCTGGCGCATTATCAAACGGTGTATCGCAATCAGGTGCTTAATCTCCCGCATATCGCAGATATTGAGGCGCTTATGACTGTCTCAACCGTGAAATCAGACAGGCGGTTGCCGCTATGAGCCGGGATAAGATTGATTATGATATTTTGCGCCAGCTCAGCCGTGATGCACGGCAATCGGCCAGCCAATTGGGCCGCAAGCTAAACCTGAGCCAACCCGCGACATGGCGGCGGATCAAACGCCTTCGTGAGGATGGGGTGCTTGCCGGACGGCAGCTGGTTCTGGATGCTGAAAAGCTAGGCTTTGATGTGACCGTATTTTTGGGCATCAAGCTTGCCACCAAGGGCCGCGTGAGCCTCGAGGATTTTGAGCGTGCGGTCACGGCCATCCCCGAGGTGCAAACGGTTGAGCATGTGCTGGGGCTTTATGATTACCGCTTGCGTGTTGTCGCGCGCGATCTCGCTGATTTTGAGCGTGTGCTGCGCAGGCGGATCATGACGCTGCCCGGTGTTGGCGATGTCGAGGCGAATGTGCTTTTGTCAGAAGAACGCCGTCCGGGGCCGTTGGGTTAGCGCACGCCAAGCCCTAATTGCATCAGCTGTTTGCGCAATGGGGTGATATCGCCCAAGGCTTTGATCCCTGATGCGCGCAGGTTTTGTAACAGCGGCCGCCCTGTCTGAGAGGCACGATTAAGCGCATCAATCCCTGCCACCCGTAGCTTCATATCCCTATGGCGTGTCTTGGCGTAGTGATCGAGCATATCGGGGCTGCCAAGCGGGTGCTCCTGCGCCAGATCGCAAAGCGTCGCGAGATCGGTCAATGACATATTCAGCCCCTGCGCCCCAATGGGCGGCATCACATGCGCGGCTTCGGCCACGAGCGCTGTGCGCTCAGCGGTTAACTGGCTGGCGATCTGGCTGATGATGGGCCAAACACTGCGCGGTGAGACGAGCTGTAATGGCCCGAGCGTTTCAGCAGAGCGGTCAGTGGCCGCGTGATTAAACGCTGTGTCATCCAGCCCATACAAACGGTCCGCCTCTGCAATCGCGGTCATCCAAACAACAGCAGAACAAGGTGACCCATTATGGTCGGGCAGGGGGACAAGGGTAAACGGCCCGCCTTTGCGGTGCACCTCGGTTGAGACATTATGATGCGGTGTGGGGTGCGTCACCGCACATGTCACAGCCTTTTGCCCATAGCGCGTGAGCGTGGCCTCAATCCGTGCCGCGCGCCTGACAGCCGAATTGCGCCCGTCAGCGCCGATCAATAGCTGGCAGCTGATCTGTGTGCCATCAGTCAATCGCACGCGGTTCTCATGGCTGCGGGTGAGCATGCTGTCAAACCCGACCTTTTGTCGAAACTGCACTGTGTCTAAGGCGTTGAGCCGCTCCAGTATTTTTTGCCGCAAGCGCCAGTTGGGTAAATTCCACCCAAACGGCTCGTCCGAGATTTCTGAAGCGATGAAATCGGTGGTTATGGCTGGGTCTTGGGCGGCATCAATAATGCGCATCACGTTTAAGGGGGTCGCATATGGTGCCAGCGTGTCCCAAAGCCCGGCTTGGGCAAGAAACGCCTGTGCGGGCTGCAAAAAGGCGGTGGTGCGTAGGTCTGCCCCATCTGCATCTGCTGTCGTCACAGGCGGGGTTGGGTCAACAATGACGACACGAAAACCAGCCGTGCCAAAGGCCGCCGCCGCGGTGAGCCCCGCGATGCCTCCGCCAGAAATCACAATGTCTGTTTCGATGCGTTCCATATCTATCTGACATAGGCTGCCGTAGTCTGCGCGAAAAGCTTTTCATGTGCCTCTGCGACAAGTCATCGCGATGTTTGACAATCATTGCGTCACTGCCAAGGCGGGTTTAGGCTAGAGAAAATCGCGACCAAGGGTGAGGCGGATGCAGGACGGTAAAGGATACCACAAGGACGCTTACGCGTTGATCCTCGAGGCGATTGACAGCCATCTTTATGTGCCGGGCGACCGCTTGGTCGAATCTGAGCTGGCGGATCGTTTTGGCGTGTCGCGCACGCCCATTCGCGAGGCGTTGCAGCGTCTTGAGACGCAAAATTTGCTGACCCGCGATGGGCGTTCACTGATTGTGGCCTCGTTGGATCACACCCAAGTGTCAGAGCTTTACGTTGTGCGCGGCGAGCTTGAGGGGTTAGCGGCGCGTCTTGCGGCAAGCCATGCAACACCCGAAGAGGTGCGCGTACTGCGCGATATGCTGGAGGATGATCAAGCATTGGTCGGCAACCCTGATGCCTTGAGCCGCGCCAACAGGCGGTTTCATAAGCAAATTCATTTGGCCAGTCATAACCGTTTTCTGGTGCAGCAGCTTGATCTTGTGCATCGTTCAATGGCGCTTTTGGCGACAACATCACTGGCGGCCGAAGGACGCAGTGCGGATACGCTGGCAGAGCATGCGGCAATTGTTGCGGCGATTGAAAACGGCGACGGTGATGCGGCAGATCGCGCTTTGCGTGATCATATTTCAAAGGCGTATGTCACACGATTAAAACTAGAAGCCTCGGCTGTTGAGGCTGCAAATTAGGCCCTAGATTTTGGTTTTGCCCATCAGAACGCCGTGGGTTGTTTTGTCCCAATAAAACGGTTTCCACGCCAGCTCGTACAGTCCTTTATAGGCGGCGAGTGCCGCGAGCGGAAAGTATAGGTGCAATGTCACAGCCCATTTTGCGAGCCACGGCTTGCCCGCCTTGCAAGCGCCAAGCGTTGCAGCGGCAATATTGGCGAGCTCTGAGGTGATAAAGATCGCCATGACAGTATATAAAACAGCACCAGAAAACAGGGCTGCCAAAGGGTGCGGAAAACCAAAAGGCATGATCCAAAACGACAACAGGAGTGGTGCCAAAACAAAATTGATCAGCGTGCCGCCAAATTGCAATTGAAACGCGAGAAACCGCCAAAGACCTAGGTCTTTGAGTAACTTTCCAGGGTCGCGCATATGCACGCCATAGGTCACTGCATAGCCCTTTAGCCAGCGGCTGCGCTGTTTGATCCACGGCCAAATACGACCATTGGCCTCTTCCTCGGTTGTGGTGTTGATCAGCTCTGTGACATAGCCATTGCGGGCCAAGCGCACGCCAAGATCTGCATCTTCGGTCACATTATGCGCATCCCAAGCACCAAGGTTTTCAAGCACATCGCGGCGGAAAAACAGCGTTGTGCCGCCCAGTGGTACGACCATGCCTAGCTTGGCATAGCCCGGTAAAATGACCCGGAACCAGCTTGCGTATTCTAGCGCAAAGCACCGGGTGAGCCAATTCACAGGCGCGTTGTAATAATCGAGCACCCCTTGCAGGCAGGCCACTTCTGGTCCGCGATTGGCAAAGCGTTTTGCAACGCGGTAGAGCTGATCTGAGGCGGGTGCGTCCTCTGCATCATAGATGCCGATGATCTCGCCATGGGCGAAATCCAATGCGTAGTTCATGGCACGGGGTTTTGTTTTGAGCGTGCCTTTGGGAACGGAAATTACGCGCATCCAAGTGGGCAGGTTGGTCACACCCAATGCGGCGCGGGTTGTTGCATCATCCGCCTCGATGATGAGACACACATCCAAATCCTCGCGCGGGTATTCTATGGCACGTAAGCGTTTGAGAAGATGATCCGCGATTTCCTTTTCTTTATAGAGCGGGACGAGCACGGTGATCGTGGGCAGGGGCTGTGTTGGATGCGGGTCATGTGTAACGTTATGCCTGCGAAAAGCGAACGCAATGGCGATCAGTTTCATGACCGTCTGCCCGAGCAGTGTCATCAGAGCAATGCCAGTGAGAACGCCCAAGGTCACTGTGGGGCTCAGCATAAATGCAACGTAGAGGGTGATCAAAACAGATAGACCGTAAAGGCATGCGTTGCGGGTGTTCCATGTGCGGCTGCTGACGTGATCGGGCACCCGATTTTCTGCGCGCGATACAAGCTGTTGGGAAAAGCGATCAGAGACCGCAGTGTTGAGCTGATGCTCGGTGGTGATCGCCATGCGCACGGGACCAAATTGTGCCTCAAGCGCGCTACGTTTGGCTGCGAAATACGCGGTACGATAGGTCAGAATAACGGTGCATGCGCCAACACGCCGCCATGGAAGCAGCCCATCGCGTATGCAGTGATGTGCACCCCATGTGGCGATGAGCGCCGTATCAGGCGGGTCTTGTCGGGGATCGACAACTTGGGCATGGTATTGTGCGCCAACAGCTTTCGATATGCTCAGACGTGAGACATCATGCGCAATTGGCAAAACCTCTGCCAAGGGTTTGCCATGTAATCGCGCAGACACACGCGCAGATTTCAGCGTGCGCGGCGTAATGTCATGTGCTGTAACAAGCCGTTGTGCCCAGGTGTCTGTGACTGGCGACGCCCAAGCTCTGGCAATCGGCGTTCCAATAGACATCCGAGCCCCCATGTTAGTTAACAAGGGTTTAAGCCAGATTTCTTAAAAGTGGGTTAACCACACAGCGGCTTTAGGCGCGGGCCTGCATTGCCTCGGCAAAGCGTTCAAACAGGTAATAGCTGTCTTGGGGCCCGGGCGAGGCCTCGGGGTGATATTGCACAGAAAACACTGGGCGGTCTTTGTGGCGAATGCCGCAATTTGACTTATCAAAAAGAGAGAGATGTGTTTCGATCACATGATCCGGCAGGTTATGTCTATCGACAGTAAACCCGTGGTTCATCGAGGTGATTTCAACCTTGCCAGTTTCCTGATCCTTAACAGGGTGGTTCGCCCCGTGGTGGCCGTGGTTCATCTTGATCGTTTTCAGGCCCAGCGCGAGGGCGAGCATTTGGTGGCCAAGGCAGATGCCAAAAATCGGCACATCGCTTTGCTCAAGAACGCCCTTGATCATCGGAACCGCATAAGCCCCGGTTGCGGCAGGATCGCCGGGGCCGTTGGATAAAAACACACCATCTGGATTATGGGCCAAGACGTCCTCGGTTGTGGCGGTCGCTGGCAAAACAGTGACGTCGCATCCAGCCGAGGCCAAGCAGCGCAAGATATTGCGCTTTGCGCCGAAATCTACCGCGACGACCTTATACTTTGGGTCGGTTTGCCTGGCATAGCCCTCTGGCCAGGCCCAGCGCATTTCATCCCAGCGATATGACTGCGCGCATGTCACATCCTTGGCCAGATCAAGCCCTTCGAGCCCGCTGAAATCTTTGGCGGCCTTTACAAGTGCTGCTGTGTCAAAATCACCGTTCGGATCATGGGCCATCGCCACATGTGGCGCGCCTTGCTGGCGGATCGCACGGGTCAGTCTGCGGGTGTCGATACCGCCGATCCCGATCCGGCCCTTTTGCGCCAGCCATGGGCCTAGCTCGCCTGTTGCGCGCCAGTTTGAGGGGGTTGTTGGGTCCCATTTCACGACCATGCCAGCCGCAACGGGCGTTGCGGTTTCGTCATCCTCTGGGGTGACGCCGGTATTTCCGATATGCGGAAAGGTAAATGTGACGACTTGGCCTGCATATGAGGGGTCGGTCATAATCTCTTGGTAGCCGGTCATGGCGGTGTTAAAACACAGCTCAGCGACCGTCTGGCCCTCTGCGCCAAATCCGTATCCATAAAAGAGCGTGCCGTCTGCCAGAGCAAGACAAGCGGTTGGTGTGCTGCGTGTGTCTGTCATAACCAAAGAGACCCCCATACGATTCTGATCCGGCAAATTGTCCTGTGTCTAAGGGCGCGCAGACCTATGGTCAAGCACCTATCACCGTATATTGGCCCAATAAAATAAGGTGCTCTGGGTGTTGCGTGCAAAACTGTTTATCGTTAATGTGGGTGACTGTGATTTGCACCGACAGGAGCCTACATGGACATGCGCACCAGAATCGCGACAGCTTTGAAAGAGGCGATGAAAGCGAAAGATGTTGATCGTCTCTCGACATTGCGCCTGATCAACGCCGCGATCAAGGATCATGACATTGCGCAACGCGTGTCAGATGAGGATGCAGATCAAAAAGGCGATACCGATGTCTTGGCGATATTGGGCCGTATGGTCAAACAACGTCAAGAAAGCGCGCGCGCCTATGAAGAGGGCGGTCGTTTGGAACTGGCCGCAAAAGAGCTGTCAGAGATCAAAGTGATCGAAAGCTTTTTACCAAAGCAATTGACCGAGGCCGAGATGGCAGCTGCGATTGAGCAAGCGGTCACTGACGTCAGCGCCGAAAGCATCCGCGATATGGGCAAGGTGATGGCTGCGCTTAAGGCCAAATATACAGGCCAGATGGATTTTGCCAAAGCGGGCGCGGCTGTCAAAGCGCAGCTTGGCTAAAGACCAACTGCGCTAAAGACCGGCCTGCGTAATCGCTGCGCGAAACACGGCAGCGGTGCGTTGCCAGATCTGATCAGGATCAGCGTTAAAGCCCGACAGATGCGGCAAGAGCTGTGCGGCAAAATCGTCCGAGCTTTCGCGCGGTAACAGCGAGGGTAGATTGTCGATTGCAGTCACATCAAGGATTGGGTCGTTATGGACACGCAGCATCGGGTGCTCCCATGTGGTGCAGCGATTGTACACTTTGATCGGGGAATAGCTGCTGTCTGGGTCGCAGGCGATATCACCGATAACGCGCAGCGCGCGGTTTGTGTTAAGTGCGGTGTTGTCAATGAACACAGGCGCACCGGGCCTTGCGAAAATGCAATTGAGAAAGATGTCATGTGTGCAAACCTCTGGAAACGGCCCGCCATGGGCTGTTTCGGCCTGATCCCAGCATGTGTGC